>RQBM01000154.1:0-3472 GCA_008668795.1 Collinsella aerofaciens | reverse complement strand
TCTACGCCCGCAACACCGTCACCAACGACGTGCTGTACAAGGAGGGCCTGGACCTTCTCGTCGTGCCCTCCGCCGAGCTCTCCCGCGGCCGCGGCGGCCCGCGCTGCATGAGCATGCCCTTCTGGCGCGAGGACCTCTAAGTCTTTCCGTTTCCGGTGCGGTCCCCCTACAACCGCACCGGTTTCGCCCGTCAAACGGGCAACACTAATACTTACGTAATTCATTTTTTTTCGAAAGGAAACGAACCATGGGTGTTAACCTCTCCGGCCGTAGCTTCCTCAAGCTCCTCGACCTCTCCACCGAGGAGATCGAGTACTTGCTCAAGCTTTCCAAGAACTTCAAGGACATGAAGCGCGCTGGCGTTCCGCACCGCTATCTCGAGGGCAAGAACATCGTTCTGCTCTTCCAGAAGACCTCCACTCGTACCCGCTGCGCCTTTGAGGTCGGCGGCATGGATCTGGGCATGGGCGTCACCTACCTCGATCCCGGTTCGTCGCAGATGGGCAAGAAGGAGTCCATCGAGGACACCGCTCGCGTTCTCGGCCGCATGTATGACGGCATCGAGTTCCGTGGCTTTGCCCAGGACGACGTCGAGGAGCTCGCTGCTAAGTCCGGCGTGCCCGTGTGGAACGGCCTGACCACCGAGTGGCACCCCACCCAGATGCTCGCCGACATCCTGACCGTCCAGGAGAACTTCAACTACGACATCAAGGGCAAGACCCTCGTCTTCATGGGCGACTGCAAGAACAATGTCGCTCGCTCCCTCATGGTTGTCTGCTCCAAGCTCGGTATGAACTTCGTGGCCTGCGGCCCCGAGGAGTGCATGCCCGCTGACGACGTCATCGAGGCCTGCAAGCCCATCGCCGAGGCCAACGGCTGCACCATCAAGCTGACCACCGACGTCAAGGACGGCGTCACCGGTGCCGACGTTATCTACACCGACGTGTGGGTCTCCATGGGCGAGCCCGACGAGGTCTGGGCCGAGCGCATCGCTCAGCTCACCCCGTATCGCGTTACCTCCGAGGTCATGGCTATGGCCAACCCAGGTGCCATCTTCCTGCACTGCCTGCCTAGCTTCCACGACACCAACACCACGATTGGCGCCGAGAAGTGCGAGCAGTTCGGCATCACCGAGCAGGAGGTCACCGACGAGGTCTTCGAGAGCCCCGCTTCCAAGGTCTTCGACGAGGCCGAGAACCGCATGCACACCATCAAGGCTGTCATGTACGCCACGCTCAAGTAAGAGCATCTAGCATCTCGCTCGGGGTGTATTGCTGCACACCCCGAGCGGCTTTGTCTGGTAAATATCTCGCGTCGGGCGGTGGGCACGGCACGGAAGATCCGCTTCGCGCGAGAAAGTTAAATGATTTATGAAGGGGGGATGAGAACCATGACTGAGACCGCTAAGAAAAAGCGCGGTATGCCTTCATCGTTCACCATTCTTCTAGCTCTGCTGGCAATTGTTGCAGTGATTACCGTTATCGTCTCCGGCACGTCCGGCGGCGCGGTTACTGCCGCCCGTCTGAGCGATTTCTGCACCGCCCCGATTAAGGGCTTCGCTGACGCTCTGCCCGTCTGCCTCTTCGTTATGATCCTGGGCGGCTTCCTCGGCATGATGACCGAGACCGGCGCTCTGGACAACGGTATCGCCGTCCTGGTGCAGAAGCTTAAGGGTAACGAGATCATGCTCATTCCCGTGCTGATGCTCATCTTCTCCCTCGGTGGTACCACCTATGGTATGTGCGAGGAGACCGTTCCCTTCTACGCCCTGCTCGCCGCTACCATGATGGCCGCTGGCTTCGACCCCATGGTCGGCGCCGCTACCGTCCTGCTCGGTGCTGGCTGCGGCTGCCTGGGCTCCACGGTTAACCCGTTCGCCGTCGGCGCTGCCGTCGACGCTCTGACCGGCGTTGGCATTGAGGTCAACCAGTCCATCATCATCGGCCTTGGTGCCGTCCTGTGGATTGTCACTACCGCTATGTCCATTGTCTTCGTGATGAACTATGCCAAGAAGGTCAAGGCTGACAAGGGTTCCACCATCCTGTCGATGCAGGAGCTCAAGGACGCCGAAGAGGCTCACGGCAAGGCTGCTTCCGAGGTCCACAAGGAGGTCAAGCTCACCGGTCGTCAGAAGGGTGTTCTGATCGCCTTCGCCTTCACCTTCGTCGTCATGATCGTCGGCTTCATTCCGCTGGCCGACCTCAACGAGGGCGTCGCCAACTTCTTCGACGCTGGCGCTGTCTACGACGCCGACGGTAATGCCGTCGTCCAGGGCTGGTCTGCCCTGATCACCGGCCTGCCCATTGGCCAGTGGTACTTCGACGAGGCTTCCACCTGGTTCTTCCTCATGGCCGTCCTGATCGGTATCATCGGTGGCCTGTCCGAGAAGCAGATCGTTAACACCTTCATCACCGGCGCTGCCGACATGATGTCCGTTGTTCTCGTCATCGCCCTCGCCCGTGGTATCTCCGTCCTCATGGCTAACACCGGCCTCGACGTCTTCGTCCTCGACGCTGCCGCCAATGCCCTGGCTGGCCTGTCCGGCGTGATCTTCGCTCCCATGAGCTTCCTGGTCTACTTCGGCCTGTCCTTCCTGATCCCCTCGACCTCCGGTATGGCCACCGTCTCCATGCCCATCATGGGACCGCTGGCTGTTAAGCTTGGCTTCTCGCCTGAGGTCATGGTCATGATCTTCTCCGCCGCCATCGGTGTCGTGAACCTGTTCACCCCGACCTCCGGCGCCATCATGGGCGGTCTCGCCCTGGCCAAGATCGAGTGGACGACCTGGCTCAAGTTTGCCCTTAAGCTCATCGTCGCGCTCTCCGTCGTCTGCGCCATCATCCTGACCGTCGCTTGCGTGTTGATCTAAGTACCCAACGGGTACCCCACGGAAACCTTGACGATCCTGTAAAGGATCATCTGGTCATCGTCTGTCCGGTGGGGTCAACCCACCGGTAGACTCCTACCTTTAGCCCCCTCCTGTTCCGTGCGCGGGAGGGGGCGACTTTTTGTTCCGCGGTTTTACCAAACCGCGGAACCGGTCGACGCTACGCGCCGTCCAGAACGACAATTTGTCATTCAAAAGGCAAGGCATGACCAAAAGGTCTATGCCTCGCCTTTTTCATGCCAACTTGTACGTTCTGGACGGCGCTCGCTGTCCGTCCTCTGCCTGCGGCGCTTTCCATTGTTGGTGCAGAGGGCGCTTTGCCTACTCTGGTGGGCTTTCGCTGGCTTATGCTCAACCTGCGACGTTTCCATTATTGATACAAAGGCCAGGTTTGTTTGAACCAAAAAAGGGAAGTTGCGGTGGAATAGTTCCTGTTTGGCCGTCTGGGGGTGCGGACAGAAAGTTGGACCGCGGGGCGGTCCGGACTGGAGGTTCGCATGTACAGCAGGGAGAAGGTCGAGCTCTTCCTCCTGGCGACGGAGGACGGCATGGGGCCGACCGCCGCCGCGAAGTTCGCGGGGGTCT
>RQBM01000157.1:0-3019 GCA_008668795.1 Collinsella aerofaciens | reverse complement strand
CGCGTGTGCGGTGCGCACCGCCAACGCATACCCCCTCTCAGTGAACGCTATGCAGGAAACCCTCATCTAGCGCACCACCATCGTCGAGAAGTAGCTGCCCCGATCGGGCACATCGTCGAGTGAGCGGTACACGCGCTCGCCCGGAAGCCCACAGTCCTCTACAAGCTCGGCACCGTCGAAGGCACCCTCCTCGCAAAGGAAGCGCTTCGTGTCCGCAAGCGAGCGGCGCGCCTTCATGACCACCTTCGTCCCCGGCCAGCCGATTGCACGGCGCACCCCGTACAGAACGCCTTTACTCATACGTCGCCCCCAATTTCCCGATAACTGCATCGGCGCCCGACGTGCGGAAAAGCTCGCGGCGCTCGGCGTCGAACACGACCGCGGCGATGTCGCATGCGCCCGCCGCGCGGCGGCGCAACCTGTCCTCGATTGCCGCAGCGAGCGAGGCGCGCGCAGCGTCCCCCACGCCGGCGGCCTCGATTACCTCGAGCGCCGCCGTGGTCGTGACCGACGACAGGATCTCACGCACGGTCTTCGCGCCCGCGCCGGCCAAGGCCGCGTGGGCGGCCAGAATCTCCGCGCGGCAGTCGGCGGTACGCGAATGGGTGTCCATGATGCCGCCCGCGACCTTCACCAACTTGCCGATGTGTCCCACAAGAAGGACATTAGTAAATCCCTCGCGAACGCAGCAATCAATCGCATCGCCCACAAAGTTGGAGATAAAGACCACCGGCGCACCGTTTAGGTGGAAATGCCCCGAGATGAACTGCGCGCCGTAGTTGCCGGGCGTGAGCACGACTCCGCGCCGCCCCATAGCCGCATGCTGCCGGATCTCGAGCTCGATGCTGTCGCGCAAGGCAGCGAGGCTGCGCGGCTCGACGATGCCCGTCGTGCCCAGGATGGAGATGCCGTCCTTTATCCCCAGGTGCGGGTTGAAGGTCTTTTCGGCAAGGGCAACACCCTCGGGTACCGAAATCGTCACAGCAATATTTCCAGAAAAGCCGTGCGCGGCGCACACCTCGCGCACCGCCGAAGTGATCATCGCGCGCGGCGTCGCGTTGATGGCGGCCGCCCCCACCGGCTGCTCGAGCCCGGGCAACATCACGCGCCCCACGCCCACGCCGCCATCGACGGAAACTTCCGATTCGCGCGCGGGCACGCCCTTGCTGCCCGCAGCGCCCGCGCCCGAGCCCGCATGTTCCACGCGCGCGTACACGAGCACGCCGTCGGTCACATCGGCATCGTCGCCTGCGTCCTTTCGCACGGCGCACTGGGCGCACCCCTCGCCGATGCATGCGTCGACCACGTCCACCTCGACGGGCAGCCCGCCGGGGGTGACGATCGACACGCGGCCGACGGGCTTTCGCGACAAGAGCATCTCGCAGGCCGCCTTCGCCGCGAGCGCGGCGCAGCTCCCCGTGGTGTAGCCGCAGCGCAGGCGGGTCGTCCCGGTATATATGTAGTGCTCGAAGGCCACGCTAGCTGCTCGCCTTCCGATACCCCGTGGCAAACGAAGGGTCATAAAGCTTGCTGCGCTCGTAGGACTCCGCTTGCGCGCCGTCGTGCGCAAGTCCGCCGCGAGCTCCGAGCACGCGGCCCACCACCACGAGCGCCGTGCGGTCGATGCCCTCTCGCGCGCCCGCATCGGCGAGCGTGCCCACTGTGCATCGCACCACGCGCTCCTCAGGCCAGGTCGCCTTGTACACGAGCGCCGCCGGCTCATTGGAGCTGCGGCCCGCGGCCAAAAGCTCGGCGGAAAGCTCGGCGAGCATACCCGAGCTCAGGAAGATGACCATAGTCGAGCCGCTTTCCGCCATGGTGCGCATGCCCTCGCCCGCGGGCATGGGGGTGCGTCCGGAAAGCCGCGTGATCACGACCGACTGGCTGATTCCCGGCAGCGTGTATTCCTGGCGAAGCGCCGCCGCGGCACCGCAAAAGCTCGACACGCCGGGCACCACCTCGTAGTCCACGCCGCGCGCGTCGAGCGCGTCCATCTGCTCCTGGATGGCGCCGTACAGGCACGGGTCGCCCGTGTGCAGGCGCACCACTTCCTCGCCCCGTGCATCCGCCGCGCACATCACGTCGAGCACTTCCTCCAAGGTCATGTGCGCGCTGTCGTAGACGACGCAGGATTCCTTGCACTCGGCGAGCAGCTCGGGGTTCACAAGGCTCCCCGCCCAAACGACCACGTCGGCCGCGCGCAGAAGGCGCGCCCCGCGCAGCGTGATAAGGTCGGCGGCGCCCGAGCCTGCGCCAACGATATGAATCATCCGAGCCTTCCCTTCCCGTTTCTCATCGCAACCGTTTACGCCGCCATTCGCGCAGCGGACAAAACACGGCGCCTGCGGCGGCAATCGGCGCAAATACGCAGGCAGGAGGCGCAATGCCGCCCGCCCTGACTTTGACACGTTCACAAGTGCCCTCTATCATAGTAAAAGTTTCGGCAACGAGCATATGACAATCGGATAAAAGGAAATGACCGGCGCGGCGCCCGCACAGCCCGCGCTGGCTTGCGGAGGGAACCAGGTGGGAATCCTGGGCAAGGGACATTACTGTGTAGGACGCGCAGGCGAACCGTCTCGCGCCCCAAGCCAGACTGCTTCGCCTTTTCCTCACGGCATCGCCGTGGCGTTAGCTCCTTGTGAACCCCGAGGGGCGCGCTTTTCTTTCGCTTGTGCCGACAAGCAACTGTCGCCGGGGGACCGGCAAACCGAGGAAAGGAAAAACCATGTCCGACCAGATGTCACGCCGCGGCTTCATGGGCGCCGCAGCAACCGGAGCCTTCGCGCTCGCCGGAGTCGCGCTCGCGGGCTGCTCCAGCACCTCCGCGAGTTCCGAGAAATCGAGCGAAAAGGAGAAGGCCGTGAAGCCGGTCATCCTCGTCACGAGCTTCGGCACGAGCTACAACGACTCGCGCCACATCACCATCGGCGCCATCGAAGACGCTATCCGCGAGAAGTACTGGCAGGACTACGACATCCGCCGCGCCTTCACCGCGCAGATCATCATCGACAAGCTG
>RQBM01000031.1:0-3173 GCA_008668795.1 Collinsella aerofaciens | reverse complement strand
GCGTCGCCGGCGACCGTCAACATGACGTCGGTCAGCGCCTCCTTATAGGGCTCGGCCTGCTTGGAGCGATCGAGGGCACGACGGATCTTGGCCGTAGAGACCATCTCCATCGTGCGCGTGATCTGCTTGGTCGTGGTAACCGAGGAGATTCGCTTCTTAATGTCGCGAAGGTTGGCCATGGGGCTTAGTTCTCCTCTGATCCAGAAACATCCGAATGGTGCTTGGCCATGAACTGCTGCTTGAAGTCGCCGATGACGCGCAAGAGCTCAGCCTTGGTGTCATCATCGATCTTCTTGGCGCGAACCTTGTCGAGCAGCGAGCCAAAGCCATTGTCCATGTACTCGATGAGCTCGGCACGGAAAGGCAGCACGTCGGCGATCTCCAGGTCATCCAGGAAGCCCTCGTTGCCAGCGAACAGCGTAACGATCTGCTCGCCAACCTCAAACGGCTTGTAGCGCGGCTGCTTCAGGAGCTCGGTCATGCGGGCACCATGGGTCAGCTGCTTCTGAGTAGCCTCGTCGAGGTCGGAGCCGAACTGCGTAAAGCCGGCGAGCTCCTGGTACGAAGCGAGGTCCAGACGGAGGTTACCGGCGACCTGCTTCATAGCCTTGGTCTGCGCGTCGCCACCAACGCGGGACACGGAAATGCCCACGTCGACTGCCGGGCGCTGACCCTGGAAGAAGAGCTCGGACTGCAGATAGATCTGACCATCGGTAATGGAAATGACGTTGGTCGGAATGTAGGCCGAGACGTCGCCGTCCTGGGTCTCGATGATCGGCAGTGCCGTCATGGAGCCGCAGCCGTTCTTCTTGGACATCTTGACGGCACGTTCGAGCAGACGAGAGTGCAGGTAGAAGATGTCGCCAGGATAGGCCTCGCGTCCGGGCGGACGATGCAGCGTCAGCGACATCTGACGGTAGGCCACGGCCTGCTTGGACAGGTCGTCGTAGATGACGAGCACGTGGCCGCCGGGGTTGGTCTCGCTGGCGGGCTTGCCGTCCTCGCCGTTGTACATGAAGAACTCGCCGATAGCGGCACCGGCCATAGGCGCGATGTACTGCATAGGGGCGGAATCGGCAGCGGTGGCCGAAACGATGATGGTGTAGTCGAGCGCGCCGTGCTGAGCGAGGGTCTCGCGGATGTTGGCAACCGTGGAGGCCTTCTGGCCGATGGCGACATAGATGCAGACCATGCCCTTGCCGCGCTGATTGAGGATAGCGTCGATGGCGATGGCGGTCTTACCGGTCTTACGGTCGCCAATGATGAGCTCACGCTGACCGCGGCCAATAGGCACCATGGAGTCGATAGCGAGCAGACCGGTCTGAACCGGCTCGCACACCGGGGTACGGTCGATGACGCCGGGGGCCTTGAACTCGATGGGGCGACGGTGCGTAGCGACGATGTCGCCTAGGCCGTCGATGGGCTGGCCGAGCGGATTGACGACGCGGCCGAGCATGGCGCGGCTCACGGGGATATCCATAATGCGGCCAGTGGTGCGGCACTCGTCGCCTTCCTTGATGGAGTCGACGGCACCGAACAGAACGGCGCCGACCTCGTCACGGTCAAGGTTCTGGGCAAGGCCGAAGACGGTCTCACCGGTATCGGAGCTCTTGAACTCCAGAAGCTCGCCTGCCATGGCGCTCTTGAGGCCGGAGACGCGCGCGATGCCGTCGCCTACCTCGTCGACCGTTGAAACCTCATGCGTATCGACCGTCGCGGAGAGGCTCGTGAGCTGCTCCTGCAGTTTCTTGGCGATATCCTGGGCATTGAGGGTTTCGGACATTAGGCTTCACCTCCGTACGAATTAGCAGAGTTTGCGAGGGTCTCCTGCGCGATGCGCAGCTGCGTCTTGACGGAAATGTCACGACGCTCGCCGCGGGCCTCGAGCACCAGGCCGCCCACGATAGACGGGTCGACCTGCTCGATAAGGAATACCTTGCGGCCGAAGTCCTGCTCGCATTTCTTAGTGATGGTTTGACGCAGCTCGTCGTCGAGCGGGATCGCCGTGGTGACGGTCACGCCCACTACATCCTCGTCTTCCTCGGCAACATACTTAAAGGCAGCTGCCACCTTGGGAAGAAGGTCGAGCTGGTCGCGCTTGGACATGGTGTCGAGCACGGCGATGATCTCGGGGCTGGCAGAAGCCAGGCGCTCGATCATCTCGAGGTCCTCGAACACATGGTTCTCGGCCTTAGCGGCTTCCAGAAGGGAGCGCGCGTAGGTCTCGAGCACCTTGTCCTGATAGCGGCTAGTCGGCATTCAGGCTACCTGCTTCCTGGATGTAGCGCTCGATGAGCTTCTTCTGCTCGGCCTCGTCATCGAGTGCCTCGCCCACGATCTTGGTGGCGACGGCAACGGACAGGTCGGCGATGGAGCTCGCGGCACCGGCGTAGATGGACTTGCGCTCGTCCTCGACGGTCGTATGGGCCTTGGCGATGATCTCCTCGGCCTCCTTGTGAGCAGCCTCGATGATACGGGCGCGCTCGGACTCGGCGTCCTTACGGGCCTCGAGAACGATGTCGGCAGCCTGACGACGGGCGTCGGTGACGATCGAGTCGGACTCAGCGCGCTTGGCGATAGCCTCCTGCTTGGTCTTCTCGGCCTCGTCGAGGCTCTCCTCGATCTTCTTGCCGCGCTCCTCCATGGTCTTCATGATGCCCGGCAGGGCGACCTTGGCCAGCACGATCCAGATAATCAGGAAGGCGATAAGCGCCGGGATGAACTCCGCCATCTTAGGGATGAGGATGTCCGCACCGGCAGCGCCGTCCTCAGCGAACGCGGAAACCGGCATGAGCAGCGCGGCCGCGGACGCGGAGAGTGCGATCGCGCTCTTCTGGGATGAAAGATTCATACTTGACGCTCCGTGCTATTTAACGATCAGCGCGACAACGAAGCCGATCAGAGCCAGAGCCTCGCCGAAGGCGGAGCCCATGATGAAGACGGTGAACACGCGGCCCTGGACCTCAGGCTGACGGGCCATAGCACCCGTAGCACCCAGAGCAGACAGGCCGATAGCAAGACCAGCGCCGATAACACCGAGACCGTAACCGATAACTCCCACGATTCCTCCTTTGTCGTGCGTGTCTTATTTCACGCAGGATAACCTTTTTATAACTGCCGGGCTCCATGGGTACGGGCACCGGCGGTTTAACGAATTGCCTTACCTTTAAGGC
>RQBM01000007.1:0-11980 GCA_008668795.1 Collinsella aerofaciens | reverse complement strand
CTGTGGCGTGTACTTTTTCCATGCGCAGGGACGCTCCATGACGCAGGCTCCTTTCGGATCGATCGTGCTGGTTGATGTACCGTGAGCCATCGTATCACGCGCGGGCCCGCGGCGGCAGGGAAGCCTGATGTGCGGTGGCCGCGGGGCGGGGAGCGTGTAAACTGGTGTGAGCAAACCGTGCCCAGCCCAAAGCGAGGTATTCAATATGTCTGACAAGCGCCGCACCTTTGCCGTTATCGACGGCAACTCGCTCATGCACCGCGCCTTCCACGCCGTGCCGCCCACCATGAATGCGCCGGACGGCCGCCCCACCAACGCGATCTTCGGCTTTCTGAACATGTTTCTCAAGATGATCGATGCCTTTAACCCCGACGGTGTGGTCGTGGCGTTTGACAAGGGCAAACCGCGCGTGCGCATGGAGATGCTGCCGCAGTATAAGGCGCAACGCCCGCCCATGGACCCCGATCTGCATGCGCAGTTTCCGATGATCAAGGAGCTGCTCACCGCGCTCAACGTGCCGATTCTGCAGTCCGAGGGCTGGGAAGGCGACGATATCCTGGGAACCATGGCGCGCCTGGGTGAAGAGGCCGGCTGCGACATGCTGCTGGTGACCGGCGACCGCGACATGTATCAACTCGTGACCGAGCACGTCAACGTGGTCTCGACCCGCAAGGGCCTGTCCGACGTGGCGATCATGACGCCCGAGAGCGTGGACGACCTGTATCACGGCATTACGCCGGCGCTCGTGCCCGATTTTTACGGTCTAAAGGGCGATACGTCGGACAACATTCCCGGCGTACCGGGCATCGGCCCCAAAAAGGCGAGCGCGCTCATCGCACAGTACGGCAGCTTGGACGAGGTCATCGCGCATGCCGACGAGGTCAAGGGCAAGATGGGCGAGAACCTGCGTGCGCACATCGACGATGCGCTGCTGAGCCGCAAGGTCGCAACCATTCGCACCGATGCGCCCGTCGAGCTCGACTTTGACGAAACGTCCTTCCCGGCGTTTTCTGCCGACGAAGTGTCCGCGGCGCTGGGCACACTTGGTATCACCGCCATGCAGAACCGTTTCTTGGCGCTGGTCGGCGGCGAGGGCGGGGCTACTGCTGCCTCCAGTGTGGTTGAGATACCTGCTATGGTTCGCGCAGCCGCCGGCGATGCCGACGCGCTTGGTGCCGTTGCGGCTGAGGTCTCCCGCGCGATTGATGCCGGCGAGTGGGTCGCCGCCGTGGTGGACGACGACAAGGAAGAGGGCGCGCTCTTTGGACTGACGCGCACGCTGTGGTTGGCGACGTCCAAGGGCCTGTTCGCGCTCGAGGAGGGCGACAGCTGTGCGGCGGCTGAGGTTGAGGGCTTCAACTTCGTTCACGGCGTGATTGCCGGCGTGCTCGCGCGTCTGTTTATGGGGGGTCGCGTGGCGAGCCCGGATATGAAGGCGCTGTTGCACGAGCTTTCGCCCGTCGATTCTTCTGAGCCCGAGCTCATGGATCCGCTCGCTACCGATTCCACGCGTATCTTCGATACCGTGGTCGCTGCCTATCTGCTGGATTCCGATCGCTCCGAGTTCGATGAGGCATATCTTGCCGATACGTATCTGCAGATGGCGCTGCCTGCGGCGCGCGGCGCAGAGGGTGCCGGTGAGGACGCTCCGGCGCCTGCCGCCCGTACTGCGGCTCTGACGCTGGCGCTCGTGGCACCGTTGCGCGAGTGCATGGCCCGTGAGAATGCCGCCAACGTGTTCGATGGCATCGAGATGCCGCTCGTTCCGGTACTTGCCAAGATGGAGCGCGCGGGCATGCTCGTGGACCCCGACCGTCTGCACAGTCTGTCCGAGGGTCTGGCGACCCAGATTACCGAGGTTGAGCGCAGTATTCGCGACCTGGCGGGTGACGAGACCTTTAATATTGGCAGCCCCATGCAGCTGTCGCACGTGCTCTTTGATGTGATGGGGCTTCCGACCAAGGGCCTCAAGAAGACTAAGCGCGGCTATTATTCGACCAACGCCAAGGTGCTGAGCGACCTTGCGCGTGACCACGAAATCGTGCGTCTGATCTTGGACTGGCGTGAGAAGTCTAAGATCAAGTCCACCTATCTGGACACGCTGGGCCCGCTACGCCGTGGTGACGGTCGCGTACACACTACGTACAACCAGACCATCACGGCAACGGGGCGTCTGTCCTCGAGCGACCCGAACCTGCAGAACATCCCGACGCGCTCGGAGCTGGGTCGTACCGTCAAGACGGCGTTTTCGGCAGGCGAGGGAAGCGTCTTTTTGGCGGTGGACTACTCGCAGATCGAGCTGCGTCTGCTGGCGCATCTCTCAGGTGACGAGCACTTGGTGCGCGCCTTTAACGAGGGCGAGGACTTCCATGCCGAGACGGCGGCGCGCGTGTTCGGTGTGCCGGTGTCCGAGGTAACGCCCGACCTGCGCAGTCGCGCCAAGGCCGTGAACTTTGGCATCGTGTATGGCCAGCAGGCCTACGGCCTGTCGCAGTCGCTGCATATCTCGATGGCCGAGGCACGCGACATGATCGACCGCTACTACGAGGCCTACCCGGGCGTGCGCACGTTCCTCGACAACGTGGTGGCACGCGCCAAGCAGACGGGCTACGCCGAGACCATGTACGGCCGCCGTCGTCATATTCCGGAGCTCAAGGCCAAAAACCCGCAACTCCGCGGCTTTGGCGAGCGCACGGCCATGAACCATCCCATGCAGGGAACCGCCGCCGACATCATCAAGATCGCGATGGCCCGCGTAAGCCGCCGCCTGGAAGAGGAAGGCTTTGCCGCCCACATGATCCTGCAAGTGCACGACGAACTGGACTTTGAGTGCCCCATCGACGAAGTCGAGCGCCTAACCACCATGGTCCGCGACGTCATGGAGCACGTAGTAGACCTCCGCGTCCCCCTAATCGCCGAAGCCAGCACCGGCATAACCTGGGCCGACGCGAAATAGAAAAACAGCCACAGGTCCAAAGCAGCCAAACCAGAAGGGAGTCCCTTTCAGCAAGGAACTCCCTTCATCCATAATTATTCAGCCAAGTATCTAGACGCCAAGACGCCATCTAGGCGGCAAGCAAGTCACCCTAGGACCTGGCCGGGCGAGGCGGGTAAGTTTTTCGTAGATTCCGCACGAGCCGGAAAGCACTTAATGTGCTTTCCGAGCGAGCCCAGGACCTGACCGAACAAAAACTTACCCGTCTCGCCCGGCCAGGTCCGACGAGCCACGTTAACGAGCCGCCAAGATGGCGTCGATGAGCGTCAGTACGCCCCCGTCGTTGTTGCTCGGAATGCGCCATTTGGCATGCGCGTTCATGTGCTCCTCGGCATTGTCCACGATAAAGCTGTGACCGACGCGCTCCAGCATGGGGATGTCGTTGTAGGTGTCGCCCACGGCGGCAGCATCGGCAATATCGATGCCCAGGTGCTCGCACAGGTGAGCGACGCCGGCGCCCTTGTCGACGCCCAGGTTCATAAAGTCGATCCACTCGCGCCCAGCGTTGGTGACGTAGAGTTTGTCCGAGAACTCGGGGCTATAGGTCTCGCGGAAAGCGGGCTCGGCGTCGTAGCCGGGGAAGAAGACCGAAATCTTGTTGGACTCGAAATCAATGCCCTCAAAGCTGTCTACGTAGTTGATTGTGTTGTAGTAGACGCTGATCTCGTCGTGGTATTGATGGTCGCGGGCAAGCACGTAGAACTCGTCGAAGCAGCACAGGACGGGGACAGCGCGAGGATCCTCCGAGGCACGGTTCAAGACCTGCTGATACAGCTCCACGTCAATATTGCTTTTATAGATATAGCTGCCGCGATAGATCACGCACGCTCCGTTGTCGGGACAAAAGGCGAGGCGGTTCTTGATGCCCTCGAACATCTCCTCGAGCTTGGGGGCGGGACGTCCGCTGGCGGGGCAGAATACGATGCCGGCGTCGGCGAGCTTGTCCAGGCGCTCATCAAGACCCTGGGGCAGCACACGCTCGTCGGTCAGCAGCGTCTTGTCCATATCGACGGCGAGAATCTTAATGTTGCCGATGTTGGCGTCCGATTCGTAAGTTTGCATAAAAATGCGCCTTTCGTTTCGAGATTGTTTCAGACGTTATAACCATCAACTAGTAGTCGAGCGTATTTTCGCAGGAATGGTGCGTATTTGCACCACGCTTCACAAAGTAATGAAAAAACTTTTCAGAAATTTGAATTTGTCGCTTGTGCTGCGGGCACTTTAGCGTAATATAGCGACCATCGAAAACGGAGACGGAAAAACAACCGCTTACCGAGTAAAAGGTACCGTTTACGATATTTGAATTGCGCCCGGCGATACGTGAAAGGAGAGGCAGATGCAGTTCGTAAAGATCATCACCACTGCAGACAATGCCATCCGACGCCAGCGCGCAATTTCCCGACGACGATAACAATCGTCTCTGTCCGCATGGGGCGAATTGCCTCAACAGAGTCATTTTGAGGTCGTTGGGTTTTAGCACGACATTGCTGCATGTTTCTAGGGCATGTATGTGCTGATTTTTGCTATTTAACCTGATATTGCACGGTATATGACCTTGAAATGACTTGCAACTGACCGATGTTCTAACTAGCTACCAAGGGCGAAAGGAAACAGCCATGAGCAAGGAAAAAGTCGTTCTCGCATATTCCGGTGGTCTTGATACATCCGTATGTGTCAAGTGGCTCCAGGACGAGAAGAATCTCGATGTCGTTTGCGTCTGCGGCAACGTGGGCCAGGAAGAGACCGGACTGGATGCCAAGAAGCAGAAGGCGCTCGACCTGGGCGTTCTCGATTGCCAGGTGCTCGACCTGCGCGACGAGTTCTCCGATGAGTTCCTGACCAAAGCCATCGCCGCAAACTCCATGTACGAGAATAAGTATCCGCTGCTCTCCGCCCTGTCTCGCCCGCTGCTTGCCAAGAAGCTTGTTGAGGTCGCCCACGAGTTTGGCGCGACCTACGTCGCCCACGGCTGCACTGGCAAAGGTAACGATCAGGTCCGTTTTGAGGCCGCCGTCAAGGCCCTCGACCCCGAGCTCAAGGTTATCGCCCCGGTTCGCGAGTGGGACCTGAAGTGCCGTCCCGACGAGGTCGCCTATGCCCACGCCCACAACGTGCCGGTTCCCGAGGGTGCCAACGACAACCCCTACTCCATCGACGACAACCTGTGGGGTCGCGCCATCGAGTGCGGTCACCTGGAGGACCCTTGGAATGAGCCGCTCGATGACGCTTGGGTTATGACCAAGAACCCCGAGGACACGCCTGACACCCCGACCTATACCGAGATCGAGTTTGAGGCCGGCAAGCCTGTCGCCGTCGACGGCAAGAAGATGAAGCTCTCCGAGATCGTCATCGCCCTCAACAAGATTTCGGGCGACAACGGCTTTGGCCGTCTTGACCTGGTCGAGGATCGTCTGGTGGGCCTCAAGAGCCGCGAGTGCTATGAGGTTCCCGGCGCCCTGACGCTCATCACCGCCCACAAGGCGCTCGAGGACATCTGCGTCGAGGGCGACCTGCTCAAGACCAAGATCAAGCTCGAGCAGGATTGGGCCACCGCCGTGTACAACGGCCAGTGGTACAGCCCGCTCAAGAACGCGCTCGACGCCTTTATGGCCGATACCCAGAAGTTCGTGACCGGCACTGTCCGTCTGAAGTTCTTTAAGGGCAACTGCCATGTCGTCGGCCGCAAGAGTCCCTTCAGCCTCTACGACTACGGCCTGGCTACCTACGACCGCGACACCACGTTTGACGAGAAGGCCAGCGCCGGCTTTATCGAGATCGATACGCTGTCGCTCAAGACGTGGGCAAAGGTCCAGGGCCCCAGCTCTGCTGCTGCCCAGGCCTAGCGCCTCCTTCCCTTGGTATCCGCGCGGCCCATCCGCGTGATACATAACGGGCGCACGGGGTCCCTACCTTTCGTTATGCTTGCTGACACTTCTTAACATCGGTGGCCCCTACGTTCCGCCCGCATATATGATGCCGCGTCTGCGGCTGAGTCCGAGCCCCGCCGGGGTTGTCCGGCGGGGCTCCTTCTATCAATTTGGCGGCTCTGTGCCTATACATATGAGGAGTATCCATTTTGTTCGATGCTATCGCGCATGCTTTGCTTGCCCTCGCGCCCGAGTTCGATGCTGTAAGGGTCGAGGACGTTCCTATGAGCCTGAAGGCCTGGATCGATGGTTCGCAGGGCAACATCCGGAGGGAGACGTTGGGCGCCAAGTGCATGGTGCGTCACTTCTTTGCAAATTAGCCACATGGCCCCGCGCGCGGCAGGGAGTGTGTAAAACTAGCGGTTGATAAATCGCTTTAGCGACAGGGCACATTGCTTTGGACGCTTGTTTTGGTATTTGGAGAAAGGAGACGGTTCCATGGCTCTTTGGGGCGGTCGTTTTGAGGCGGGCGTGGCCGAGGTCACGCAGGAGTTTGGCGCGTCGCTGCCGGTCGACAAACATCTCTATAAGCAGGATATCGCCGGCTCTAAGGCGCATGCCAAGATGTTGGCCGCCCAGGGCATCATCAGTGCCGAGGACGAGCAGGCGATTGCCAAGGGCCTGACCGGAATCGAACAGGATATCGATGCCGGCAACTTTACCTTCGACATCAACGATGAGGACATTCATATGTCCATCGAGAGCGAGCTGACGCGTCGCATCGGCGAGGCTGGCAAGCGCTTGCATACTGGGCGTTCGCGCAACGACCAGGTGGCGACCGATACGCGCCTGGGCGTCAAGGCGCTGGCCAAGGAGCTCATGGAGGCCAATCTTGAGCTGCGCCATGTGCTGGTGGATGCGGCCAAGAAGTACGACAAGGTGATTCTGCCGGGCTACACGCACATGCAACATGCTCAGCCCGTGCTGCTGTCGCATCACCTGCTGGCGTATTCCTGGATGTTCGCGCGCGACTTTACGCGTTTGAAGGCCGCCTTTGATGCTGCCGACAACTGCCCGCTGGGTGCCGCTGCGCTTGCCGGTACGAGCTATCCGCTCGATCGCCAGATGACGGCTGCCGAACTTGGCTTTGCGGGCGTGATCCCCAACTCGCTCGATGCCGTTTCCGACCGTGATTTTCTGCTCGATCTGCATTACGCCGGATCCGTCATGGCGATGCACCTGGCGCGTCTTTCCGAGGAGATCGTACTGTGGTCGAGCTCCGAATTTGGCTTTATCACGTTTTCCGACTCGTACTCCACTGGCTCGTCCATCATGCCGCAGAAGAAGAACCCCGACTTTGCCGAGCTTATCCGCGGCAAGAGCGGTCGCGTGTACGGCAACCTGGTGCAGCTGCTGGTAACCATGAAGGGCCTGCCGCTTGCTTATAACAAGGACTTGCAGGAGGACAAGGAGGGCGCGCTCGATACCGCCCATACGCTCATGCAGTGCCTGTCCGTTATGGCCGGAATGATTTCGACTTGGACCGTCAACGAGGATGCCATGGCGCGCGAGTGCGGCGTGGGGCACCTTGCCGCCACCGATGTTGCCGATTACCTGGCCAAGCGTGGCCTGCCGTTCCGCGAGGCACATGCCGTGGTGGGCCATCTGGTCCTGATGTGCGAGAAGCGCGGCTGCAATCTTGAGGACCTGCCGTTTGAGGTGTTCCAGGAGGCAAGCCCGCTCTTTGAGCGCGACATTACCGAGGCGCTCGATATCCCGTCGATTGTCGCCGCGCGCACGACCGAGGGCGGCACCGCTCCTGCCGCCGTTGCCGTGCAGTTGCAGCGTGCCGAGGCACAGCTCGTGGCTGACGAGGGCGTGTTTGGATCGCTGACCAAGGTCGTCGAGATGGGTCACGGGGCAAAGTAGAGGTTTGGCTGAAGCCGTTTTGGCCATGTATTGATAAATCGTTTTCGCTTTACGGGCGCCTGCTGATGTGGGAGCCCGTATTTTGTTGCTATGGGGGAGGGGCTTGTCGAGAACTTCTGTAGGACCTTTGGGCAGGTTGTGAAGGGGATACGTTCGCGGGCGGCAACCGACCGCCTGCTCTGTTCGGCGCAGTTGATGGGCGGTCGGATGGTACTCTAATCGGGCTTCGAAACAGAAGTGACACATATGGAGCGCTTTAATAAATTGCAACGTTTCAATAAACAGCTTTTTGTTTAACTGCAGCTAAAACTCTGTTACGATGCAGTCCAGGCGGGTGCCGGAATGGGACTTGGGCACGCGCGAACCTACTTGAAAGGCTACTTTTATGGCTATCGAGAAGACCTTCATCATGATTAAGCCCGACGCCGTGCGCGACCGCAAGATCGGCGAGATCGTTGCTCGCATTGAGCGCAGCGGCCTTGTCATCGAGCGCATGGAGATGACCACGCTCGAGCGCGCTACCGTCGAGGAGCACTACGCCCATCTGGCCGACAAGCCCTTCTTTGGCGGTCTCTGCGACTTTATGACGAGCGGTCCGGTCGTCAAGATGGTCGTTTCCGGTCTCTCCGCTGTTGCTAAGATGCGCACCCTCATGGGCGCTACCAACCCGCTTGAGGCTGCTCCTGGTACCATCCGCGGCGACTTTGCCGTCGATGTCAACGCCAACGTGATTCACGGCTCCGACTGCCTGGAGAACGCCGAGATTGAGATCAAACGCTTCTTTGGCTAAACCAGCTTTGACTCCTTAAAGCTGTTAGCGTGTGGCTTGGGCGCCGCGGAACTCCATCCGCGGCGCCCTTTTATTCCAAAATCTATGCAGGGGCCCGCTCGGACATGTGTTCCGAGCGGGCCCCTGCTGTTAGCTTGTGGCACTGAATAGTTTAGGCTTCGTCGACGATCTTAAGGGCGCGCGTGTGATCGATCTCGTTGAGGAGGTTAACGCGACGCTCGTGACGACCGCCCTCAAACTCGGCGTCGAGCCACTCGTCGACGATCATCTTGGCGAGCTCGGAGCCCACGACGCGGGCGCCAAAAGCGAGCACGTTGGTATTGTTGTGCATGCGGGAGAGCTTGGCGCTGAAGGGCTCGGAGCACACGACGGCGCGTACGCCCTCGACCTTGTTGGCAGCCAGGCTGATACCGACGCCGGTGCCACAGATCAGGATGCCTAGATCGACGTCGCCGTTGGCAACGGCCTTACCCACCTTGTAGCCGGCGATGGGGTAGTCAAAGCTCTCGGAGGTGTCGGTGCCAAAGTTCACGACCTCGCAGCCGCGCTCCTTCAGGTGCTCGGAGATGATGTTCTTGAGCTCGACGGCGGCGTGGTCGTTACCGATACCGATCTTCATGGATAGTTCCTCTCTGGTCTGTGCGGCGAGATTGCTAAAGGTTTTACCGCGTTCGACTGCATGATAGCGCGACTTTTGTGTAAACGCTTGGGCGTTTTTTGGTCAAACGCTTTAGCATGCAACAAGACCGGTTTCTCATGAATGAATGCCGTCAGTTTGCGCCTGAATGCCGTCTACCGGAACCTGGGTTGCGGTTTTTGATGCATTGTTATCAAATAAAAGAGCTAATTATTATTGAGAGCCCAGCCCGTTATACAAGTAGGAGATACCTATGCCTGCCGATTCCCTTCGTGATGCCGCGTTTTGCGATGTTTTGAACCGCGAACTTGTTTGTGCACTCGGCTGCACCGAGCCCATTGCCGTTGCTTATGCAGCGGCGCTGGCGAGCCAGACGCTCGGTTGCGAACCCGATCATATGGATGTTGCCTGCTCGGGCAACATCATCAAGAACGTCAAGAGCGTGACCGTGCCCAACTCGGGCGGTATGCACGGTATTGAGGCCGCGGCCGTGCTGGGTGCCGTGGGCGGCGACGCCAAGAGCGCGCTCGAGGTGCTCGAGAGCGTCGATGACGCGGACCGCGCCCGCGTGGCCGAGCTGCTTGCCGATGCGGACTACTGCGATGTGTCGCTTGTCGAGGGTGTGCCCAACCTCTAC
Source organism: Collinsella aerofaciens (assembly GCA_008668795.1). GTDB lineage: Bacteria > Actinomycetota > Coriobacteriia > Coriobacteriales > Coriobacteriaceae > Collinsella > Collinsella aerofaciens_AS. The sequence continues at coordinate 2,125 of RQBM01000007.1, read as the reverse complement.
ATCAAGGTGACTGCGACGGCCGGGGGCCATACCGCGGTCGTCGAGATTACCGATCACCACACTAATGTCACGTGCCATACGCTCGACGGTATTCCGGTATGCGGTAAGTCGGCGGGGGAGTGCGCCGCCTGCGCCGAGCGCGTGGTGGCCGAGCGTGCGGCAGATAACGCCGACACGCCCATGTCGATCGAGACCATCATCGACTTTATCGAGGATGGTGACATTGAGGACGCCCGCGCTGCCGTTGAGCGTCAGATTGAGCTGAATGGCGCGATCAGTGCCGAGGGTCTCGCGCACGCTTGGGGCGCCGAGGTGGGCCGTACGCTGCTGGGTGCTCGTGCCGATGACGTCGCCTGCCGCGCCCGTGCCCGTGCGGCCGCCGGGTCCGACGCCCGCATGAACGGTTGCGCGCTGCCGGTCGCCATTGTGTGCGGCTCGGGCAATCAGGGCATTACCTGCGCATTGCCCGTCATGGAGTATGCCGAGTACCTGCGTTGCGACCACGAGCGCCTGGTGCGCGCCGTGATGCTGTCCGATCTTATCGCCGTGCATATCAAGAGCTATATTGGTGCGCTTTCGGCGTTTTGCGGTGCTATTTGCGCTGCGTGCGGCGCCGGCGCTGCGATTACCTGGCTGTGCGGTGGCACGCGCGAACAGATTGGCGCGACCGTCTCGAACACGCTCGGTAACGTGGGCGGCATCGTGTGCGACGGCGCCAAGGCGAGCTGTGCCGCCAAGATCTCGGCTGCCGTCGATGCGGCGATTCTGGGCCATGATATGGCCATGCAGGGTCGCGGCTTCCGCGCCGGCGAGGGCCTGATCCAAGATACCGTTGAGCAAACAATCGCCAGTATGGGCTACGTAGGCCGCGTGGGCATGAAGGACACCGACATCGAGATCCTCAACATCATGATCGGCAAAACCCAGGTGTGCTAGTTACGCGGTTTTACCAAACCGCGTAACCAGTCGACGCTGCAAATGCCCCTAAGCGGCAATCTGCCTTTCAATCGTCGGGCCTGGAAAGAAGTCCTTTGCGCTCCTATTGCAAGGCACATTGCTCTCTTAGGGGCCTTTTCGCTCACTTGTGCTCAACCTGCGGCGATATTTGGTTTGGAGCGAGGGGTCCTACGACAGTTCGTCGGCTACTTGGTGTTCGTAGAAGGCTTCGATTACGGCGTTAAAGTCGCGGGCGAAGTCTTCCATGGTTCCGCGCCAGGTGGCTCGGCCGGGTTTTCCCTGGCCAACATAGGCAGTTTGAATGCCGCAGGCGGGACTGGGGAAGTCGCGCTTGGGATCGTTGCCCACCATAAGGACCTCGTGTGGCTCGAGCCCCATCACCTGAAGCTGCTCTAGATAGTAGGTGGCATCGGGCTTGCAGCGGGTGGCGTTTCCCATGTGCGTCACGAGTTCAAAGGGGGCGTCGGCCAGGTCGCCCCAACCCATGCGGCACTCGATGGCCCCCTGGGGAAAGCTGGGGTTGGTAAAGAGCGCGCAGCGCAGCCCTGCGTCCTGTACGGCCTGGAGCGCGGCGTGTGCGCCCGGCATGGCGTGGGCGTTAATGATATCGTCGTTCTTGTACGGAAGAACTTCGCGGTCATAGTAGGTAAACGCCTCGTAGATGAGGGGATCGGAGAGGCAGATCCCGCATCGGCGCTCGACCTCTTCTTGGTAAAACTCAAGATTGGTGCGGTTGTCCGTGCCGCTGCGGCGATTGGCGTTGAGGTCGACCAGGATGGTGCCGAGGCGCGCCATCGTGCCACCGCGGCTGCGGCGCCCGATATCCGCGAGCATCGAAGAGACATCCTTAAAATAGCGAAGGATGAACGCGTTGAGGTTGATGCTGAGAAGCGTTTCGTCCATATCGAAAACGACTGCTTTGAGCACGCGGGCACCTTTCTCGAAAAATCGATCTAGAATCGTTGGCTCCGGATACTTTACCCCAAAGCCGAATGCCTGGCTGGTTATCGTCAAGTTGCGGAGACGTGTGTTCATAAGATTACGAAAAAGTCTCCACACGAGTAAAAAATCGCAGTTCACGCTTGAAATCGAACTCATTTCCCCGTAACCTATACGAACGTGATTGCATAAGCGTCACATTAGTATCTGTCGGCTCCCGAGTGTTCCT
>RQBM01000191.1:0-12669 GCA_008668795.1 Collinsella aerofaciens | reverse complement strand
TGTCAGGGAAGCGCTCTCCCCCTGAGCTAAACGCCCGATCAAGGGTGCGCAAGCGCGCAAGGGATAATATAACGGAGCCTGAACTCGGTGGCAAGAACATTTTTAAAAATCGCTTACATTGTGGAATTCGGGGGCTTTGTCGCATCCATTTCAAAAGAGCCTGCTGCCGCGATTTGGCTGTCGCATAATGCAAGGCCATTGCGGTATCGAGCTATGGAAAGACGCCTGCGGAATTGTCCTACCGATAAGCGGACAAGCCTCCAGCTGGTGACTTCGCCGTGGTAAGGTAAGCCGAATTGTTTCCAGGCTGTTTCGGGGGAGTGGAATGAGCAAAGAGTGTGTCGAGCAGGTCGAAGGCGCAGGGGCTTCGGTGCCGATGACCGATATATCGAACATTGATGTGCCCGAGGGCACCGACGAGCTCAGCCGCAACACCCGTCGCGCATGGCGCGACCGCCTGAACAGCGCTTCGACGCGCAAGATGATCACGGGCGTCTTGGCTACGCTGGTGGGCGGTTCGTTTTGGGGCTTCTCGGGCACCAGCGCGAGTTTTTTGTTCGATACCTACCATGTCGATACGCTGTGGCTTATGAGCGTGCGTCAGATTCTCGCCGGCCTGCTCTTTATGGCTGTGGTTGTCACGCGCGACCGCGCACGCCTGGTCAAGCTTTGGACGACGCCCGCTGATCGCAAGCAGCTGCTGCTCTTTACCGCTTTTGGCCTGCTGTTCAACCAGTTTTGCTATCTTTCGGCCGTGCGCCTGACGAACGCCGGAACCGCGACGGTGCTCCAGTGCCTGCAGCTCGTTATCATCATGGGCTACGCCTGCGTGACCGATCGCCGTATGCCGCGTACTCGCGAAGTCATCGGCATTGGCCTGGCTCTGGGTGGAACCTTTTTAATCGCCACCGGCGGCGACCCCACCAGCCTGAATATCTCGCCGCTTGGCCTGGCAGCAGGTCTTATGTGTGCGGTCAGCGCCGCGTGTATGGCGGTGATTCCCGCCAAGATCCTGCCCGAATACGGCAGCCCCATCGTCACGGGCTCGGCAATGCTCACGGCGGGCGTGGTCTCGTGCGTCTTCGTGCAGCCCTGGGCGCATATGCCGGCGCTCGACGCTGCCGGCATCGAGGCGCTCGCGGTGTTCGTGGTTATCGGCTCGTTTTTTGCTTACATGCTTTATATGCAGGGCGTTAAGGACATCGGCTCGGTGCGCGCGAGCCTCATCGGAACTGTGGAGCCGGTTTCGGCGACCATCACCAGCGCCGTTATGCTGGGGACGGTGTTTTTGCCGACCGACCTTATCGGCTTTGTCATGATCATCGTGATGATGTTCCTCACGGTGTAGCTAGCGCCGCTGCCAAGACGGAAAAGGTGTTGTGCCGCATTTTCGCCAATTGATGTCCGTGTCTGGAGTTTAGCTGTCGATGCTCAAAATGCCATAAACTAGTAACGTTATGGACTTTTTCATTGCGACTCAATTGCGAGGATTTCTTTATGGCTGGTAATCACTTTAAGGGCAGCGATAGCGGCCGCCCTGCAGTTCCGCCGCGTCCGAACGGGGCTGGTAAGGCCGGCACGCCGGGCGGCGCTGGACAGGGCGGTTCCGGTAAGCGCGTGTCCCCGGGCGAGACGGCGATGTTTACCGCTCTGTACGAGCAGTCTCAAAAGGCAAAAAAGACCGGCCGTGCAAGAGGAAATGTCTTTGCGGGCGGTGCAACCTCTGCGTCGCAGCCGAGCGGGGCTCCTTCGGTACCTGCGAACAACGCAGGTGCTGCCAACGCCGCGAATGGCGCCGGCAACGTTAATGCCGGCAAGGCCGACAACAATACTCCCTCTGCCGGTGGCGCGGGGCTTACGGGTAACCTCGGCACGATTTACACCGGCGCCTCCGAGACAGGCACGTTCGCCCGCCTGGATGATAGCGGTGCCGAGTTTGCGGGCTCGGGTTCCAAGGAAGATTATTACGATTTTGGCTTGAACTACGGTAGCGATGCTTCGTCGAGTTCGACCTCTGACGGTCTGGTCCGTCATCGCCATCGCAAGGGCGAGCGCAAAAAGCGTCACACCGGCGCCATTATTGCCGCTGTAGTCGCGGTGCTTCTCGTTGCGCTTGGCGCAAGCGGCTTTATGCTGCTTAACTCGGCAAAGACCGTAAAGAGCGAAGCGAAGGAGGCTGTCGAGATCGTCGGTGGCCTTAAGGACAAGGTCACGTCGGGCGATTTTTCGACGCTGCCTGACGACGCGAAGAAGATCGATGAGCTCTGTAACAGCATGAAGGCGGAGACCTCGAGCCCGCTGTGGACGGCGGCTTCGTTTATCCCGGTGTATGGCAGCGATATCAATGCGGCCCGCACCATGATTGACGCCCTGTCCGATGTCTCGAGCAATGCGCTGGTTCCCATGGCCGATAACCTTTCGCAGGCTACGCCCGGCAAGCTGTTCCAGGACGGCATGATTAACGTGTCCGCGCTGCAGGCGGTCGCCGATTCGCTTTCCAGCAGCTCGAAGGTGTTCAAGAGCGCCAACGAGAAGGTCCAGGGCATTGGCGATACTCATATTTCCCAGGTGACCGAGCTGGTCGATAAGGCCAAGGACGGCTTTGCCACCCTCAACGGCGCGGTTGACGCGGCGGAGAAGGTTGCCCCCGTCCTTCCCCAGATGCTCGGCGCCAACGGCCAGACGCGCAATTACCTTATGTACGCCATGAACAACGTCGAGATTCGTGCCTGCGGCGGCTTTGGCGGTTCGCAGGGTCTGATTTCGGTCACCGACGGCCAGATGTCGATTGGCGAGTTTGTTCCCCGCATTGGACTCAGCGAGGATGAGGCAGTCGAGAGCGTCGACGAAGAGGATGAGGCGCTGTTCGGCAACCACAGTAACCTGTACAACTCGGGCAATACCTATTCGCCTGATTGGCCCCGCAACTCGCAGCGTGTCGCCGCGCTGTGGAAGTCCCAGTATGGACAGGACGTTGATGGCGTCATCGGTATCGACCCGGTGTTCCTGCAGTATCTGCTGGGCCTGGTCGGTAATGTCTCGCTGCCCGACGGAACGGTTGTCGACGGCACCAACGCCGCAAAGGTCCTCATGCACGATGTGTACTGGAACTATCCGGTCGAGGAGTCGGACGGCATCTTTGCATCCGTCGCCAGCGCTGCCTTCGACAAGATCCTTGGCGGTATCGGCGATGTCGATGTTACGAAGCTTGTCAGCGCCGTTGAGCGCGGTGCCGAAGAGGGCCGCCTGATCGCGTGGATGAGAAACGATGATGAGCAGAATGCCATCAAAGAGACGGGCATTGACGCTTCGCTGCCCAATCCGGATGACCCGAGTGCCGATCCTGTTGCCGGCGTTTACTTTAACAACCTGAGCTTCTCCAAGCTCGACTGGTACCTGAACGCTGATACGCAGATTGGCCAGGGCATCAAGAACGGTGACGGCACGTGCTCCTATCGCATCACCGTTACCCTGACGAACATCATGACGCAGGAGGAGGCTGGCAAGCTGCCCGACTACGTTGCGGCGAGCGCACCCGATGCCGCGCGTGACGACGAGCGTCTGAATGTCTCACTGTTTGCCCCGACGGGCGGCAACATTACTGATCTGACCGTCGAGGGCACCCAGTTTGGTCTCGGCGCCGCTACGTGGCATGGAATCCCCTTCTATTCGGGCACCGTTGACCTGCATGCTGGCGAGACGACGACGATCACGTATACGCTGACCACGTCGGCCGAGGCGGGGGACAAGCCGCTTACGCTGCGTCAGACTCCTACATGCCAGGCGGCTCGCGACAGCGCGTCGGCGTAGGGTTTTTCTGGTAGCGCAGATAATCGAGTACCATTTTGGGGCGGACAGGCAATCTGTTCGCCCCTATTTTGTAAGGAGAGCGCATGAAGTACTTTGGCACCGACGGCTTTCGCGGCGAGGCCAACGTTGGGCTGACGGTAGAGCACGCTTATAAGATTGGCCGTTTTGTGGGCTGGTATTACGGCGCCAACCGCGAGCGCAAGGCGCGCGTTATCGTGGGCAAGGACACACGTCGCTCGAGTTATATGTTCGAGGCGGCGCTGGTGAGCGGTCTGGTCGCGAGCGGTGCGGACGCCTATATGCTGCACGTGATCCCGACGCCGGGCGTGGCGCATCAGACCGTGGAGGGCTGCTTCGATTGCGGCATCATGATCAGCGCGAGCCACAACCCGTTTTGCGATAACGGCATTAAGCTCGTCAATAGCGACGGTTTTAAGATGGACGAGGACGTACTGGAGCTCATCGAGGACTACATCGATGGCAAGAGCGAAGTTCCGTTGGCCACGGGCAACCACATCGGTGCCACGGTGGACTACATGCAGGGCCGCAACCGCTACATTGCTTCGCTCATTGCAAGTGCGAACTTTTCGCTGCAGGGCGTCAAGATCGGTATCGACTGCGCCAACGGCTCGGCTTCCTCGGTGGCCAAGCCGGTGTTTGACGCGCTCGGTGCCGACGTGCGCGTGATCAATGCCGCGCCCGATGGCTTTAACATCAACGTCGACTGCGGCTCCACGCATATGGAGCGTCTGCAGCGCCATGTGGTGGAGCAGGGCCTGGACGTGGGTTTTGCCTACGATGGCGATGCCGACCGCTGCCTGGCCGTGGATGAGCGCGGTCGCGTGGTAGACGGCGACCAGATCCTGTACGTGTGCGGCGTGTATCTGAACAAGCACGGTCGCCTTTCGGGCGGTACCGTGGTGCCGACGATTGCCAGCAACTTTGGCCTGATCAAGTCGTTGGAGCTTGCCGGTCTGAGCGCCGTGACCAGCGGCGTGGGCGACCGTCACGTGTATGCCAAGATGCGCGAGGGCGGCTACAGCCTGGGCGGCGAGCAGACGGGCCATACGATCTTTGGCGATATCGAGCGCACGGGCGACGGCATTATGACCTCGCTGCGCGTGATGGAAGTGATTCGTGCCGAGCGCGAGACGCTCTCGCAGCTCACGGCTCCGTGCAAGCTGCTGCCGCAGGCGCAGGTGGCCGTGCGCGTGGCGGACAAGGACGCCGCGCTCGAGAACATGGGCGTGCAGAACGCCATCGCCGAGGCCGAGGTTGCGCTGGCAGGCGAGGGCCGCGTGCTCGTGCGCAAGAGCGGAACCGAGTCGGTTATCCGCGTGCTGGCCGAGGCGCCCGACCAAGCATCCGCCGATGCCGCCATGAAGCGCATCGCCAACGCGCTCGAGGCTCTGTAAGGTAGTCATTGGGGACGTTCTTAAACAACTAGGTGGAAAGGGGGCGCCGCGGATTGGTTCCGCGGCGTCCCCTTTGCGTTGACGTGTCGGTTATGCCTTACAGCTCGTAGAGCGTGGTGAACTTGTCCTGCAGGTAGCTGCAGTAGTAGCGGGCATCGAACGCCATGCCGCACGCGCCCTTGATGAGCTCCGGCGCGTCCTTGGCGCGGCCCCACTGCCAAATGTGCTCGCCCAGCCAGGCGCGGACGGGTGTCAGGTCGCCGCTCGCGCAGGCGCCGGTAAGGTCGACGCCGTCGCGGCACATGGCCGGCACAAACATGGCATCGTAGGCGCTACCCAGCGCATACGTGGGGAAGTAGCCAAACGAGCCGCCGCTCCAGTGCGTATCTTGCAGGCAGCCGCGTGTGTCGTCGGGAACGGGAATGCCCAGGTACTCGTCCATAAAGCGATTCCAAAGCGCGGGGATGTCCTTGGCCGTGGCCTCGCCGGCAAACAGCATGCGCTCAATCTCGTAACGCACCATGATATGCAGCGGGTAGGTGAGCTCGTCGGCCTCGGTACGGATCAGCGACGGCTGAGCGATGTTCACGGCGCGGTAGAGCGTGTCCTCGTCCACGTTGCCGTAGACCTCGGGCGCGTGGCGGCGCAGCACCTCGAGCAGCGGTCCCATAAAGGCGCGGCTGCGGCCCACGGTGTTCTCGAAAAAGCGGCTCTGGCTCTCGTGGATGCCCATGGAGGTGCCGCCCTCCAGGCACGTGCGCGCGTAGGCGGGGTTCACGCCCAGCTCGTACATGGCGTGGCCGGCCTCGTGGATGATGCTGTAGACGTTGGAGATGCAATCGTCCTCGTAGATGTGCGTGGCGATGCGCGCGTCGCCCACCGAGAAGCCCTCGCTAAACGGATGCTCGGTAAAGGCAAGCGTGGTGTCGTCCAGGTCCAGGCCGACAAGCTTCATCAGATCGAAGCTCATGGCGCGCTGGGCGGCCTCGGGCACGCGGGCGTGCAAAAAGTCTGCAGCGGGCTGCTGGCCGCGCTCGCCGATGGCGTGCACGAGCGGCACGACCGTGGCCTTAACCTCGTCGCAAAACGCATCGAAGCTCTCGGTGGAAAGGCCGCGCTCGTACTGGTCGAGCCACACGTCGTATGGGTCGCGCTTGGGGTCCATGAGCTCGGCCTGATGCTTGAGCTGGCTGACGATTTTGTCCACATAGGGCTCAAAGCTCGCCCAGTCGTTGGCCGCTTTGGCCTTGTGCCACACGGCGTCGGCCTCGCAGGTGAGCCTGGTCCAGGCCTCGGCCTCCTCGGTGGGGATGACGCTTGCCTCGCGCTGGTCGCGGCCGAGCACGCGAATCTCGTCAAGCAGCTGCGGGTCGTCGATCTTTCCGCCGGTGACGGTCTCGCGTGCCAGCGAACGTACAAGTTCGACAGACTTTTCGCTGGTCAGGAGCTTATGGTGCTCGCCGGCAAGGGTGCCCATGGCGTCGGCACGGGCGGCGGCACCGTTGGCGGGAGCAATGGTCGCGCCGTCAAACTCGGCAATCTTGAGCAGGTACTCGCGGGTCCACAGCTTGCCCTCGAGCTTGCGGAATTTTTTGACGGCCTTATCGACCTTCATGCCTTTGGGCGTCTTGCCCGCTGCGGGCTTGGCCTTCTTATCGTACTTCTTTCCCATACCATATCCTTAATCTCGCAGGCCGAGCGCCGCAGGCGGGTGCACGGCCAGTTTGCACAGCTACTTGCCTTGTACCCAGCGCGAACAAAACGGAACGCGGCGATGCGCTCGCGAAATGTGTTATCCTATAGCCCAATGCGTTGACGGAGAGGGTTTTGCCCGCCGCGTCGCCGGCGAGAGAGGGAAGGTCATGGGCTGCAAGCCTTCCTGCGGTGGCAAGGGCCAAGCGTTCACTCCCGAGCAGCGACCTCAACGGGCGCGCGGCCAGTGGCAGCAAAGCCCCAGTAGGGAAGCCGTGAGCCTCGCGACAAGAGGCGCAGAGTGGGCACGGCGGGCCAGACATCCGCCGGGTCAAACAAGGTGGTACCGCGGAATTCAACCGTCCTTGGGCAATGCACATGCCCGAGGGCGGTTTTTTGTTACCGAACCGGGCCGCGTTTTCGCAGTGCCAGACGGCGACAGTCGTCCCGGCAGGCGGAAAGCGCGAGAGACGAAAGGGAAGACATGAGTCTGATTGATGATCTGGTCAAACTCGAGGAAGAGGCCAAGGAGCTCGTCGCCGGTGCCGACGACGCCGCCAAGCTCGAGGCCGCGCGCGTTGAGCTGCTCGGCCGCAAGGGCCGCATCACCGGCCTGATGCGCATGATGGGCAAGCTCGCCCCCGAGGATCGTCCCATGATGGGCAAACGCGCCAACGAGATGCGCCAGCTGATCGAGGGCATGCTCGACGAGCGCACCACCGAGATGAAGGCCGCCGCCCTCAAGCACGCACTCGAGCACGAGGCCGTCGACATCACGCTGCCGGGTATCCGTCCGCAGATCGGTCACCAGCACCTGATCAAGCAGATCATCGAGGAGGCCGAGGACATCTTCTGCGGCATCGGCTACACCGTCGAGTCCGGCCCCATGGTCGATACCTCCTACTACAACTTCACCGCGCTCAACGCGCCCATGGATCACCCGAGCCGCTCGGCTCGCGACACGTTCTATGTGGTCGACAACAACCCCGGCAGCGTTGCGCATCCCGAGGCTCACGCTCACGGCGAGTCCGACGTGCTGCTGCGCACCCAGACCTCGGGCGTGCAGATCCACACCATGGAGTCGCAAAAGCCGCCCATCTACATGATCTGCCCGGGCACCGTCTATCGTCCCGACACGGCCGACGCCTGCCACCTGCCGCAGTTCAACCAGATCGAAGGCCTGGTCGTCGACGAGGGTATCACCTTTGGCGATCTTAAGGGCACGCTCGACTACTTTGTTAAGTGCATGTTTGGTGAGGATCGCAAGACGCGCTATCGCCCGCACTTCTTCCCCTTCACCGAGCCTTCCTGCGAGGTGGACGTGAGCTGCCACGTGTGCGGCGGCAAGGGCTGCAACTTCTGCAAGCACAGCGGCTGGATCGAGATTCTGGGCTGCGGCATGGTCGACCCCAACGTCCTGATCAACTGTGGCATCGACCCCGAGAAGTACACCGGCTTCGCCTTTGGTATTGGCGCCGAGCGCGTCGCGGCACTGCGCTACGACCTGCCCGACCTCAGAACTCTCATGACGGGTGATATGCGCTTCTTGAATCAGTTCTAGGCTGCGGCTTGCCCAAGCACGACACCTCGGCGCTCATTCGTCGCTTGCGTACCAAAGTACGCGGCGCTCCTCTTTCGGGCCGATCTGCCGCACTTGGACAACCCTCGCTTTGTAAGGAATGTTCACAAAGTTGAAGTTTCCACCTGCATCTCTTCGCAGGCTTTCAGTATGAAAGGAGAGCTAGATGCGTGTTTCTTACGACTGGCTCAAGACCATGATCGATATTCCGGAGGATCCCAAGACCCTTTCGGACGAATATATCCGTACCGGCACCGAGGTCGAGGCGATCGACACCGTGGGCGAGTCCTTCGACCACGTGGTGACCGCCCAGGTGCTCACCAAGACCCCGCACCCCGATAGCGACCACATGTATGTGTGCTCGGTCGACGTGGGTGACAAGAACCTCGACGCCGACGGCAACCCCGCTCCGCTGCAGATCGTCTGCGGCGCGCAGAACTTCGAGGCCGGTGACCACATCGTCGCGGCCATGATCGGCGCTGTCCTGCCCGGCGGCGTCAAGATCAAGAAGAGCAAGCTTCGCGGCGTCGTGTCCATGGGCATGAACTGCTCCGCGCGCGAGCTCGGCTTGGGCGGCGACCACTCCGGCATCATGATCCTGCCCGAGGATACGCCCTGCGGCATGCCGTTTGCCGAGTACGTGGGCTCGAGCGACACCGTGCTCGACTGCGAGATCACGCCCAACCGTCCCGATTGCCTGTCCATGATCGGCATGGCCCGCGAGACCGGCGCCATCTTCGACCGCGATTTCCACGTTGAGCTGCCCGCCATCAAGGCCGAGACCGGCCGCGCGACCGACGACGAGCTTTCGGTCGAGATTGCCGACGAGGGCCTGTGCGACCGCTACGTTGCCCGCATCGTGCGCAACGTCAAGGTCGGCCCGTCGCCCGACTGGATGGTCAAGCGCCTTAACGCCTTGGGCGTGCGCCCGCACAACAACATCGTCGACATCACCAACTATGTGATGATGCTCACCGGTCAGCCGCTGCACGCCTTTGACCTGGACACCTTTGCCGAGCGCGATGGCCACCGTCGTGTGGTGGTTCGCGCCGCCCAGCAGGACGAGAAGTTCACGACGCTCGACGGCGAGGAGCGCACGCTTGACGCCGGCATGGGCCTCATCACCGACGGCGAGCGCCCCGTGGCGTTGGCCGGTGTTATGGGTGGCATGGATTCCGAGATCGAGGACGATACCGTTGACGTGATGGTCGAGAGCGCCTGCTTCAATGCCGGCCGCACCTCGCACACCAGCCGCGACCTTTCGCTGATCTCCGACGCCTCCATTCGCTTTGAGCGCCAGGTCGACGAGACCGGCTGCGTGGATGTCGCCAACGTTACCTGCGCGCTGATCGAGGAGATCGCCGGCGGCGAGGTTGCTCCCGGCTATGTCGACGTTTTCCCCGCGCCCAAGACCATCGACAGCATTAAGCTGCGCCTGGCCCGCGTGCACGCCATCTGCGGTGCCGACATCGAGCCCGACTTTATCGAGCGCTCGCTCACCCGCCTGGGCTGCACCGTCGAGCGCGACGGCGAGGACTTTATGGTCACGCCGCCGAGCTTCCGTCCCGACCTGCCGCGTGAGATCGACCTGATCGAGGAGGTTCTGCGCCTGTGGGGCATGGGTCGCGTCACGGCGACCATTCCGGCTGCCAAGAACCACATCGGCGGCCTGACTCGCGAGCAGAAGCTCACCCGCAAGGTCGGCGAGATCCTGCGCGCCTGCGGCCTCAACGAGACCACGACCTTTGGCTTTGCCGCTCCGGGCGACCTGGAGAAGATCGGCATGTCCACCGAGGGCCGCGGCTGCCCCGTGGTGCTCATGAACCCGCTGGTGGCCGAGCAGACCGAGATGCGCCGCTCGCTGCTGCCGGGTCTGCTGCAGTCCGTTGCCTATAACGAGGCGCACGGTACGCCCAACGTACACCTGTACGAGGTCGGCAGCCTGTTCCATGGCCGCGAGAACGCCAGCCTGCCCAAGGAGACCAAGTCCGTCGCGGGCGTGCTCTCGGGCCAGTGGAGCGAGCAGTCTTGGAGCATGAAGTACCGCAAGCTGCGTTTCTTCTTTGGCAAGGGCATCGTCGAGGAGCTGCTCGCCCAGCTGCGCATCGAGAAGGTTCGCTTCCGTCCCGTCGAGGGCGAGGGCTATGCCTTCCTGCAGCCGGGTCGTGCTGCCGAGGTCCTGTCCGGCGGCACCGTGCTGGGTTGGGTCGGCGAGATCCACCCCGAGGCGCGCGAGGCTATGGGCATTGACGAGGTCGTCGTCGCCTTTGAGCTCGACTTGGATAAGCTGATCAAGGGCGCCCGCAACCAGGAGAACTACCGTGAGTTCTCGCAGTACCCGGCCGTTGAGCACGACCTCGCTATCGTGGTTGACAACACTGTGACCTGCGAGGATCTTGAGCGTCGTATTACGAGTGCCGGCGGCAAGCTGCTCGAGGGCGTGCGCCTGTTCGATGTCTACCGCGATCCGGTCCGCATCGGCAAGGGCAAGAAATCCATGGCCTTTGCGCTTACGTATCGCTCCGACGACCACACGCTCACCAGCGAAGAGGTCGAAAAGGCGCACCAGAAGATCGTCACCAAGGTGTGCAAGGGCGTAAACGGCGAGGTCCGCGGCTAGGTCCTGCGCCGGATATAGACCAGCGTCGGCTGCCGCCGAGTCTTACGTGACTGCTGTTTTCGGTATAAGGCACCGTTGAGCCTTCATATATGACACGCGCATTACATAACGGCGTGCTGCTTTGTCGGCAGTGCGCCGTTTTGCTATGATAGCCCGCGGCGTGTTACGAATCTGACAATGCGTAACACTGACAAGGTGATTCAAGCGGCGTTGCAATTCTGTGCGTCGATAACCGGGAGGCGTATATGCACATTCCAGATAACTACCTGTCCCCGCAGACCGATGCCGTTATGGCGGTGGCGATGGTGCCCGTTTGGGTCCATTGCATCAAAAAGGTACGCGCCACGCTCGATCGCGAGCACATGGCTTTCCTGGGCATCTGCGCTGCGTTCTCCTTCTTGCTCATGATGTTTAACGTGCCGCTGCCCGGCGGCACCACGGGTCACGCCGTCGGCGGTGCACTCATCGCGCTGCTGCTGGGCCCCGAGGCCGCGGCCATTGCGGTTTCGGTCGCACTGGCACTGCAGGCGCTGCTGTTTGGCGACGGCGGCATCCTGTCCTTTGGAGCCAACTGCTTTAACATGGCATTTGTGCTGCCGTTTGTGGCAGCCATCGTGTTCCGTGCGCTCAACGGCCGCCTGCACGACAAGAGCTGGGGCACTTCGGTTTCTGCCATCGTGAGCGGCTGGATCGGCTTGTGCGTGGCTGCCCTGTGCGCTGCCATCGAGTTCGGCATTCAGCCGATGCTCTTCACCAACGCCTCGGGTGCCCCGCTATACTGCCCCTTCCCGCTGTCTGTTTCCATTCCGGCCATGTTGATTCCGCACATGCTGGTAGCCGGTGTGGTCGAGGGCGTGGCGACTGCCGCGATCTACGGCTTTATCAAGAAGACGGCGCCGGGCGTTATCGTCGGCCCCGAAGCCGCCGATGGACAGCTTACTGCCGAGGGCGCAGCCGCCAAGAAGACCTCGCTGGTCCCCACGCTCATCCTGGTCGCCGTGCTTGTCGTGGCCACGCCGCTGGGCCTGCTGGCCACGGGTGACGCATGGGGCGAGTGGGACGCCGAGGGCGCCGCGACCGCCGTTCAGGAGGCTGGTGACGACAGTCTGCAGACTTCGGTTGGCCTCGATACTCCGACCTTTGCCGATGTCCTGCCCACGGGCGATTATCTGCAGGCCTATTCCGAGGAGCAGGGCCTTGACTTTGCCGGTCAGGCTGCCATGTATATCCTGTCCGGCGTGATTGGCGTGGCGGTGCTCACCATCGCATTCCGCCTGATCTCGCTGACGGTTAAGGAAAGCGGTGCTCATGGCAATAGCCGAGCTGCCTAGCTGGCTTGCGGCCGAGGAGCGATATGAGCCCGTGGGGGCTCGGCATCGTGTGATGCAAAAGAATGTCCTGCACCTGGCGAGCCTGCTTGAGCGGGTTCGCCTGGGTGGAGGCGCGCACGAGGGCGGGTCGATGGTCGACCGCGCCCTTTCTTGCGTTTCGGCTCCGGTGCGCCTGGTGGGGATGTTCGTTTGCGTCCTGTGCGTGTGTCTGACGCAGAGCCC
>RQBM01000135.1:0-2809 GCA_008668795.1 Collinsella aerofaciens | reverse complement strand
CCAATCTGCCTCGGGGACTTACTGTACTGGCTATGTACCCATTGCCGTGCATTTAATCACGCGGATTCCCAAAGACCCGAATAACGATTGCTTGATACCGCATACCGAAGTCTCGCACTTTTCTGTGGCAAAGTGCGCTATGGGAGAGCAACGGCGACTTTGGTTTGGTACTTAAAAAATGTCTTTGACCTGCTGGTTTTACGGAAACGAAAAAGCCGGGCTCTCCTGTTGGGAAAGCCCGGCAGTGCGTGTTGAAACCGTGAAGAGGTGTCCTTTCCAACGTATAGGAGACAACACCCCTAGCAATAACTAGCTATTGAGTTTGTTAATGTCGTCGTCGGTGATGGCGCCTTCCTGGCTGGACGATTTGTCCTCGGAGGATGCGGTCTCATTGTTGGAATCGGAGGACTCGCTGCCGGAGGACGTGGTCTCACTGGACTCAGAGTCGCCCGGTTGCACGTTAGCGCCCGAAACCGTCTTAGTGGTGAGGTCGTAGGGAATCTGACCGTACCAGACGCAGTGAACCGCCTCGAGCGTACCGTCGACCGTGATGTCGTCGAGGGCATCACTCACGGCACGGCACAGTTCGTCATTGGACGAGAGGCCCGCAACACCAAGCGTCGAGGGCGCCTCGAGCGCACCGACATAGGAGACCTCGCTCATCAGGCGTGCAAGATAGCCGCCGGCCGTGGAGTCGCAGATCACATAGTCAACCTCGCCGGACTCGAGCGCCTCAAAGCACTCGTTGATGTTGGAGTAGGTCTTTTGGTTGGCGGTAATGCTCTGCTTGGCAAGCGCCTCCTGCGAGGCCGAGGACATCTGGACACCCAGGGTAGACGTGTTAAGGGTATCGGTGGAAACGCTTAGCGACCCACCATCGCTGGTTTTACCGAACACAGAAGCGGCATCGTACAGGCAGGTGCCGAGCGAGCTAACGTCCCCGTCTGTGGAGTTGATCTCGCCGATAAAGATATCAGCCTTTTTGTCGCCGAGCGCGGAACCTGCCGAGGACGCATCGACAAAGGCGACCTTAAGGCCCATGCGGCTTGCGAGGGCGCGGGCGGCGTCAACCGCATATCCCGTGAGCTCGCCGTCGGCGCCCTGCATGGCCTGCGGCGCATCGGAAGTATCGAGGACGACCGTCAGGGTTCCGGGAGTGACCAGGGCATCGTCCGACACCGCCGGCGTGACGGTCTCGTACTCGATCTGGTCGATCGTGGGAGTCGTGAACGTAGACAGCGGGTTGAACGCGCATCCGCTCAGGCCCAAAACGGCAATGACCGCTGCGGTCCCAGCGCCTAACCGAGCCGCGTGCATCAAGCTGCCCCTCACCATGTCCACTACCCTGCCTTCTGTGTCGTATACGATCCGTGCCCTGCACGGGATATCGGGTTGTTCCCACCAGCTGACCTGGTATTTGACCCCACACTTGCGCACTGGGGTGTTTGCTCGGGAGGCCGCAGCCACCTTCACGACTGACCCGCTCGCCCGCGAGGCGGTATTGCCCCAAAGAAAGTAGAACGGACGGTGCGGCTTACATCTAGGACGCGCCATGATCGCGCCGCGCGCACGCGGTCGCTTACGTGGATCCCTTTGACCGCGTCTGTCTTGGACTAGGACGGGCATTTCGTCCGTCCGCAACCACAGCCTGGTAGGAACGTAGCGCATTATAGCTAAGTTCAAGCTAAAGTTTAAGGTTAGGGGCGTCATTCGCATCGCGAGTACAGATTTCGCAGGTCGGAGCGGACCGCACGCGCCCCCATCAAAAACCACCCCTAAAAGGGGTGGTTTGCTCTTAGGGTATAACCCTTGGGTTTCCGGCACGCGTCTAAAGGCGCCGGCCCTCACGGGGTTCGGGCCGCATGCAGGTTGACCCGTGACGGGCCGGTCAAACCGGCGCTATTTGCGCCCCGGCCCCCTATCGAAGGGGTCCTCGTGCTCCTTGACGCTCAGCCGGTCGAGCGCGATGTCGGCCTTCTCCTGCTCCCGGATGCACTTCGCGATCGTGGCCTCGTTCAGGCCGACGGTGGACACGTAGTAGCCCTCGGCCCAGAACTTCCTGTTGCCGAACTTGTACTTCATGTTCGCGCGCCTGTCGAATACCATCAGCGAGCTCTTCCCCTTCAGGTAGCCCATCGCGCTCGAAACGCTGTACTTCGGCGGTATCGCCAGCAGCATGTGGACGTGGTCGGGCATCAGGTGCCCCTCGATGATCTCTATCCCCTTGTACTGGCAGAGCCTCCTGAAGATCTCCCCAAGGTCGGACCTTATTTGGTTGTAGATGACTTTGCGCCTATACTTCGGCGTGAACACGACGTGGTACTTGCACATCCACTTCGTGTGCGACAGGCTGTAGGCCTTCTGGGCCATACGCCACCACCGCCCTCTCGACTCGGATTCCCTGCGGCCTGAACAATCGCAAGTGTCCGGCGAGGGGGCGGCTTTGTAAAGCCGGTTGTCCCCACCCGCATAGCGGGTGGTTTCTGATACGGCGCGCTGCGCGCCCCGCACAGGCTAAAGCCTTTAATGAAGCCCGAAGCTCCCCTACGGTGAGTTCCGGAACACCCTTCTTAGGGTGCCGTGGCCAAAAAATGGCAAATATGAGTACTGTTAGCAATTTAGTAACAGGCAATTTTGGCCTCTCGGACAGATTATGCGCTCAGTGTCGCCAACCTGATGCTTAGTTATTCTACATTTGTTTATAATCTTCTTACTATATGACGCCCCCGAGTCCTAAATTCCTTGATTTTGCTGTTACTGATTTAGTGACAGTACTCATATTTGCCATATTTTGGCCAGGGCATATGAT
>RQBM01000117.1:0-18016 GCA_008668795.1 Collinsella aerofaciens | reverse complement strand
GTCGGGACGACAGGATTTGAACCTGCGACATCCTGCTCCCAAAGCAGGCGCGCTACCAAACTGCGCCACGTCCCGAAGGTGTTGAGCAGCTAAGGTCTAAACCTTGCGTGTCCCAAAGCGAAGGAAATTATAGGGGAGACTTCCCGCCTGTGCAAGCGCAGAAACCCTAGCTCCTCGAATGTGTGACAAACTGGCTATGAACCAGACCGATCACAAACGCCGCCACGGCAACCGGTGCCCACGCAGCACCGATATCTGCCAGCGGCAACGCATCGAACGGCAGCCACGCGCCAGCAAAGAACGCATCGCGGACCGAAGTGATTACGCTCTGCACCGCGACCACGCCGCCGACCCAGACCCACACCTGCGGATGCGCGTCGCAAAAACCATGCACCAGGCCCATAAGCACCAGCACGATGGCGACGGGGTACAAGGCGTTGAGCATGGGCACCGAGAACATGAGGATCACGTCGAGGCCCACGTTGGAGAGCACGCACGAAAACGCCGCGAACACAAAGGCGAGAACCGCAAAGGGACGGCGCATGGCCTCCTCGGAGGCCTCCGCTCCCCCTTCGACCACATACGTCTCGCAGAAGTAACGCGAGCAGCAGCTGATGAGACCGATGCACACGTTCATGCAGGCGAGGAAAAAGATCGCAAAGACCACGACCGTGCCGGCAAGGCCAAAGTGCATGGAGGCAGAGCGGGCAAGGATGGCGGCGCCATTGGTGGCATCGGGCATCACGGTGCCGAGCTGCGTGCCGGCAAGCGCCAGGCCGCAGTAGATGGCTGCCATGAGCACGCCGGCAATCACACCGGAACGCGAAATCTCGAAGGCCACGCGCTTGTCATCGGTAACGCCCAGCTCGTGGATGGTCTCGGCGATGATAATGCCAAAGGCGAGCGACGCAAGCAGGTCCATGGTCTGGTAGCCGGTCAAAAAGCCCTGCACGGCGGCGCCTGCATCGTAGGGAGCCTGAGGCGCGGCAGCCGGTCCCAGCGGCGAGATCACGGCAGCACCCACGACCAGCACGATGAGCGCAATGAGCGCGGGTCCCGTAATGCGCCCGAGCACGCGCGTGATGACGCCCGGACGCAACGTAAGCGCAAACGCGACCACGAAGAACCCGATGGCAAACACCAGGCGAGCCGTGCCGAGCGAAACGCCCTCGGGCAGCAGCGGCACCAGCATCTCGAAGGCCGTGGAGCTCGTGCGCGGAATAGCCAGACACGGGCCGATGGCCAGATAGACCGCCGCGACAAAGAACTCACCAAACTTGGGGTGCACGCGGCCGGCAAGCTCGCGCGCCGTTCCGGCAAGCGCCACAGCGATAAAGCCCATGACAGGCAGGCCGATGGCGGCAATCAGAAAGCCGAGCATGGCGACCGGCGTGGCAGAGCCTGCCTGCAGCGCCAACAGCGGCGGAATAATGAGGTTGCCGGCGCCAAAGAGCATCGAGAACAGGGCGATGCCGACGGTGACGACGTGGTCGGAGCGCAGACCGCGCGGGGCGGATGAAGCCATGGGTCCACCTTTCGGGTTGAAACAAAAAATGGGACGGGCAAAAACACCCGTCCCGCAAGTATATACGCTCTAGCAGCTTTAGCAGGCTAAATCGCACAGAGCATCGATAGCCGTGTCGACTTCTTCGGTCGTGTTGAAATACCCAAATGAGAAGCGGACGACGCCCTGGCGCTCGGTCCCCAGCGCACGGTGCATGAGCGGGGCGCAATGGGCGCCGGGGCGCGTCGCAATCCCCCACCCTTGCATGAGCGCGTCCGAGATCTCGGCAGAGTCGATATCACCCACGTTGAGCGACACGATCGCCGAGCGCGCGGGTTGGTCAAACGCACCGTAAAGCGCAATGCCGGGTATTTCGCGAACGCCGGCGAGGAAACGCTCAGCAAGCGCGCGCTCACGCGCCGCAATCGCCTCGACCCCACCCTGGGCCTCGATAAAGTCGAGACCAGCGGAAAGGCCGGCGATACCGTGGCCGTTGAGCGTGCCCGCCTCAAGGCGCGTAGGCCACTCAAGCGGCTGCAACGCATCGAAACTGTGTACGCCCGTGCCGCCCATGGCCCACGGAGCCACGTCAATGCCCTCCGCCACGGCCAGGCCGCCGGTCCCCTGCGGGCCCATGAGCCCCTTGTGGCCGGTAAAGCACACAATGTCGAGCCCCACAGCTTGCATATCGATATGCGCCGTACCGGCAGACTGAGAGGCATCGACGATCACCAGCGCGCCGGCCGCATGGGCGATGGCAGCAACACGCGAAACGTCGACCGCGTTGCCGGTCACATTGGAGGCATGCGTCACCACCACGGCACGCGTACCGGACGTGACCAACCACTCGAGCTCGTCGTAGTCGAGCACGCCGTTCGCGTCGCAGCCCGCATGATCAACGGTCACACCCTGCTCAGCCGCCAGGCGGTTGAGCGGACGTAGCACCGAGTTGTGCTCGAGCACCGTTGTGACCACACGGTCGCCGGGGCGCACCACGCCATTGATGACGGTGTTGAGGGCCGCGGTGGAGTTGGGCGTAAAACAAACATGGTCGGCCCGCGGGCAACCCAACAGGTGCGCAAGCTTGGCGCGACAGCCGTGGATGGTACGAGCGGCATCGAGGGCACCCGACGTAGCGCCGCGCCCGGCATTGCCGAGCGAGCACATCGCCTGCGTCACGGCATCGATGACCGTCTGCGGCTTGTGCATGGTCGTCGCCGCGTTATCCAGGTAGATCATCGCACGACCTCCCACATATCAATCACGGTATACCCCTCGGTGGGAACGCCCGCTGCGGTAAGCTCGCCGCGCAGCAGCTCCTCATCGGCAGGCAACGCCTTCCACGCCAGACCGCAACCGGCAGCGACCTCCCCGGGCACGGGAATCGTTCGCCCGGGAAGGCCGCGCTCGACGCACAGGGACTCGCAACCCATGGCGGCCGCCGTGGTAGGAAACGTGATGACAAGCGCCGGGCGCTTCTCCCTCATGGCAACTCCAACCAATACGCTACGGGCGCACGATGCGGCCGGCCTGCTCCATCTTTTCGACGATCACGTACATGTTCGTGACCTCGCCCACGGCAAGCTGGTCCTTAATGCCAAAGTGGTCCAGGCAGGTACCGCAGGTAAGGATCTCGACGCCCTGCTCCGCCAGGCCCTTCAGGTCATCGAGCACCGGAGAGCCCTCGACGGTGAGCTTGGCGCCGCCGTTGTAGAACAGCATGGTCGCGGGCAGCTCCTCCTGCTGCGTCACGGCAAAGATGAAGGCCTTCATGAGCTTGTGGCCCAGCTCATCGTCGCCGCGGCCCATGCAGTCGGTGTAGACGGAAATGACGAGCTTGCCCTTGCCGGCGCTGGCATTACAGAAGACAGCGCCATCCTGCTCGGGATCGGCCACGGCAACGGCGCCAGAGGTCGCCACGGTCACGTGCCACTCGGCGTCAGAAACCTTCTCGACCGAGGCCGTGCAACCCTTCTCCTGCGCCATCTTGGAGATGTTCTTGACGGCGGTCTCGTTATCGACCGAGGTCACCACGGCGCCCTCGCCATCGAGCTGCTTGAGGGCCTTAAGTGTCTTGACGACGGGCAGCGGGCAGGCATCGCCCATGGCATTGACTTCAATTTTGGTGGACATAGCAAAATCCTTTCGTAAGAACCGTTCTAGAGAACGGTAAACAGTTACATAAACGTGCGGGCTAGCGAACAACGCGGACGGCAGGACCGCCCGGCTCCGCCTCGCACACGCGGCCGATTGTGGCGGCAACGCGCCCCTCAGCGTGCAGACGACGCGCAAGCTCATCCACATCCGCCGCGGGCGCCGCAATTAGCAAACCGCCCGAGGTCTGCGGATCGTACAGCGCATCCAGCATTCCCGGCTCCAAGTCATCGTCAGCTGTCACGCGCGGGCCAAAGAAGTCCTGGTTGCGGTAGGAGCCCGCGGGGATAATGCCCAGACGCGCCATGTCAAGCACCTGATCAAAGAGCGGCACCGCCCCCGACGCAAGCTCAATCTGCACGCCCGAGCCCTCGGCCATCTCGCACGCATGCCCGATCAGGCCAAAGCCCGTAATGTCGGTGCAGCCGTGAAGCTCAAGTCCCTCGGCCAAACGAATCGGAGCCTCGTTGAGGGTGCGCATCGAGTCAAACATGGCCGCGGCCTCATCTTGCTCGATAAGCTCGCCCTTAATGGCCGTGGTGATGATGCCCGAGCCGATCGCCTTGGTCAGCAACAGGACGTCGCCCACGCGCGCGCCGCTATTGGCAAGCATACGATCGAGCGCGACAAAGCCGCTCACGGACAGGCCGTACTTGGGCTCGTCGTCGTTGATGGTGTGGCCGCCCGCGATGGAGCAACCCGCCTCGACGCACTTGTCGGCGCCGCCCGCCAGAATCTGACCTGCGACCTCGACGCCCAGGCAACTGGGAATGCACAGCAGGTTCATGGCATGGCTCGGCCGCCCGCCCATGGCGTAGATGTCCGACAGCGAATTGGCCGCGGCGATCTGGCCAAACAGAAACGGGTCGTCGACCATCGGCGGGAAGAAGTCGACGGACTGAACGAGGCCCAGGTTATCGCCGACGCGAAGGACGCTCGCATCGTCGGAGGTATCGAACCCCACGAGCAAGTTGTCGTTATGCACATTTGGCAAATCGCCCAGGACCTGGGCGAGGGCTCCGGGAGCCAACTTAGCGGCTCAACCGCTCGCGGCAGTCATAGACGTAAGCTTAATCTGATCGTCAGCCATCGATACCTCCTCTCATCGGTCAATCATTTTCTCCCAGTATACGCATGAATGCGAGCCTACGGCGGATGCATTAATTGAGCGCCTGTGCGCGAATCGCCGCGCCGATGGCACCGGCGAAGCGGGCCTGGGGCGAGGTGGTGACCGGCGACCCCAGCAGCGCCGCCAGCCGCTCCACAACGTAAGCGTTCTCGCACAAGCCTCCCGTCAGGTAGTACGGAGCACCCGTCGCCTGCCCGGCCATAGTGGCCACGCGCGAGACCACGCTGTCGATCACGCCACGCGCAATGTTCTCGCGCAGCTCACCGCGACCGATCAGGCTGATAACCTCGCTTTCGGCAAACACCGTGCACATGCTGCTGATCTTGGTGGGCTCGCCGGAACGCGCCAGGTCGGCCATCTGCTGCTGGGAAATGCCCAGGCGGTCGGCCATGATCTCCAAAAAGCGCCCCGTGCCGGCGGCGCACTTGTCGTTCATGGCAAACTTGGCCACGCGGCCACTTTTAAGCTGAATGACCTTGGTGTCCTGACCGCCCACGTCGATCACGGTGCCGTGGTCGCCAAACAGACGCACGGCACCGGTGCCGTGGCAGGTAATCTCGGTCACGACCTTGTGCGCATAGGGCACGGCGACACGACCGTAGCCGGTCGCGATCACACGCACGTCGTCGGCAGCCACGTCATAACCCGCCGCTGCCAGTGCCTCGCGCAGCCGCTCGGCAGCATCGACCGAGGAGAACCCGGTTGGCTGCACGCACGTCCACGACACCGAACCCTCCCCGTCGACCACAGCAGCCTTAGCCGCCGTAGACCCGATATCGATCCCGATCCTTATCATGGCTCTCTCCCAATCTAAACATCAAAGGTAGCGGCGCGTTCAGGCGCCTTAGCTCTAGGTTTCTCAGGTGCCGGAGATTGCCCCGAAAGAGGAGCGCAGCGTACTTTGGGTACGCAAGCGACGGTTTGAGGAGCAAGATCCGGTGCCTGAGGAAGCTAGAGAGTTTCGATGAAGGCGACGATGCGCGTCTCGATCTGGCCCATGTCGCCGTTGCTGTAGTCGGTCTCGATCTTCATATACGGAATACCCGCACCCTCGACAGCCTCCTGCATGCGCGCACTCTCCACGTTAAAGGTGTGACACGCCTGGAGCACGCTCTCCACTACGCCATCGACGTGATACTTCTCGCACATGGCCAGCGTGTTTTCCATACGACCGTCGCTGGGCGTCATGACCGAGCAGTTGATATCCAGGTAGCGGTCGGCGATGGCGCGAAGGATGTCGGGAGCCTCCGGGTCGATCATCATGGCCGCCGTGCGCTCGCCCGAGCAGTCGTCCATGCACACGACCACGCCGCCGTTGGACTCGATGGTGCGACCGATCTTGTTGATCACGCCGCCCACCGGGCAGCCGGTGATCAGAATGCGCTTGGCATCCGCCGCGATCGGGCGCTCGCCTGCATCATAGGCCTCGCGCAGCTTGGCGACCTTTTGCTCCAGCTGCTGCGTATAGGCCTCGATATCAAAGCTGAACGTACCGGCAAACATGGTGCTCATCAGGTCGACGCCGCTCATGGCCGCCGGCTGGTTGGCCTGCAGCGCAAACATCTCGAGCTGGGCCGCACGCAAGCGGTTGCGACGACGGACGGCAGCGCGCAGGTCATCGTCGGTAATCGTGATGCCGTAGAAGCCCTCGAGCTCCTCCTTGAGCAGGCAGCACTCCTCGTACCAGCCCTCGCGCTCGTAGGCACGGTCGCGACCCTGCGGAAGATGCAGAATGTGCGTGCGCTTGAGCTCGTTGAGCAGCTCGTACATCTTCTTTTTGCCGTCGCAGGTGGTCTCGCCGATGATCATGTCGCTAAAGTACGTAAACGGGCACTTTTGCGAGTAGGCAAAGCCATAGGTCGACTTGATGAGCGGGCAGAGATTTGCCGGCAGCACCTTCTCGGCCTCGGGAATCACCTCATCGGACGTACCGCACAGAGCCACGCTCGAGGCGCCCGCGGCATCGATAATCTCGAGCGGCGTGTAGCTGCACAGAAAACCGATCAGGCGATTACCGGCCTGCTTGTAATCCTTGACGCGAATAAACGCCGCCTTGCGCTGCTCGTTGAACTCCTCAAACGTGGACGGCAACGGCTGCTCAATATATTCCGGCATATAGCTCCTTAACAAACCTTTTAACCAACCAAGGAAACGGCTTTCCCAGGTGCCCGAGGTTGCCGTGAAAGAGAAGCGCCGCGTACTTTGGTACGCAAGCGACGGTTTGAACGGCAAGACCGGGTGCCTGGGGAAGCCGCCGAGACGGATAGCTCTAAATGGTTTCCAAGAAAGCCTCGATCCTGGTTTGCAGCTGACCTGCGTCCTCGCCGGCGTAGTCGGTCGTGATGTGCATAAACGGAATGCCGGCCTCCTCGGCGGCCTTCTCCACGGCAAACGACTCCATCTCGTAGAGCGTGCAGAACTGCAGAGCCACGTCGACGATGCCGTCGGCATGCAGGTCCTTGGCCATCTGGACAATGTCCTTCATACGCTGGTCGTTGGGCGTAAAGACGGCGCAGTTGATCCTAAAGTAGCGCTCGGCGATGGCATCGAGCATCTCGTCGACCGTCTCGCCGGACTCGTCGACCAGGTCCTTGTAGTAGCGCGAGCCCGTGCAGGACTCCTCGCCTACCACAACGCCGCCGGCCTTCTCGATAAGGTTGAACAGCTTCCAGTTGGGCACGGCCATGGGCGTACCGGTGTACAGGATGCGCTTGGTCCCCTTGGGTGCCACGCCCTCGCCGGCCTCGACACGCTGCTCGCACTCAGCCGCCATATCGTTGATGGCTCCGGTCAGACGCGGTGTGTCGTCCATAAAGGCGGCCTGAACGGTCAGCAGGCTGTCGAGACCGCTGATGGGCGCAGGGTCGGCAGCGCGGGTCGCAGCGAGGCGCTGCAGGGCGCGGCGCTTCTCATTGACGGCGTGGATGGCAGCCTTCAGGCCCTCGGGCGTAATCTTGACGCCGCACTCGTCCTCGATCTTGGCGGCGAGCTTCTTGACCTCGGCCTTCCAGGTCACGAGCGTCGACTCGTCGTGCACGTTGGGAATATCCATGACGTACATGTTCTTTTGCGTGGCAAAGAACTCGTAGGCTTTCTTCTTACCGTCGCAGGTGTTCTCGCCTACCACCAGGTCACTCGACTCAATGTAGGGGCAGACCTCGCCCAGCTTAAAGCCGGCAAAGCTCTTGATAAGCGGGCAGGTGTTGCGCGGCAGGTGCTCCTCGACCTTATCGGTTGCCCAATCGGCACCCGAGCACAGGCCCACGGGAATGCCGTCACAGGCAAGCACGATCTCCTCGGGCACGTACACGCAGAACGAGCCGACGATCTTGGTGGCCTCGCCGGCCTCCTTCTTGTCGAGCATCTCCTTAATACGGCCGCTGTGGATGTTGGTGGCGACAAAATCCAGGTAGGACGTGGACTTGGGGCGATTGTTCTGCGTCAGGAACATATCGCCGTACATCTGGCCCACGGCGCCCAGCAGCATGTCGTGGTCGGCAAGATTCATGCCGAGGCTCTCCCACATCGGATGGAAATCGAATTCTTCAGCCATGACGGTTCCCCTCTCGAACCAAATACGGATAACTACGGTATTGCTGCACGGTGGGTGGCGAAAACCCAGCCGTGCTCAAACCCGGAATTTTGGGGAACCTGCTTTGCAGCTGATTATTTAGCTGTGCGTCGTCTCTCCCGGAGCCGTGAACATACCTGCTCATATGCGGCTCCGAGCCATATACAGGGCGCGCACGGCAACGCGACGCGAATATGTCTTATGCGGCATCGGCGCGCCCTCCTTTTCTCGTCGAAGGTAACTATATCAACGGTTGTCGTCCAGACGAACACCGCCGACATTCGTACGACAGCGTCGTGTACCGTCGTTTAATAAATAATTATCTTGATTGATAAGAGTTTGTCATCCCCCATTCGGCAAACAGCAAGACAAAGCCGCCGGGGCTTATATCCCCGACGGCATTACCCGGCGCTACCGACAAACCAAATGAATCTTATTCGCATCGAAGTGCATGCGCAGCGTCTCGCCTGCTTGCGGCAGCTCGTCGACAGCTACGTTCACCTTGTTGACCTTCCACTGCAGACGCGTGGGCGCATCAGCACGCGGCACGTCTAACAGCACCAGCCGCTCAAAGCGCGAATCGCTCACTCGGGCCACATGCAGGTCGTAGCTGTTACGACCCCGCTCAGCACGGTTGTCCACATGGAAGTAGCTTGCGCGAATGCCCAGGTATGCCACGTCATCGGGAACCTCGCGGCCCACGTTGAAGGTCATGCCCCAGTCGAGGGCCTCAACTTCTTCGTCGCCGATCTTGCGCGCCCGGCTTGTGTTCTTGCAGCCCGTCAGGCGCAGCGCCGCCAGCGTCTGCGGGCGGCGAACCACGTCCTCGACGGAGCCGATCTCCTCCACATGCCCGTCGTGCATCACGCAGATTCGCTGGCACAGGCGGCACGCTTCGTCGATGTCGTGGCTCACGTAGAGTACGGTGCGGTTGCACACATCGAACAGGTCGAGCATGTTCTGCTCGAGGGCGCTCTTAAGATAGGAATCGAGTGCGCTCATGGGCTCGTCGAACATAAAAATGCCCGGATGCGCCGCCACCATGCGGGCAAGCGCCACGCGCTGCTGCTGCCCGCCCGAGAGTCGTGCGGGATAGCGGTCGACAAAATCGGCCAGACCGAAAATGCTCAGATAGCGCTCGGCGAGCTTTTTGCGCGCGGCGGCGTCACCCGCGTCCTTTACACCGGCGCATACGTTATCGGCCACTGTCATGTTAGGAAACAGCTGATAGTTTTGGAACAGCAGAGCGCATTTGCGCGCCTGGGGCGACAGGTTGATGCCCGCCGCCGAGTCAAAAAAGGTCACGCCGTTGACGACAATCTTGCCCTCGTCGGGCGTCTCCACACCGGCGATGCAGCGCAGCGTACAGCTCTTGCCGCAACCCGAGGCGCCCAGCAGGGCCACGCGCTCCTCGCCGGCCTCAAGCTGCATGTCGAGCATAAACCCGGGATAGCGCTTTTTGATATCCAGAACGAGCGACATGGCCTATCGACCTCCCTGCAAAGCGGCATCATCGCGCATGAGCTCGGCCAGCGCCTCGCGATCGATACGCAAGGCATCGCCGCCCGCCGGGTCGAGCGAATCGCCCTGTCCGGCAAGATCTTTGATCCGCTTGCGCTCCGCACGGGAAAGGCCCCGCTCGCGATACTTTTGCGAATGAGCGGTGTACATATTGATGAACAGGATGACCAGGAAACTGAACACGATTACGACGATGACCCAAAAGAGCGCCACCGACGTGTTGCCGCTCATCCACTCAAAGTAGATGGCGATGGGGATGGTCTGGGTAATACCGGCGTAGTTGCCCGCAAAGAACAGGGTGCAGCCAAACTCGCCCATCGCGCGGGCAAAGGCGAGCACCGTGCCGGCGGCAATCGAGGGCCAGCCAAGCGGCATCATGAGCTTGGCAAAGATGCGACGCTCGGACCATCCCAGGGTTCGCGCGGCGTCGAGCATCTGCGCGTCAAGACTCTCGAAGGCTCCGAGCGCCGTGCGGTAAACCAGCGGAAACGACACGACGACGGCCGAAATGACCGCCGCGGGCCACGTAAAGACGATCGAGATGCCGTGTGCGATCAGCCACTGGCCCACCCCGGTCGAGCGGCCAAACAGCATGAGGAGCAAAAAGCCGCAGACCGTGGGCGGCAGCACCATAGGGATGGTAAAGACCGAATCGAGCAAACCCTTCACGCGGCTCGTGGTACCCATGGTCTTCCACGCGGCAAACAGGCCCAGCGCAAACGCGATCACCAGGGCAAGGCCGCTCGTTTTTATGGACACCCAAAACGGGCGATAGTCGATGCCGCCCAATAAGGAGGCCAGAGAGGCCAAGGGGCCCTGCTCATCCCGCAACACGACAGACGATGCCTCTACCATTTGAGCGCTATCAAGCCAACGCGCGCCGCCCTTGGCATCACCCGAGGCTGATGCAATCACCACATAGCGGTCCCCATCCGCACCGCGCTCGTCAAAGCCATAGGTATACCCGCCGGCATCAAACGTTGTTTCCGCCGTGACATACCAAGGGAGATCCACGTCCCCTAGCTGCGCGCCTCCCATGCAGTTTGCGCTGTCGAGCTCACAGACGAGGGCCTTGAGACCCGATACGGACTCGTTATCCTGCGGATCCAATCCATACTTCTCGACCGCCTTGGGCGATATCCACACCACAACGCGGTCGGCAGCGAGCGCCGCTACAAGGTCCACGTCCTCGTCAACGGGAAACCGGTAGCCCTCAGGCTGGCCCTCCATGTCACGAGCGGTCCCCTTGGCCAACCGCTCAAAACCCTCGATCCCATAGGAAAGCCCATGAGCGGTCGCAGCAACCTGGGCCCCGTCCTCAGCGTTCCCAGCAAACGCAAATCCCGGCACCCAGCAAAGCGCGAAGGTCAAAGCGCAGGCGACAAGCATGCGGAATCTATTAAGCACGAAAAGCTCCAAGCGAATACAAGGACGGAGTGAAACACAAAACGATGGAATTATCGCGCCAAGCCGCACTACGCGGAAAGCTCAAAGCCGTACTTAGCCCAAATCTTCTGAACCTTCTTGTTGGACAGGCAAAAGTCGATAAACGCCTTGGCCTCGTCGGCATGCTCGGAGCTTTCGGCAACGGCGCCCGGGTACACGATGGGCTTGTGCGAATCCTCGGGGCACACGAAGGCCTCCTCGATGCCGTCGTAGCGGAAGATGTCGGAGCTGTAGACAAAACCGGCCACGCAGTCGCCTGTGGACACATAAGCGGCGGCGGTGCCCACCTTATCGGCCAGTGCGACCTTGTCGGCGATCTCGGGAGCATACTCGCCGTCGTCGCCCTCGGTGCCGGTGTAGAGGCCCACGGAAGCCAGGGCCTGGTTGGCGTACTTGCCGGCGGGGACGGTCTTGGCGTCGCCAATGGCGATCTTGCCGTCCAGATTCGCGACGTCGGCGATGGCCTCGACCTTGGTGTCAGAGCCCTCGGCGCGGATGATCACGAGGTCGTTGACGAACATATCCTCACGTGTGTCGGCATCGACGAGCTCGGCGGCTTCGGCGTCGTCCATGGTGCCCTTGGAGGCCGTGATGAGCACGTCGACGGCGGCACCGGCGCGCATCTGCTCGACAAGGTCGCCAGACGCCTTAAACTGCGTGTCGGCAAACGTGGTGCCGGTCTGCTCGGTGTAGAGCTCCTGAACCTCGGGCAGAGCTTTCTCGAGCGAGTTAGCGGCAAAGACCTGCAGCTCGACAGCCTTCTTCTTAGAGGAAGACTTGACGGAGCCGGCATCGGAACCAGCGGGCTCGGACGTCTTGTTGCCCGAGCAGCCGGCAAGGCCAAGGCCGGCGGCAGAGGCAGCAGAAAGCGAGACAAAACCGCGGCGTGAAACCATATCGAACATATTCAACCCTTTCGAACGCTATGCCCGGGCACCCCGCCGCAGGCTTTATTCTGTTACTAGATTATACTTCCGCGCGAATAATGATAATGAGAAATTATTCTCGCTAGAGAATATAGTTTCGAGTTGCCGTGCACCTCGGCGTCGCTTCGGCGGAAAACAAAGGCGGAGCAGCCGTTCAGGTCGCCCCGCCGCAGGTAAACCGCTTATTTGGTATGTCCGCCGCCCGCCGTCATTTGGGCCGCATGCTCCAGCTGATCGCTCACGGCCTCCCAGCTTTCGCGGGCCGCTTTCGTGGATCCCGGAAAGTTGATGACAAGCGTATGCCCACGCTGCATGCACACGGCGCGCGAGAGCATAGCGCGGCGCGTCTTGGTCATGGAGTACGCGCGGATTGCCTCTGCAATACCCGGCACATCGCGGTCGCAGACGGCACGCGTCGCCTCGGGCGTCACGTCGCGCATCGAAAGTCCCGTGCCGCCACAGGTGAGCACGACATTGGCGTGGCACTCATCGGCAGCTTCCACAATGGCATCACCGATCTCGCTGGCGTCGTCGCGCACGACCACATGTGAGACGACCGTCCAGCCCTGCGCCTCGATAAGTTCCTCGAGTGCGGCTCCAGCCTCGTCCTGAGCAAGATCGCGCGTATCCGAGCACGTCACGATCGAAATCTTCAACTCCATAGTCTTCCTCCTACAACACCGTGCCCTCGGGCAGGTCGACACGCACGACATCCACGACGTCGCCCGCCTTGAGCTCGCACGGTCCTTCGTCAATACGCAGCAGGCAGTTGGACCGCTGCATCGTGCCGAGCAGCGCCGAATTCTGCGTCTTGGCCTCGGTCACCAACAGCTCACTGGTCTCGGGGTCGCGCAAAACCGTGGCGCGATCGAAGAAGCGTCGGTCCTGGCGCTTTTTCACGCCGTGCGTGAGCGTCGCCTGCTGCACGGGACGCACGCCCTCGGCAAAGCCGCGCATCTTGCGAATCGCCGGACGGGCAAGCATCTCAAAGCCCACATACGCCGCGGCCGGATTGCCTGAAAGCCCTAGGTAGGGCTTGCCCCCGAGTAAGCCAAACGTGATGGCCTTGCCCGGACGCATCGAGATGCGATCGAACAGCACCACGCCCTCGCGCCGGACGAGCGCCGTCACGTAGTCGTAATCGCCCGCCGAGGCGCCGCCGCTCGTAATGACAAAATCGCACTCTCGCGTGGCGCGATGCACCAGCTCGCCAATCGCCCGCTCATCGTCGGGCGCAATACCGTAGAACACGGGCTCGGCGCCGGCATCGAGCGCCTCGGCCATCAGCGCCGAGGAGTTGGAATCGCGAATCTGACCGCGCGCCGGTACCTTACTCGGTGCGACCAGTTCCGTGCCCAGCGAGATGATGCCCACACGTGGGACAGCGTGCACCTTCACGCTCGCGTATCCGGCGCTTGCCAGCAAGCCGGCGCCCGCCGGAGTCACAACCTCACCAGCACGCATCACGACTTCGCCGGCATGGGCCTCCTCGGCGGCAGAGCGAACGTTCTCCCCCACCTTGGCCGGCGCCGAAAACCTCACACGCGAGCCCTCGTTGCCGTCACCGTCGAGCACATCGACGATCTCGTACTTCACCACGGCATCGGCACCCTCGGGCACCGGCGCGCCCGTCATGATGCGGACCGTCTCGCCCGCGCCGATTGCGTCCCCAAACACATGACCCGCGGCCTCATGTCCGATAACATCGAGCGTCACCGGCGCCTCGCCAGATGCCTGCGCCAAGTCCGCCGAGCGCACGGCATATCCGTCCATAGCGCTGTTGGCAAACGGCGAGATGTCGATATCGGCCACCGCGTCCTCGGCCAGGGGAAGACCGGCGGCCTGCCACACGGGAATCTCGACGAGATCGGTCGGAGCAACGTGCGACAGGACAATCGACTGTGCGTCATCCAGCGGAATGAGTTTCTCTGCCATATGCACCTCTTAATGCCACGGCGCACAACAGGGGCGCCGATTCTTTATGCTTGTCTCAGTATAATCCCCCGTCGCACGACCGCGACTCGGCCTGTACCAGTAAATACACCTGTCGGCCGCAAGCCGCGAAACAGAATGGAAACCAACCCACCGGCTCGTCGCGTTTGCCGCGTTTTATAATGCTTGCGTTGCAACCTAAAAGAGGAACGTATGGCTCATAACGACAAACCCGAAAGCGCAAACGAAACGCAGGATCATTCCCAGCCGCTCGACGATGGCGGCTTTTTCTCCCTGAACGACGTCATCACGGCAGGCAGGCATAAACTTACCCGCTCCGAGCATCTCTTGGCTGCCGACACGCGCCGCAACGCCCGCAACCTACTCGCGAGCGCCAAGTTGCTCGCGCTCGTCGTCATTGTCTCGCTCGCCATGGGCGTTGCCGCTTGGGCGTTTTTGGCCTCGCTGAATATCGCCACCGACTATCGCGAGCACCATGTGTGGGTCTACGCCTTGCTTCCCGTTGTGGGCGTTGCCACCGCATGGGTGTACAAAAACCACGGTCTTGCCGCCAAACGCGGTAACAACCTGGTCATCGACTCCGCTCTGGGCACACGCCTCATCCATATGCGCATGGCCGTCCTCACCTTCGTCTGCTCCACGCTCACGCACCTAACGGGCGGATCGGCCGGTCGCGAGGGAGCCGCGGTGCAGATTGGCGGCACCATCGCCAGCAACATCTCGAGCCTCGCCCACCTCAAAAAGCATGACCACCACGACCTCATGCTCGCCGGCATCTCGTCGGCCTTTGGCGCCGTATTCGGCTCGCCCCTTGCCGGGGCTTTCTTTGGCATGGAGATGTGCTTTATCGGCAAGATCGACTACACCGCGGGCATCTACTGCCTGGTCGCCTCGTTTACCGGCTACTTTACATCACTCGCCCTAGGTACCGAGTACGAGGCGAATGTTATCGCCAGCGTTCCCAACATGACACCACGGACGGTTGTCATCGTTGTTATCAGCGCCATTATCTTCGGTCTGACGGCACGCCTCTTTGCCTGGTCAGTTCGAACCGTCAAGAGCCTGTACGGTCGCTTTATCACCAATTATCTTATTCGCGCACTCATAGGTGCACTCGTGGTTTTGGCCGCCTATGCCCTTCTCGACGCTTGGAACTACGCCGGCCTTTCCACGTGGCTTTCCGGCGCCGGATTTGCCGGCAACACCACCCTGGCGGACGCAGCCATCAAGTTGGTCGTCACAGCGCTCACCCTGGGCGCCGGCTTCCAAGGCGGCGAGGTCACGCCCCTGTTTGGTATCGGTGCGGCGCTCGGCGGCTGGATCGGTTGCCTCGTCGGAATCGACCCCAGCTTTCTGGCAGCGCTGGGCATGCTCGGCGTGTTCTGCGCCGGCCTCAACGTGCCCATCACCACCTGTATGATGGCCATCGACCTGTTCCACGGCACGGCAGCCGGGTTCTTTGTCATCGTGGCCTTTATCAGCTACCTAACCGCCGGACACCGCGGCGTGTACCCCGCCCAGCGCATCATCTCGCCCAAGCGCCGTTCGCTTATTGTAGATGAGGGCGGTACGGTAGCGGATGCTATCGAGCGCCACAACGACCTGATAGAGTAGACGTAAGTATTCGACGTGCAGCCACAATCGGGGGCAATTCGACCTGAGCGCGACCGCACCGTCACGTCATACGCCGGGAGTCGCCCCATGCACGCAACTGATTTTGGCCGCACGCTCATCATCGCCAACCCAGCCGCCCAGTCGGGTGCGGCGCACGAAGTTGCCGAGCGCCTGCAACGCTTTTTGGATATGACCGCGCGCGCATCCCAGTTTGACCTGGTGCTGACCGAGCGCATGGGACACGCCAAGGAGCTGGCCGCACAGGTCGAGGGCTATCGCACCGTTATCGCTCTTGGCGGCGACGGCGTGATCCACGAGGTCGTCAACGGACTTATGGCGCAAGAGGAGGACGCCCGCCCCGCTCTTGCCGTCCTACCCGTGGGCTCTGGCAACGATTTTGCCCAAACGCTCGGCATCGACGATTTCTCCGGTAAGGATTTTGGCGCGCTGCTCACCTGCGAGCTGCAGCGTCAGGACATCGGGCGCATTCGCTCGTGGAGCCCTGCGAGCGGCAGCGGCGAGGCTACCGTTGAGTACTACGACCAGACGCTTTCGGTCGGCATCGATGCCGCCATCGGCCTTGGCACCACCGAGCTGCGCAAAAAGACGGGCCTCGCCGGCGCTCCGCTCTACACCCTCTCGGGCCTTGAGCAGTTTGGCCTGCGCTACCGCAACTATCCCATGACGGTGAGCTTTGACGGTGCGCCCGCCGAGCGCGTGCGGGCGATTATCATGGCGATTCAGCTGGGCCCCACCTATGGTTCGGGCTATCGCATCTGCCCCGACGCCGACCCGTGCGACGGCATACTCGACGTCTGCTACGCCTGCGGCCCCGTTCCGCGCGCGGTCGCGCTTCCCATGTTCCTTTCGGCCAAAGATGGCCACCATACCAAGCTGCCACCGGTTCGCATGTGCCGCTGTCGCCATGCCGAGCTCACCCTTGAGGAGCCCGACTACCCCATCCAGGCCGACGGCGAGCCCGTTGTCGCCTCGCGCATCGAGGTCGACATCCTCGCCGGCGCCCTCCACGTCTGGCACCCCACCCGCTAACCCCACCTAAGTTGCGGTGAAATAGGGACTGTTTATGCATCTAAAGCCGCAAAACAGTCCCTATTTCACCGCAACTTATGAGGAGGCTATTCGTCGCTGCCCGGTTTGCGACGGTTGGCCTTTTTAATGGCGTTGAAGTGCTTGTCATTAAGCCTGCGCTGGCGAGAGCGCTGAGGCACCTTGGTCTTTACGCGTCGACGCGGTGGACGCCCGCGACGCTCAAGCTCAGCGCGCAGCTTACGCAGGCAGCTCGCGCGATTCTGAAACTGGCTGCGGCTCTCACGCGCCGTCACGACAATCCCCGTGGGCCCATGTTTCATGCGCACCGCAGAGTCCGTCGTGTTCACGCCCTGCCCGCCCGGACCCGTCGCGCGAAACACCTGTACCTCGCAATCGCGCGCCAGCTCCTCGACCGACATCTCGGCATAGCGCGCATACTCACGCCATCCCATCTTGTTCTCATCCATATCAGCACCTCCCCTCATACAAAAAATGTGACAAAGGGACAGTCCCTTTGTCACATCGCATACCAATCGCTTGTGTTGCGCGCTTAGGCGAAGGTGATCTCGCCGTTCTCGCAGTCCATATCGGCGATACGGGCCAGGCTCTCAACGCGGAAGCCGCGTTTACGGAGCTTATCGCCGCCGCCCTGGAAGCCCTTCTCAACGGCAATGCCAATGCCGGCAACTTCGGCACCCGCAGCCTCGCAGATCTTAATAAGGCCCTCAAGCGCGCAGCCGTTGGCCAGGAAGTCGTCGATAATCAGGACCTTATCGCCCTCGGACAGAAAGCGCTTGCCGACAATGACCGGGTACTCCTTCTGCTTGGTAAAGGAATAGATGGTCGTGGCATACTGCTCGCCGTCAAGGTTGATGGACTGGGCCTTCTTTGCAAAGACCACCGGCACGCCGCCAAAATGCTGAGCTGCGATGCAGGCCATACCAATACCCGAAGCCTCAATCGTCAGGATCTTGTTGATCTCGACACCCTCGAACAGACGGGCCCATTCGGCGCCCATGTGGTCGAACAGCTCAACGTCGCACTGGTGGTTGAGGAAGGCATCAACCTTAAGGACGTTACCGGCCTTTACGATGCCGTCATGGCGAATACGATCCTCAAGCTCCTGCATGGCGCAACCCCTTCTCGCG
>RQBM01000037.1:0-2773 GCA_008668795.1 Collinsella aerofaciens | reverse complement strand
TGACGCCGCGTGAGGCCGACAAGCTCGAGCAGGAATACGATGAGGATGCGGCAAACGAATCCCAGGATAGCTAGGCCGCATCTCCGGATACGAATGGTTGATGGCATTCATGAAACGCGTGCGTCTTGATGACGAACTGATTTCACAGGGCATCTGCGCCGATCGCGCGGATGCCCTTCGCACTCTTATGGCCGGCTTGGTCTCGAGTGGCGGTGAGCGCTTGACTTCGCCGGGCCTTAAGGTGATCCCGGGGCTGCCGCTGCATGTGAAGGGGCGCATTCCCTATGTTGGCCGCGGCGGTCTTAAGCTCGAAGGCGCGCTTGATGCGTTTGGCATCAATCCGACGGGCCTTGCCTGTCTGGATGTGGGCTGCTCTACCGGCGGCTTTACCGATT
Organism: Collinsella aerofaciens; assembly: GCA_008668795.1. GTDB lineage: Bacteria > Actinomycetota > Coriobacteriia > Coriobacteriales > Coriobacteriaceae > Collinsella > Collinsella aerofaciens_AS. The sequence continues at coordinate 2,378 of RQBM01000037.1, read as the reverse complement.
GTCTGCTCAAGCGCGGAGCTGCGACCGTTGTCTCGGTGGACGTGGGTCGCGCCCAGTTCGATTGGTCGTTGCGCCAGGACGATCGCGTGACGCTGCATGAGCGCACAAACGTGACGCAGCTGCCTGAGCTTGGCTATGCCGGCACTATCGACCTGGCTGTGTGTGATGTCTCGTTTACCAGCATCGCGAACATTATCGATGCGGTACTGGCGTGCCTGGCGCCTACGGGTGCATTCTGCACGCTCGTAAAGCCGCAGTTTGAGGCTCCGGCGGCGCTGGTGGGCGAGGGCGGCATTGTGACCGATCCCGCCGTGCGCCGCGATACACTCGTGGCGGCGGTTGAACTCTTTGCTGCCAAGGGCCTGTTCCCGGTCGATGTGTGCGTGTCGCCCATTCATGGTGCCAAGGGCAACGTTGAGTTTTTCCTGTACGGCACGAGATTTGACCCCGGCGATCGCTCGCAAGACGAGCTGCAATCCCAGGTATCGGTTATGAGCGAGAAAGCTGCAACGCTATGAAGGTCTTTCTGGTTCCTAATTACTACAAGCAAGAGGCGGTCGAGAGCGGCCTGATGCTCGAGCTTTGGCTGACTCGCCAGGGCTATGAGGTCGCATGGGCTGCCGACCAGCGATCCAAGATTCAGAGCACGCCTGATATTGACGGCTCCGATCTGGTCATTACGCTCGGCGGCGACGGTACGTTGCTGCGCGCTGCCCGCATCCTCAACCATCGTGAGATTCCTATCCTCGGTCTTTCCTATGGTCACCTGGGCTTTCTAACTGCTGCGAGCCCCGAGGAGCGCGACATCCTGCAGGTCGTGAGCGACGCCCTGTCCGGTGAGCTGCACGTGAGCCGTCGCGCCACCATCGCCGCGGATATCGTGTCCGTGCGCGAAGACGGTACGAAGGATGTCGTGCGCACCTTCGCCCTCAACGACATGGCGCTTACCCGCGGTCCGCTGTCCGATATGGTCGAGTTCGACATCACGGTGTCCGGCCATCATATCGACCGTCTGCGTGGCGACGGCGTGGTCGTGTCCACGGCGACTGGTTCTACGGGTTACGCGCTCAGTGCCGGTGGCCCCATCGTGAGTCCCGACTATACGGGCATGGTCTGCGTACCCATTGCGCCGCACACCATTCAGGCTCGTGCCTTTTTGACCTCGCCGAGTGATGTCGTCGAAATCTTTATGTCCGATGATCGCCCGAGCGTTCCGGCGATCGCTATCGATGGACAGTTTATTACCTGCGATGGCACCGTTGAGAGCGTGGCGGTGCGCCGCGGGCCCGGAGATGTGTTGCTGCTGGATTACGGCCCCGAGAGCTTCTATAACTCGGTGAGCCGCGTATTCTACGGAGTCCGTCATGATCGATGAGCTGCAGGTTTATAACATTGCACTCATTCGCGAGGCGACGCTGGTGCCGAGTGCCGGCCTGACTGTCCTGACTGGCGAGACTGGCGCCGGCAAGACCGCGCTGCTCTCGGCCCTCAAGCTAATTTTGGGCGAGCGTGCGGATTCGTCGACGGTGCGCGAGGGCGAGGCACTGGCGAGCGTCGAGGCGCGACTCTTCGACGGACCGCACGACACGGAGGGGTTCACCGTACAGCGCAGCCTTTCTGCCGAGGGCCGCAGCCGCGTGAAGATTGACGGTCGCATTGCCAGTGTGCGCGAGCTTTCGGAGCGCGTCGGCGTGATGATGGATCTGTGCGGCCAGCACGAGCACCAGCGCTTGCTCGATCCGGCGCATCACGTTGCGATGGTCGATGCCTGGGCGGGACGCTCTGCGCTCGAGGCGCTCGAGCACTACCGTGCTTGCTTTAAAGCCTCGCGCGCGGCTGCCAAGGAGGTCCGTCGCGTCGAGGAGGCCTCACGTGCGCGGGGGAGTCGCGTCGAGGAAGCGCGCTTTGCGCTCGAGCGCATCGGCGAGGTCGACCCCAAACCGGGCGAGTATGAGGAACTCGAGGAACTGCTGCCGCGCTCCGAACATGCCGAGGTACTGGTTGCCACAGCTAACGATGCCCATGCATCGCTTGCCTCCGAAGGGGGAGCGCTCGACGCCGTGAACAGCGCCGTGGCAGAACTTTCCCGAATGGCTACCGTCGATCGCAAACTGGGCGACATTGCCGATGCGCTTTCGGATGCCTGTATCTCCCTTGAGGATTGCGCGAACGAGCTTCGTACCTATCGCGATGGCGTCGCCTTCGACCCGCGCGAGCTCGCACGCATGCGTGAGCGATATTCCGACCTCAAGGGCCTGTTGCGTCAGTGGGGTCCCACCATGGACGATGTTTTTGCCATGCGCGATCGCTCGCAAGAGCTGCTGTCCCTGGTCGATGATGGCGATGAGCAGATCAAAAAGGCGCGTGAGGCACTCGGG
>RQBM01000057.1:0-13538 GCA_008668795.1 Collinsella aerofaciens | reverse complement strand
CCGAGGAGGCTGCCGACAAGGCGCTCAAACTCATTAAGGTCGACTATGAGGTGCTCGAGCCGCTGCTCGACTTTACCCAGGCACTCGATAACGACATCGTTGTCCACCCCGAGGGCGACGTGACCTTTATGTTCCCGCAGGGCGGCGACGTTGCTCGTAACCTGGTGTGCAGCGGTACCAGCGATTTTGGCGACTTGGACGAGGCCTTCGCCCAGAGCGACATCGTCTTTGAGCGCACCTACACCAGCCAGGCCACGCAGACTGCGCCCATGGAGACCTTCCGCGCCTTCGCGACGACCGACGCGTTCGGGCGCATCTCGGTGACCACCTCGACGCAGGTGCCCTTCCACGTGCGTCGCATGGTCGCGCAGTCGCTCGACATTCCGCAGTCGCAGGTGCAGGTCATTAAGCCGCGCATCGGCGGCGGCTTTGGCTCCAAGCAGACGGGCTGCTGCGAGATCTTCGTGGCGTTCGTGACCCAGCAGACTGGCCGTCCGAGCTACTGCTGCTACACCCGCGAGGAGACCATCACCGCGGGCAATTCGCGCCACCAGATGCAGATGACCGTTAAGCTGGGCGCCATGAACGACGGCACCATCACGGCCATCGATCTGCATACGTTGTCCAACGCCGGTGCGTATGGCGAGCACGCTACCACGACGATCGGCCTGTCGGGCCACAAGAGCCTGCCCATCTACAACCACGTAAAGGCGAGCCGCTTTAGCTGGGACGCCGTCTACACCAACACCAACCGCGGCGGCGCGTATCGCGGCTACGGTGCCACCCAAGGCCAGTTTGCCGTGGAGAGCGCCGTCAACGAGCTCGCCGACATGCTGCACATGGACCCCGCCGACCTGCGCCTTAAGAACATTGTGCGCGAGGGCGAGACCATGCCGCAGTACTACAACGAGAAGCTCAACGCCTGTGCGCTCGACCGCTGCCTGCTGCGCGCGATGGACATGATCGGTTGGCGCGACAAGCCGCTAGCCGTGGACCTGGGCGACCGCGTGCGCGCCCTGGGCTGCGCGCTCACCATGCAGGGCTCAGGCATTTCCAACGTGGACATCGCCGGCATCGACATGCGCCTGGAAGAGGACGGCTTCATTACCATCGGCACCGGAGCCACCGATAACGGCATGGGCGTCGACACGATCCTGGCGCAGATTGCCGCCGAGGAACTGGGCGTGGAGAGTTCGATGATCGTGGTGCGCGGCGTGGACACCGACGTGTCGCCGTTCGACGCCGGCTCGTACGCGAGCTCGGGTACGTACGTGACGGGCCTTGCCGCCAAGAACGCCGCGACCGAGCTGCGTGAGAAGATTTGCTCCAAAGCCGCCCAGATGTGGGACGTGGACGCCGCCGATGTGGTCTTCGATGGTCAGTACGTGCGTCTGTCCGACGAGCGTGCCGCGCGCGAGCAGAACCGCTACCTCACGCTGCGCGACTTTGCCAACCTGTGCGTCAAGAACATCGCGGGCGGCGACGCGCTGACCTCGCATGCCTCTGCCTGCCTGCCCGTTTCGCCCCCGCCGTTTATGGCCGGCATTGCCGAGGTCGAGGTCGACAAGGCCACCGGCAAGGTGACTGTTGTGGACTACGCGGCGGCTGTGGACTGCGGCACCGTGATCAACGAGGCGCTTGCGCGCGTCCAGGCCGAGGGCGGCATTGCCCAGGGTATCGGCCACGCGCTCTACGAGATTGTCGAGCACGATGACCGCGGCCGTCTGCGCACCGGCAACTTTATGAGCTACAAGCTACCCACGCGCCTGGATATCGGCAGCATACGCGTGGCCTTTGAGCCGAGCTACGAGCCGACGGGTCCGTTTGGTGCCAAGTCGATCGGCGAGGTCGTCATCAACACGCCGCTCGCCGCCGTGGCCTCGGCCGTGGCACACGCCACCGGACATCAGGTCCGCTCGCTGCCCATCACGCCCGAGAAGGCCCTGCTGGGGGAGTAGCGGGTCAGTGAACAAGTCGTAATTGGCGGGGCGGGGCAACTCGCCCCGCCTTTTGCACTCATGGTGAGGTCGTGAGCTAAAAACGTGTGCGTGCGCTTGCCGCTCGTATCTGCTATCATTCCTAATCTGTGCGCTCATGCGGGCGTGGCGGAATTGGTAGACGCGCCAGATTTAGGTTCTGGTGGGATTCCCGTGAAGGTTCGAGTCCTTTCGCCCGCACCAACGCACCAGCGTCGGCCTCGGTCGTCGCGACACTTTGTTGCATAAAGGTACCAGCACCTCAGATAAGCTGGGCAGTATGAGGAGGAACGTGTTGAACATCACCGCTTCTGACGTCAAGGACGCCAAGCTCACCGCTACGGTCACCATCCCGGCCGCTGACGTCGACGCCGCGATCAAGAAGGCCTACAAGGACACCGCCAAGAAGTACCGCTTCCCGGGCTTCCGTGCCGGTAAGGCTCCCCGTCCGGTCATCGACTCCGCCCTTGGCGCCGAGGCTACCCTCGCTCAGGCCACCAACGACCTGATCGCCGCTAACGAGCCCGCCGTCCTCAACGAGCTGGACATCGTCCCCACCAAGAGCGGTGACTACAAGGAGCTCGACCTCGCCAAGGATCACGAGGATTACACCTACACCGTCGAGTTCTCCCTGCGTCCCGCCGCTGAGCTCTCCTCCTTCGACGCCGTCGAGATCGAGATGCCTCCCGCGGAGGTCACCGAGTCCGAGATCAACAACCAGGTCGAGATGCTCCTCAACTACCGTGCCACCTTCGAGGACGTCGAGGGTCGCGCCGTCGAGGCCGAGGACTACGTCACTGTCGACCTCAAGGCCGTCGAGAACGCCGACAACTTCGCTGCCGAGGGCCGTATGCTCATCGCCGGTAGCGATAGCAACCCCAAGGAGTTCAACGAGGCCCTGATCGGCGCTAACGTTGACGACGTCAAGACCGTCACCTGGACCGACGAGGTCGAGGAGGGCGAGGAGGCCGAGACCCACACCGTCGAGGTCACCGTCAAGGGCATCAAGGTCCGCAACACCCCCGAGCTCACCGACGAGCTCGTCAAGTCCGACTTTGGCTTCGACAACATTGAGGCCATGCGCGACGCCATCAAGATCGAGATCGAGCAGGACAAGGCTTCCCGCCTCCCGGCCGAGAAGGAGAACCGTTGCGTCTCCGCTCTCGCCGAGCGCCTGCAGCTCGAGGAGATGGACGCCGACTACGAGCAGTCCGTCTTTGAGGAGCTTGGCCAGAACTTCCTGTCCAACCTCGCTGCCCGCGGCATGACGCTGGACACCTGGCTGCCCGCTTCCGGCCTGACCATGGAGCAGTTCATCGGCGACCTGCACAAGCAGGCCAACGACGTTGCCCGTGAGTCCCTGGCTCTCGACGCCCTCGCCCGCGAGCTCAAGATTGAGGTCACCGAGGACGACATCAACGCCGAGTTCGAGAAGGCCGGCGTCAAGGACGTCGAGGCTTCCAAGACCGAGTTCATCGCCGATGGCCGCATGCCTGCCGTCCGCGAGTCCATCCGTCGCTCCAAGGCCGTCGACCACCTGGTCGAGAACGCCAAGGTGACCGAGGTCGACGAGACCGCCAAGGACGCCGAGTAATTCTCGCCACCTTGCCCGCGAGCGCATGCGTGCGCCCGTGATGGGGTAAAGTTATACACCGGTTATCCGGTTGCTTCGTACGGTGCCAGCCAATGCATAGCATGCGGGCACCGTACGTTTATCTAGAACCAATTTGGTCCGCAAGAGAGAAATGGAGATGCGTATGATCGCCAAGTTCGATTCCGCCCTCGTGCCATACGTTATCGAGCAGACGCCGCGCGGCGAGCGCAGCTACGATATCTATTCGCGCCTGCTCAACGACCGCATCATCTTCTTGGGCGAGGAGATCAACTCCGTCAGCGCCAACCTGGTCGTTGCCCAGCTGCTGCATCTTGAGAGCCAGGATGCCGAGAAGGATATCTCGCTCTACATCAATTCGCCCGGTGGCGAGGTCTACTCCGGTCTGGCGATTCTGGACACCATGAACTTCATTAAGCCGCAGGTCTCCACCATTTGTGTTGGTATGGCCGCGTCTATGGCCGCCGTGCTGCTTTCGGCTGGCGCCAAGGGCAAGCGCTTCTGCCTGCCGCACTCCAAGGTCATGATTCACCAGCCCAGCGGCGGTGCCCAGGGCCAGCAGACCGAGATTGAGATTGTTGCCGAGGAGATCAAGAAGACTCGCCGCGAGCTCAACCAGATCCTATCCGACGCCTCGGGCCAGCCCATCGAGAAGGTCCAGGCCGATACCGAGCGCGACAACTACCTGACCGCTGCCGAGGCCCTCGACTACGGTCTGATCGACCGTATCGTCACCTCGCGCGATCTCGCCGCGAAGGACGCCTAGGATGGCAGGTAACATGCAGGACAACTTTGACGAGAACGGCAACCCCATCCGCTGCTCCTTTTGCGGAAAAGAGCAGGGGCAGGTTCGCCGCCTTGTAAAGGGTCCGACCAACATCTTTATCTGCGACGAGTGCGTTGCCGCCTGCTCCGAGATTTTGGAGGAGTCGCTGGCTTCGGACTTTATGGACGCCGCCCGCAACGGCAAGCTGCCGGGCTTCCTCAACGACCACGGTCAGGCTGCATCCCAGCCCGCCGTGGACCCCGAGACCGAGGGCTTTGAGCTCGAGGACGACCGTCAGGTCATCACGCACGTGCCGACGCCGCACGAGATCTATGACGAGCTTTCGGCCTATGTAATGGGCCAGGAGGACGCCAAGCGCGCCATGTCGGTTGCCGTGTACAACCATTACCGCCGCGTGATCGAGGGCGGTGCTGCGCTTTCGGCCTTTGACGACGGTTTGGACTCGCAGCTCGACGATGATATGGATGAGGTGGAGCTCGCCAAGTCCAACATTCTGCTGCTCGGCCCCACCGGTACCGGTAAGACGCTTCTGGCGCAGACGCTCGCGCGCATCCTCGAGGTGCCGTTTGCCATCGCCGACGCCACCGCGCTCACCGAGGCCGGTTACGTGGGCGAGGACGTGGAGAACATCCTGCTCAAGCTCATCAATGCAGCCGATGGCGATATTGAGCGCGCGCAGGTTGGCATTATCTACGTGGACGAGATCGACAAGATCGCCCGCAAGGCCGAGAACCTCTCCATCACCCGCGATGTTTCGGGCGAGGGCGTTCAGCAGGCGCTGCTTAAGATTCTTGAGGGCACGGTGGCAAGCGTTCCGCCCACCGGCGGCCGCAAGCATCCCCAGCAGGAGCTGCTGCAGATCGACACGACCAACATCCTGTTTATCTGCGGTGGTGCCTTTGTGGGTCTGGACAAGATCATCGCCGATCGCGTGGGCAACAAGGGCGTGGGCTTTAACTCCGAGATCGCCGGTCCTACCTCGGTCGACGAGAACGACCTGCTGCGCCAGGTGCTCCCGCAGGACCTCAACGCCTTTGGCATGATTCCCGAGTTTGTGGGACGTACGCCCGTCGTCACCCAGACGCAGGCGCTCGACGAGGACGACCTGGTGTCGATCCTGACCGAGCCCAAGAACGCCGTGGTGCGTCAGTACCGCAAGATGTTCCAGCTCGAGGACGTTGAGCTTGAGTTTGAGGATGCCGCCCTGCACGAGATCGCCCGCATGGCGCTTGCCCGCAAGACCGGCGCCCGCGGCCTGCGCTCCATCTGCGAGGACGTGCTGCAGCAGACGATGTTCGACCTCCCCAGCGAGGAGGGTGTTTCCAAGGTCATCGTGACCGAAGCCTCCGTAAAGGGCGAAGAGCAGCCCCAACGCATCTACGGTTAAATAGCTTGAATCCATGCCCCGCGGCAACCACCGCGGGGCCTGCCATTTAGGGACAGGTTTATTTTGGTCGGTTTTATATGGGCAAATGTCGTTTCCCCTGATAAAACCTACCAAAATAAACCTGTCCCTTTTCGGCAGGTATGCCTGTGCTATTCTGTGAGATTGTCAAGTTAGTACCTTCAGACTGAAGTAATCGATACCTAAGGCGTGTCCGCCTGCTTGGTTTTCGTAGATTCCGCACGAGCCGAAGAGCACTTAATGTGCTCTTCGCGCGAGTCAGGACCTGACCGAGCGAAAACCAAGCAGGCGGACACGCCGACGGGCAAGGGAGAAATATATGGAAGAAATGCCCAAGAACTACGATCCGTCGACCAACGAGCCGGCGATCCTGCAGAAGTGGCTCGACGGCGGCTACTACAAGCGCCGCGAGGGCGTGGGCGACTGCACCGTAACCATTCCGCCTCCCAACGTGACCGGCAAGCTCCACATGGGTCACGCCACCGACGACTCCATCCAGGACGCCATCATCCGTATGGCCCGCATGCGCGGCAAGTCCACGCGCTGGGTGCTCGGCACCGACCACGCCGGTATCGCCACGCAGACCAAGGTCGACAAGAAGCTCAAGAGCGAGGGCATCAGCCGCCTGGAGATCGGTCGCGACAAGTTTGTAGACGCCTGCTGGGATTGGACCCACGAGTACGGCGGCATCATCGTCGAGCAGATCAAGCGTATGGGCTGCTCCGTCGACTTTGATAACGAGCGTTTCACCATGGACGAGGACTACGCCCAGGCCGTGCGCAAGGTGTTCTGCGACTGGTACCACGATGGTCTGATCTACCGCGGCAAGCGCATCGTCAACTGGTGCCCTAACTGCACCACTGCTATCTCGGACGACGAGGCCGAGTACAAGGACGAGAAGGGCCACCTGTGGCACCTGCGCTACCCGCTGACCGAGCCGGTCAACGGCCGGGATTACATCGTCGTCGCCACTACGCGCCCCGAGACCATGCTCGGCGACACGGGCGTCGCCGTCTCCCCGAAGGACCCCGAGAAGGCTGCCTTTGTGGGCAAGACCGTCAAGCTCCCCATCGTCGACCGTGAGATCCCCATCTTTGAGGATTGGCATGTCGACGCCAACTTTGGCTCCGGCTTTGTCAAGGTCACCCCGGCCCACGACCCCAACGATTACGCCATGGGTCAGACTCACGACCTGCCGCAGATCAACATCTTTGACGAGCACGCGGTGGTTGTCGAGGGCTACGGCGAGTTCACCGGCATGAACCGCGACGAGTGCCGCGAGGCCGTAATCAAGTGGTTTGAGGAGCACGACCTGCTCGATCACGTCGAGGACCTCGATCACTCCGTCATGCACTGCTACCGTTGCGACGCCGCGCTGGAGCCGTGGCTGTCCGAGCAGTGGTTTGTGGCCGTCGACAAGCTCAAGGGGCCGGCGCTTGACGCCGTCAACTCCGGCAAGGTCACCTTCCACCCCGCGCGCTGGACGCAGACCTACACCACCTGGATGGAGAACCTCAAGGATTGGTGCATCAGCCGCCAGCTGTGGTGGGGCCACCGTATCCCCGTGTTCTACTGCGAGGACTGCGGCTGGGAGGACGCCCTTACCGAGGACACCGACGTGTGCCCCAAGTGCGGCGGCCATCACGTGCATCAGGACGAGAACGTGCTGGACACCTGGTTCAGCTCGCAGCTGTGGACCTTTGCCACGCAGGGCTGGCCGCAAAAGCCGGAGCTGCTCGAGGGCCATCACCCCACGACGGCGCTCGTCACCGCGCGCGACATCATCGCGCTGTGGGTCGCCCGCATGGTTATGAGTTCGCTGTACTTCCTGGACGAGGTGCCGTTTAAGGACGTCGTCATCTATCCGACGATCCTGGCCAAGGACGGCAGCCGCATGTCCAAGTCCAAGGGCAACGGCGTTGACCCCATGGACCTCATCGGTATGTACGGCGCCGACGCCATGCGCTTCAACCTGCTCACACTGTGCACCAACAACCAGGACGTCAAGTTTGACGCGAACATCGACAAGAAGACCAAGAAGCTCATCGACAGCCCGCGCACCGAGCAGGCCAAGTCGTTTGTGACCAAGATCTGGAACGCCAGCCGCTTCCTGCTTATGAACATGGAAGGCTACACGCCCGGCGAGCCCGTCGTGGAGACGCCGGCCGACGCCTGGATGTTCAGCCGCCTGGCCAAGGCCGTCAAGATGGTTACCGAGGGTATCGAGAACTACACCTTTGGCGACATGGCCCGTGGCGTGCAGCAGTTCTTCTGGAACGAGGTCTGCGACTGGTACGTCGAGGTCACCAAGGCCCGCCTGAAGGGCGAGGGACGTCTGCAGGCTCAGCGCAACCTGATCTTTGTGCTCGATACCTCCATTCGCCTGATGCACCCGCTCATGCCGTTTGTCACCGAGGAGATCTGGGACAACATGCCGGCGAGCGTGCTCGATCTGGACACCGAGGGCAACGTGGACCGCGCCGAGGCGCTCATGATCGCCAAGTGGCCCGAGCCCGCCGACTACGCCAAGTATGTCGACGAGGACGCCGAGCGTGCGTTTGAGCTGTGCCGTACCGTCGTATCTGCCGCCCGTGCTACCCGTTCGCGTTATCGTTTGAGCCCCAAGGCCGAGCTCGACGTGGTCGTGCGTGCCGGTGCCGAGGATATCGAGAAGCTCGAGAGCCTGCGCTCGACCATTGAGCCGCTGGCAAACACTGCCTCGCTGGTTATGGGTACCGACGTTGAGAAGCCTGCCGCGAGCATCGCCGTGGTCGATAGCGGCGTCGAGGTCTTTGTGGTGCTCGAGGGCAAGGTTGACCTTTCGGCCGAGAAGGCGCGCCTGGAGAAGGAGATTGCCGCGGCCCAGAAGGAGCTTGCCGGCTGCGAGAAGACGCTCGCCAACGAGGGCTTTGTGGCCAAGGCCGCGCCTGCCGTGGTGCAGAAGAAGAGGGACCGTGCAGCCGAGCTCAAGGAGATCCTGGCGGCGCTGACTGCACAGGTTGCTGACTTCTCGTAGGCCTAACTTGGGGGCGCGTCCCGATACTTTGCTCTCCACTGCGAACAGTCCTGCGCAAGACGGACAGCACATTAAGTGCTGTCCTTTGCGTGCGGAACTTGCGGCGAGCAAAGCATCGGGCCGCTCCTAGTTCGTTTACGTGGTTGTTTGCAACTGGTAGGTTAGGGCCACTGGGTTGTGGCCTTGATCTTGCTGCAAAGCGGTGTTTGGCTGATATTTTGAATGGGAGGGGCTCGTTGTTTATTACGGGCCTCTTTTTATGTTGAGGGGACTTTGGCTATGGCAAAGCGTTCTGGGTTGTATTCGGTGCCGTTTGAGGTTCCGGAGCTTTCTATTGATGAGGCTGTTGCACTTGCGGCCGATACGGGCAAGATTGCGCGTTATTCCACGCCGCTGCTCGAGACTGTCGTCGAGATGCTCGATGAGCTTGGTCGTCCTGACGAGTTATATGATTGCGTCCAGATAGCCGGTACCAATGGAAAGACCTCGACGACGCGATTCTCGGCTGCCATTCTTCGTGGTGAGGGCCTTAAGACGGCACTTTTTACGTCGCCTCATCTGGTGCGTTATCCCGAGCGTATGGAGATTGACGGAAAGGTCGTCTCGGACGAGGTCTTTGCCCATGGTGTCTCTGCGGCGTATGAGGCAGGTCGTCGTCTCAACGCACGTCGTGAGGCGGCGGGCGAGGAGCTCCGTTCTATTACGCCCTTCGATCTTTTGTCCGTGGCCGGTTTGACTATGTTTGCCGAGGCTTGCGTGGACGTGGCCGTGCTTGAGGTTGGCATGGGCGGACGCTGGGATGCTACGAGTGCGACCGATCCCGTGGCCGTCGCCATTACGGGCATTGGACTCGACCATACGAAGGTCCTTGGCGATACGCTCGAGGCCATTGCAGGGGAGAAGGCTGCGGTTATTAAGCCTGGGCGTTTGGTTGTTTTGGGCGAGGGCACGCATGAGGCGAGCGTTCAGCGTGTGATGGATGCCCGTTGCCGTGAGTGCGGCGTTGTGCCGCTCGTGGTGAGCCATTCGACGACCAAACTTCCGGCACACGTGGGCGATACGGTGGAGTTTAGCTGCACCACGCCGCGCGCGATCTATACGTCGAGTATGGTCAAGCCGGCGTATCAGCCGCAGAATGCCGTGTGCGCGATTATGCTGTGCGAGGGCTATCTGGGTCGCGAGCTCGACCATGAGGCGCTCGACGCTTCTCTTATGGGCTGCCCCACGCCGGGTCGCTTTGATGTGCTGGGAACCGATCCGCTTAAACTGATCGACGCCTGCCATAACCCCCAGAGCTGCGAGAACTTTGTGAGCGCACTGGACGAGATCGATCCGTGTGTAGAGAATCGCCCCACGCTGCTGTGCGCCGCATTGGCTGATAAGGACGTGGCGGGCATCGTCGACGTGCTGATTCCAGCCTTCCCACGCGTGGTTGTGACGCAGACCGATTCCGACCGCGCCCTGCCGGCGGAGGAGCTCGCTGCCCTGGCGGATGCCGACAAGCTCGCGGGCGTGTATCCCAACGTATCCGAGGCCCTCGCAGCCCTCGATGCCGCCGGCGAGCCCTTCGTAGCAGCCGGCACCATAACCCTGGCCGGCGAAGTAGCCGGCTTGCTTCGTTAACCCATACCCCCTCATCAGTTGCGGTGAAATAGTTCCTGTTTTTGGGCTCTAGCAGCCCATCCAGGAACTATTCCACCGCAACTTAGTTTGGGGGCTTGGGGACCAGGCTAGTCTAGGCGGACCGGATCGTGGGGGTAGGCGTTGAGGATCTCGACGTCGGACTCAGTGACCAGGGCCAGGTCCTCGATGCGGACGCCGGTGTGGCCGGGGAGATAGATGCCCGGCTCGATAGAGAATGTCATGCCCGGCTCTACGACCTGCTCGTTGACAAGCGAGACGTCGCCCGGCTCGTGGTCCTGCAGGCCGATCGAGTGTCCCAGGCGATGCGTAAAGTACTGCCCATAGCCCGCTTGCTCAATTACGTCGCGCGCGGCGCGATCCAGGTCGCACATGCGCACGCCCGGTGCGATGAGCGCCTCGGCGGCCTCATTGGCGCGGCGCACGATGTCGTAGATGCGCTCCGTCTCCTCGTCCGGCTCGCCCCAAAAGAACGTGCGTGTCATGTCCGAGCAGTAGTTGCAGCGGCGTCCGCCAATGTCGAACAGCACCACGTCACCGCGCTTGAGTACCGTATCGTCGGGCTCGTGGTGCGGGTCGCCGGCGTTGGCACCAAAGCTCACGATGGGCGAAAAACTAAAGCCCTCGCAGCCGTGCTTGCGATACAAGCCGAGCATCTGGTCGGTAATCTCGCGTTCCGTCACGCCTTCGTGGACGAGCTTGATGGCATCGGCCATCACGGCGTCGTTAGCGGTCGAGGACGCGCGCATGAGCTCCTGCTCGGTGGCATCCTTGTGGGTGCGCGCTGCGGTGACGGCAAAGTCACCCAGGAAAAACTCGCTCGTAGCATGGCGCTCCATGAGCGGCATCAAAAAGCCGGAGCGCATGACGGTGTCGATGCCGAGCGGTTTGGTCGGATCGATTTCGCGAGCGATGGCATCGGCCACGACGTCGGTATCGGTGTGGTAGGCAACGCGGGCATTGTCATACTCGGGCAGCTGATGCAGAGCGTTGACCAAGATCACTGGCTCGTTACCGCGTGCGAGCAGCACGCCGCAAAAACGCTCGAACATATCGGCATAAAAGCCGGTCAGGTAATAAATCGACCACGGGTCGTTTACGAGCAGCTGTGCGCCGGGGTGCTGAGCCTCGAGCGCATCGAGCACGCGCGCCACGCGCTGGTCATCGACATGTGCCATGAAACATCCTTTCGCTAGGTTGCCACCATGGTATCCCATGCCCGGCAGCTAGGGACGTTCCTTTTATGCCGGCACCTCGGGACACTCCTTTGCATCCCATGCGCACCCTCATAAGTTGCGGTGAAATACGGACTGTTTAGCGGCCTGAAGCCATAAAACAGTCCGTATTTCACCGCAACTGCGGAGGAGGACCGGGCGGATGGTGGAGTAGCTAAAAGTGCCCCGTCCCTAATTAGCTGCTTAGGCTGGGTCGATGTCCATGCTGGCGATTAGGTTGATGTTGGTGTTGAGGAGGTCGGGGAGGACGACGTCGCCCATGCGGATGGGGGCTTTGACGATTAGGCCTCGGATGAGGTCCATGGCTTGGGCGTGGAGGGTCAGCGGGATGGCTTCGGATGTGCGCGCGGGGAGCAGGGCTTCGTCGCCGCCAGATACGGCCACGGTGGTGGTGAGTACGCGCATGGGGCAGGTGAGCTCCTGGTGTGCGTACTTATTACCACGCGGGCATCTGTTGCCGGTCACGGAGCGCACTTCTGCCACGGTGCCGTCTGCGTCACGCTCTACCTTTACGGTCAGAAGGCACTCGGATGGGCAGGTGGTGCAGTTGAACTTCAGCGTCTCGATTACGTTATCGCTCATGGCCTTACGCCTCCTCAATGGGATCGACGGTCAGGACAAGCTCGCTAGCACCTAGGCCGAGTGCGCGCTGAATCACCTTCGCCGGCAGCGGGAAGCTTTCCATGACGCTCGGCTTAAATGCACGGACCTTGCCTGCGAACAGTTCCTCGCCGCCTGCCAGAATACGCACGCGGGCGGCGTCGACGGGTCGGCGCACGCGGAAGTTTAGCTTGGTGAGCGCCACGGCCGTAATGCGTCCCGGCAGCGCGTATCCCGCGATGCCGGCAGGGGAGACGGCGAGCTCGCAGTCCGGAACGGCGCCCGCGCCGGTCCCCAGAGCCCACGCCGCTGCAGCCGCGCCGGCACGCTCGGACTCGGTCGTCACGTTGTCGGCCAGGTCGTGCACGTGCAGCACGTTGCCGCAGGCAAAGATGCCCGGCACGCCCGTTTGCAGGCTCTGGTCCACCACGGCGCCGCGCGTTCGCGGGTCAAGCTCTACGTCAGCGGCAACCGAAAGCTCGTTCTCGGGAATCAGGCCCACCGAAAGCAGCAACGTGTCGCACGGAACGATGCGCTCCGTCCCGGCAATGGGCGCCAGGCGCTCGTCGACCAGGCTCACCTCGACGGCCTCCACGCGGTCGTGCCCGATCACGCGCGTGACCGTGGTAGACAGATGCAGCGGAATGCCAAAGTCGTTCAAGCAGTTCTTGACGTTGCGGCGCAGGCCGTTGGCGTACGGCATGAGCTCGTACACGCCCTCGACCGAAATCCCCTCGAGCGTGCAGCGGCGCGCCATGATAAGCCCGATGTCACCCGAGCCCAAAATGACGGCACGCGAGCCGGGCTTGAGGTTTTCGATATTGATGTATCGCTGCGCCAGGCCCGCCGTAAACACGCCGGCGGGACGGCTGCCGGGGATCTTGATCTCGCTGCGCGTGCGCTCGCGGCACCCCATGGCAAGGACGATCGCGTGCCCGGTGAGCTGCAGCATGTCGGCAGGGCTCATGAGCGTGACGGTGTGGACCGCGGTGTCAACCGCAGACTCGCTTGAATCAATCCCAATCACCATGCTGTTCAGGAACAGCGTAATGTCGGTTGCGTGCACCTGGTCGATAAAGCGCTGCGCGTACTCGGGACCGGTGAGCTCCTGTTTAAAGTGCGACAGGCCAAAGACGGGGTGGATGCACTGGCGGAGTATGCCGCCCATGTGCTGCACGCGCTCCACGATGGCGACGCGGGCCCCTGCCTTATGCGCGGCAATCGCGTCCGCCATGCCGGAAGGTCCGCCGCCGATAACGACCACGT
>RQBM01000059.1:0-10771 GCA_008668795.1 Collinsella aerofaciens | reverse complement strand
GCACGCGATTGATGAGAAGAGGTTTGGCTGATGGCTCGGTTGGATAGGGGCCCGGCGGCGGGTGTGGCATATGGCTCGGCCGCGCCGGCGATTGAGGTGCGAGGCCTTAGTTTTGCCTACCCCGATGCTGATGCTGCGGTGCTCGAGGGGCTCGACTGGTCTGTTCCCCAAGGTGCATTTGCGTTGCTTGTTGGCGGTACCGGATCGGGTAAGTCGACGCTGCTGTCGCTGCTCAAGCCCGAGATCGCGCCGGCGGGCGAGCGCACTGGCGAACTGCGCGTGCTGGGCGAGAACGTTGCCGACATGGACGTGCGGGCATCGGCGGAGCGCGTGGGCTATGTGTTCCAGGATCCCGAGAACCAGATTGTGTGCGAGACCGTGTGGCATGAGATGGCGTTTGGCCTAGAGAATCTGGGCGTGTCGCGCGACGAGATGCGCCGCCGTGTTGCCGAGACCAGCTATTTCTTTGGTCTGGAGGACTGGCTTCATCGCGATACCGACACGCTTTCGGGTGGCCGCAAGCAGCTGCTGTCGCTTACCGCCGTCCTGGCGCTGCGTCCGCGTGTGCTGCTACTCGACGAGCCCACGTCTCAGCTCGATCCCGTTGCCGAGAAGAATTTTCTGCACGCGCTGTTTCGCGTGAACCGTGAGCTGGGCTGCACGGTTGTTGTGGCTACGCATCAACCGCGGCCGATGCTCGAGTATGCGACGCGTGCGTACCGGATTGAGGGCGGTCGCGTGCGCGAGGTGGCGGATATGGCTTCTTTGGGACGCCGAGAATCGCTGTTTTCCGATGAGATGTTGGGGTGGGGTGCCATCCGATGTGCAAAAAACGGAGTATTCAGCAGGCGTGAGGACAATTTGGGCTCTCTGGAGCCGCCCGGGGACGTATCGAGCGCGAAAAAAAGTTCAGAATTGGACAAATCGTCCGAATTTGTGGCGCAAACGTCGCTCGAGAACGGCTCGGAAGCCTTCCCGCGCACGGATGGAAGCAGAATACTCCAAAAAATGCACGGCGGGTCGGCTACCACCCTGTCGGAAGGCTGGTTTCGCTACGATCGCGCGGGCGGTTGGGTGCTGCGCGGGCTCGACGTTGCGTTTTCGGCCAGTGCGGTGCATGCGATCGTGGGCGGCAACGGATGCGGTAAGTCGACGATGCTCTCGGTGCTGGCGAAGACCGCCAAGCTGCAGCGCGGCCGCATGGTGCGCGGAGCGGCCTCGGCGGCGCTGCTGCCTCAGAATCCCAAAGCATTGCTGGTTGCCGAGACGGTGCGCGACGAGCTGATGGAATGGGCCTCGACCTGCGGATATGACGAGAACTTGGCGCGGGAGCGTGCGGCGCAACTGGGATTGGACGGCCTGGAGACGCGCCACCCTTACGACCTCTCGGGCGGACAGCGCCAGCTGCTTGCGCTGGCAAAGCTGCTGCTGATCGGCCCCGAGCTGCTGCTGCTTGACGAGCCCACGAAGGGCCTTGACCTGGAGAGCCGCCGCATCATCGCCCGCGCCCTGCGTGACCATGCGAAGGCTGGCGGCACCGTCATCATGGCTACGCACGATTTGGACTTTGCCGAGCAGGTAGCCGACGACGTCGCCATGATGTTTGACGGCGAGATTGCCTGCATGGAGCCCCCGGCCGACTTCTTTGCCGACAACGTGTTCTATAGGGCGTGATGGGATGACGGACTGTCGTTTCTCGCGTTTACTCACAAAACTGGAGATCCCGCTGTTGTTGGCGGTGCCGGCGGTGATGGCAGCGGCGTTGCTGGCGGGCGTTGAGCAGGCGGCGCTTGCCATGCTTGTCGTGGTGGCGCTGGTGCTTGCACTGTTCTTTGCGGGTTACGAGGCATCTCGTCCGGGTTTGCGCCAGATTATGCCCACGCTGGTGCTGGCGGCGCTGGCGGCGGCGGGGCGCATCCTGTTTGGGCCCATTCCCGACTTTAAACCGGTGAGCGCCATCGCCATTATCGCGGGGGCGACGCTTGGTCGCCGCAATGGTTTTATGGTTGGCGCGCTGGCGGCGCTGACCAGCAATTTCTTTTTTGGGCAGGGCATGTGGACGCCATGGCAGATGTATGCCTGGGGCCTGGTTGGCTATGTTGGCGGTGCGCTGGCGCATGCCGGTGCGTTCGACCGTGCGGATGGAACCGTGCGCATGCCGGCGCTGATGGCGTACGGCTTTGCTTCGGGTCTGCTGTACGGCGTGGTGATCAACGCGTACGACATTATCGGTTTTGTACAACCGCTCACGTGGGCGGGCGTCGTGGCGCGTCTTGCCACGGCAGTGCCGTTCGATATCACACACGGCCTCGCGACCTGCGTGTTCTTGGCCGCCCTCTACAAGCCTTGGTGTCGACGGATCAACCGCGTTGTCGTGAAATACGGGCTGTAGGGCTGGTTGCGCCGGGGCGTGAATCAATACTTCCGAAGTACCATTTCAAAACTATGCCGGTTTACGGGGCTAGATTAGCGTAGGCCGACCATACCGGCTTTTTTCAAAATAGAGCAAGCCGTTTACCTGAGGTTTTATTATTTCGGAATTGCGTATGGTTGGGGGTTCGCGATTCAGCCCCGTAAACCGGCATAGTTTTGGAATGGCCGGCTGATATGACGGGCATCGTGGCCCTCAGAGAGCCAAATCGATCCGTTTTCCTCCGTCCCCAGACGTCCCCGGGGAATCAGTTGGCGGCGCTTGCCACGAAACTGGCCCATCTACTACGTTTAGCTTGATACCCCCGACCATGACCGCGTTTTACGAAAAACCGCAGGCTTTCTACCTGCGGTTTTCTTTTTGCGTTGTTCGCTGTGGTTGAGGGTAGTGGCTTAAACGTAGTAGATGGGTCAGTTCCGTGGCGGGAGGGCCGCGTGGGTTCCCTCGCGAGGTGAAAATGATCCCTTTTCCTCCGTCCCCAGGGGATCAATTGGGGCTAGAGCTCTAGCGTGAGGGTGACGGGGCAGTGGTCGCTGCCAAAGATGTCGCCGCGGATGCCGGTGTCGCGAACGTTGGCGGCGATCGAATCGCTTACCAGAAAGTAATCGATGCGCCAGCCGGCGTTGTTCTTGCGGGCATTAAAGCGATAGCTCCACCAGCTGTAGACGCCCTCGACGTCGGGGTTTGCCGCGCGCCAGGTATCGGTAAAGCCGGCGTTGAGCAGCTCGGTAAACTTGCCGCGTTCCTCGTCCGAAAAGCCTGCGTTGCCGCGGTTGGACTTGGGGTTCTTAAGGTCGATCTCCTCATGCGCCACGTTAAAGTCGCCGCAGGTTACGACGGGTTTGCCGGTCTCGCGCTCGAGCGCGTTCAAAAAGCCGCGGTAGGCATCGTCCCAGGCCATACGCACGTCGATGCGCGCGAGCTCATTTTGTGCGTTGGGCGTGTAGACATCCACAAACCAGAATTTGTCGAACTCGAGCGCGCAGACGCGGCCCTCGGTTGCGACTTGGGCGACGAGCACGGCCGCCTCGCCTCCGCCGGCGTAGGGCAGCAGCGCATCGGCGCGCAGTACGCGCAGCGGCTCCTGGCGGCTAAAGACCGCGGTGCCCGAATAGCCTTTACGCTCGGCGTAGCTCCAGGTTTGGTGATAGCCGGGCAGGTCAATATCGACCTGGCCTTCTTGCAACTTGGTCTCTTGCAGTGCCAGGATATCGACGTCGAGTTCTTGCGCGATCTGGATAAAGCTCGGGTCCTTTTTGAGCACGGCGCGCAGGCCGTTGACGTTCCACGAGGCGAAAGTGTAAGTCTGAGGCATGGTGTCCTTTCGACGGGGTTGGCAGGCTTAAGATTAGCGCAACAGGGGCGGGGTGGGATCCGCGCATGCTGACTTAAAGGCCGCATGCTGGGACGTCGCTCAACGCTGCCCGACTAACAAGGACGGAGGACTCATATGACGCAGGCAATATCGGACCCCAGGCAGGCCTCCGCCGCGCTGGCGGATCTGTTTGACACCCACAAGCGCGTGGTCTTCTTTGGCGGCGCTGGTGTTTCCACGGCAAGTGGCATCCCCGATTTCCGCAGCGTGGGCGGCCTGTATCACCAGCAGTTTGCCTATCCGCCCGAGACCATGCTGTCGCATAGCTTTTACGAGGCGCATCCGGCCGAGTTCTTCGACTTCTACCGCACCAAGATGATCGCGCTTGGCGCCAAGCCCAATCGCTGCCACACCAAGCTGGCCGAGCTGGAGCGCGCCGGCAAGCTGAATGCCGTGGTGACGCAAAATATCGACGGCCTGCATCAGATGGCCGGCTCGCAGCGCGTGTTCGAGCTGCATGGCTCGGTCCACCGCAATGTCTGCCAGACGTGCGGCGCAGTCTACAGCGCCGAATGGATTTGCTCGCGCGAGCACGAGGACGCCGCGGGCGTGCCCGTGTGTCCTGCGTGCGGCGGGCGCATTAAGCCCGATGTGGTGCTCTACGAAGAGCCGCTCGACGAGCATGTGTTGACCGGTGCCGTTGCCGCCATCGCCGCGGCCGATGCCCTCATCGTGGGCGGGACCTCGCTCGTGGTGTATCCGGCGGCGGGCCTTACGCGTTACTTTACCGGCGATACGCTGGCCATTTGCAACCTTGCTCCCACCGATCAGGATGCAAATGCCGACCTGCTGATTTCTTGCGACATCGCGGCCGCGTTTGCGTTCTAGCCCGCGCGCGCGGATACAATAGAAAGACTGAGTGCAAAGCGACCCCGCCGCCAGCTCCCCAAGCTCGGCGGCGTGGGCATTTTAGGAGGATGTTCATGGCGAACGACAGCAAGACATGGCGGTGCGGAAAGTACGAGCTCAGCTTTGACCGTCCGCGCATCATGGGCGTCCTCAACGTGACGCCCGATTCGTTTAGCGATGGCGGGGAGCACTTCGACCCGGATGCTGCCATCGAGTACGGCCTGGCGATGCTCGACGCCGGCGCCGACATCATCGACGTGGGCGGCGAGTCCACGCGCCCCGGCTTTACCCCGGTCAACCCCGACGAGGAGGCTCGCCGCGTGCTGCCCGTGGTGCGCGCGCTGGCCAAGGAGGGCGCCATCGTCTCGATCGACACGCGTCATGTGGCGGTTGCCAAGGCGGCCGTGCGCTGCGGCGCCTCGATCGTCAACGACGTGACCGGCTTCACCGATCCCAAGATGGTCGAGTTTGTTAAGACGAGCACCTGCGGCGTCATCGTGATGCATGCCGGCGAGGTCGCCGCGCCCACCCGCACGCACGCAACGGTGCAGCTCGATACCTCGGCAGCGGCGTTTGTTGCCGAGAAGGCGCGCGAGGCGGCTGCCGAGGCCGCGCGTGAGGCCGAGAAGCCGGCTCGCCGCCGTCGCGGCAAGCTGCTGGGTGAGCCCAAGGTTGAGGCCAAGCTTCCGGGCGGCGTGGTGCAGCCCTCGTTGCCGTTTGGCGAACCGGAGCCCACGTCCGAGCCCGCAACCGAGCTGGGGCAGGAGACGCCGGCCGCCGAGCAGGTTGCTGCCGCCGAGACCGTCGCGCCCGCGCCCGAGGCCGCGCCCGCAGCCACCGAGGTCGCATCGGAGTCCAATGACCACCTGGCAGCCATGATGCGCCGCAGCGCCCGCCGCGAGGAAGCCTACGTGCCCACCTCGCAGCTCCGCCGCTTCACCCTGCCCGATTCGGCGCCCATCATGCGCCGCGTTATGGGCTTTCTGTCCGACCAGGCCCGCACGCTCATCCATGCCGGCGTGTCTCGCGACCGCATCTGCATCGATCCTGGCCCGGGCTTTGGTAAGTCGGCTAACGAGGACATCGTCATCCAGCGCGAGACTGCCAAGATGGCGTCGCTGGGCTACCCGCTCATGTGCGCCGTGTCGCGCAAGCGCTTTGTGGGCGCTGTCTCGGGCGTGACCGAGGCCGCCGCGCGCGATGCCGCCACGTTTGGCGTGTGCCTGGGCGCCATCCAGGCCGGTGCCAACATCGTGCGCGTGCACGACGCCGCGGGTTTTGCGCAGTTCCTGAACGGTTACTGGGCCGTCGCCAAGCCGCAGCCGCGCCGTGCGTTTGTGGCCGTGGGCTCCAACCTGGGGCATCGTTGCGACAACATCCGCGCCGCGCGCGACATGATCGCCGAGATTCCGCTCACCTGCGTGTCCAACTCCTCCAAGATTTACGAGAGCGAGCCGGCCTACGAGACGCGCCAGGACGCGTTTGCCAACGCCGTCATCGAGATCAAGACCGAGCTGGCGCCGTTGGTGCTGCTCGACGAGCTTATGAAGATCGAGGCCGAGCTGGGGCGCGACCGCTCCAAAAAGGCCAAGGCCAACGGTCCGCGCACCATCGACCTGGACCTGCTGTGGATGGACGGCGAGACCCACGGCGGCAAAAAGCTGCGCCTGCCGCATCCGCTGATCGGCGAACGCGATTTTGTGCTGGTGCCGCTCGAGGACCTGATGCACGACCCGGCGCGGTTCTTCCGCTACAACGGCGTCGAGGTCAAGGAGCCCGAGGACCGCGTGGGCCATATCGTGGGCGAATTGGGGCGTATGTAGATGATCGAGATGAATGCTGTTGCCGCTGGCACCGAGCTCGACGCGGCGCGCGACGCGGGCCGCGAGGGCATGTCCGCGGGCTGGTGCGCGTGGAGCGCGGGCGATGCATCGCTGATGTTTTCGCTGATCGTGCGCCCGGACGTGAACATGCATGCCTTCCACGGCCTGCCGTTTGTGGCTGCGATGGGCATGATGGACGCGCTCGTGGGCACGGCTTCGACGCCGGGGTTGGGCCTTGCCGGTAAGGTGGGTATCCAGTGGCCGAGCGATATCGTGTGCGGTGCGCCTGCGTTTGAGACGTCGCTCGCGCGTGTTGCCGTGAACGGCGGTGCCGCTGCTGCGGGCATGTTCGGTGCCGTGACGGTGGATATTGAGCGTTCGGCGCTGGGCGAGCTTGGTGTGGACGTGGCTGACGAAGCGCTGGTCGAGACGCTGGCCGCCGCCGTGCTGGCCCGCGTGGACGCTTGGGCGGTTGTTGCCAACACGCCGCAAGGCGCCGCAGGGCCGCTGGCTCCCGTGCTGGGCGAGTACTTCGACATGGTGCCGCTGCTGGGCCGCCAAGTTGCGGCGGTGTCGCCCAACGGCCTGCCGCTTGCGGTCGGTGTGTTTGCAGGCCTGGACATCTGGGGCCGCGCGACCATTAAGACCGATGCCGGCGAGCAGGAGTTTCCGCCCGAGGCCGTACGAATTCGCGGGCTGTAGCGCGGGGCGTTCGCGCCCAAAGATAGACATGACAACAAGACCCTCCTCGGCCTGTGCCGGGGAGGGTTTCGCCTATCTGGGGAATGGGTTGCCAGCGCCCTATTCCTCAAAACTGAAAAATTTTCGTTTTTGAGGAATAGGATTAAGGCAGCTCGGTCTTTCGCGAGGTATATTCGCTATAGAGCCTATTCCTCAAAACTGAAAATTTTTCAATTTTGAGGAATAGCGATAAAAGACCGCGAGGAGGCCCCAATGAAACTCATCAATAGAACGTCATATATGGACACGTTGACGAGCCTTATTGGCGTGCCGGACATCAAGGTCATCACGGGCATCCGTCGTAGCGGTAAATCAAAATTGCTCGAGGCCCTCCGCGATTACGTGGAGGCAAATCTGTCCAATTCGAATGTCATCCATATCAACTACAACCTCGATGAGTTCGAGAATCTGCTCGAGTATCACGCGCTGCTCGCCTATGTAAAAGAGCATCGAGTGTCCGGCAAACAAAACTTTCTGCTTATCGATGAAGTTCAGATGTGCGACGGTTTTGAGCGTGCGATCAACAGCCTCCACGCATCCGAGCAGTACGACATATTCATTACCGGATCGAATGCCTTTTTGCTGTCGAGCGATCTGTCGACGCTCTTTACGGGGCGTACGTTTGAGATCGAGGTTTTCCCATTCTCGTTTGAGGAGTATCGACTCTATGGCGGCGAGGGCGAGGTCGACCGCGACTTCGATGAGTACGCGAGAACCGGCGGTATGTCCGGCTCCTACCCTTATCCACTGCAGGAGCAGCGTTATCAATATCTCTCCAATGTCTTCAAAACGCTCATCGTGAGAGATATCGTGCAGCGGCATAACGTGAGAAACGAATCGGCGCTGCTGCGCATTGCCGATTACATGATGGACAACGTATCCAACATAACGTCGGCACGTAACATTACGGATATTTTGAACGCGGATGGGCTAAAGATAACGAACAAGACGGTCGGCACGTACATGGGGTGCCTATGCGATGCGTTTGCCTTCTATAAAGTTCGTCGGTACGACATCCGCGGCAAAAAATACCTTAAGAGCGGCGAGAAGTATTACCTGGCAGACCACGCGTTCAAATACGCGCTGCTCGGTACACGTGATATGGATTGGGGACGCGTATACGAGAACATGGTGGCAATCGAGCTGCTGCGCCGCGGATACGAGGTATACGTCGGCGTGCTCTATAAAAAGGAAATAGACTTTGTAGCAATCAAGCGAAGCGAGAAGCTCTACATTCAGGTGAGCGACGACATCAGCTCGGATAAGACATTTGAACGCGAGATTTCACCACTGCTGAGCATTGGCGACGCGTACCCCAAGATGATTCTCGCCCGCACGCATCACGAGGCCACGGACCGCAATGGGGTGCAGATCGTGGACCTGGCGAGGTGGCTATGCGGCGAGGCGTAGCAGAAAGCCTATTCCTCAAAACTGATAAATTTTCGATTTTGAGGAATAGGACCGATGCGTTGCCTAGTTCGCCGCTCGCGTTCGTGCTCGACTTAAGCCCCTGCTCTATCCCAGCTCCTGCATGCGGCGGTAGATTTCGCAGATACCCTTGATGGTGAGCTGTCCGTCGACCACGTCGAAGGCATCGGTCGAATCGGCGACGATGCCGGCGAGACCGCCCGTGGCGATAACGGTGGCATCCTCGCGGCCCAGCTCGCGCTTCATGCGCGCGACCAGGCCCTCGGCCATGGCGGCGGCGCCCATCACGGCGCCGACCTTGATGCACTCCTCGGTATCGCGGCCGATGGCGTGCTCGGGCGCCTCGAGCGGCACGCTGGCGAGCTTGGCGGCACGGGCGGCAAGCGCGTCCATGGAGATGCGAATGCCCGGCGCGATCGCTCCGCCAATGTAATAACCGTCCTCATCGATGACGTCGATATTGGTCGCGGTGCCAAAGTCCACCACGATTGCCGGCGCGCCGTAGAAAGTTTCGGCCGCAACGGCGTTAGCGACGCGATCGGCGCCTACGGCTTGGGGACGCGCCGCGCGCAGCTTGGTCACCGCGGCCGTCTGCGGCCCGATGACGATGGCGTCCGCGGCAATGCGGTCGGCCACGGCGTGCCATTCGCGCGAGAGCTGCGGCACCACGCCGGCAAAGGCGATCGCGTCGACCGCGTCGAGCGAAAGGCCGTACATCTTAAAGAAACCCATCAGGCGCACATGGATCTCGTCGGCGGTATAGGAGCGGTCGGTGGGCATGCGCCACGACTGCACCAGCTCGTCTCCGTCAAACAGGCCCATGGCCGTCTGCGTGTTTCCCATATCGATAGCGAGCAGCATGTCTACTCCCAGTGTTGGCATAAAAGGACGCGCACCATTGTATACGCGTCGCCGACGGCACTCGGCTGCGATTCGTTTACGGTGATAGGGGCTGAGGGGTTTAAATATGAAGGAATTATGCTCCACGAGTTTTTCCTTGTCGTTTACCGAACTCCCGCGTAATATTCTTTCTTGCGCACATGAGGCGCCCAGACATTGCGGGGTGGAGCAGTCTGGTAGCTCGCCGGGCTCATAACCCGGAGGTCGTAGGTTCAAATCCTGCCCCCGCGACCAAGAACTTGCAGCTCGTCGGCCTAGCCGACGAGCTTTTTTGTTATTGCGGGTCAATGTTTTCGACCCAGCTCTCAACTTCCCAAACAAAATCTCAATCTGTAACATCTAGATCCGATTTGGGCGGCTAGGTGTTACAGATCGAGATATACCGGTGGGTTGGGTCGTGTTTGTCTAAATCTGTAACACGAGGGACGGATTTTGCCGAGTAACTGTTACAGATTTAGATTTTCTAGCAGGCGGGTTTGGTTTGTCTCGATCTGTAACAGATAGGGGCCAAAAGTGGGCCTAGCTGTTACAGATCTAGATTGTTGAGGATGGGCCGAGAGGAATGTCTCGATCTGTAACAGTAAGACCCGGTTTTGCCGCGTAACTGTTACAGATTGAGATAAACCGACGGGCCGCCCCGCCCATCCCCATCCACCTGCTGCCACCTGATATTCGCCGATTTCCGTTGCGCTGTTGTATTCCCATGCCATATCCTCTAGATAACTACGCGGCATCATCGCCGCCGCGCCTACAAGAGAGGAATGTCCATGACCACACCTGCATCCAAGCTGCTCCAGCCCATTACGGTTGGCCCCCTTGAGCTCAAGAACCGCATTATGTTTCCGCCGCTGACCACCGGCTACGAGGAGCGTGACGGTTCCATCGGCGAGCGCAGCCTGGCTTTTTACGAGCGCTTGGCCCGTGGCGGCGTGAGCTACATCGTCATCGGCGACGTCGCTCCCGTCATGACCGCAAGCCCCACGCCCAAGCTGGCAACCGACGCCCAGATCCCCACGTTTAAGGCGCTGGCCGATGCCGTCCACAAGCACGGTGCCAAGGTTGCGCTGCAGCTGTTCCACCCCGAGTACGACGTGCCCGGCGTCGGCCGCATGGTCATGGGTTCCATGGCCGCCGCCAAGGCCGCGCAGGAGGCCAAAGCCGCCGGCGACGAGGAGACCTTCGCCGCCAAGATGGCCGAGTCCAACGAGATCCGCAAGCAGGCCT
>RQBM01000149.1:0-10447 GCA_008668795.1 Collinsella aerofaciens | reverse complement strand
TCAAAACCGCGACGGCGGTCATAACCGGCCGCGCGGTCCTCTTCGGTAACTCCAATATAGGCAATCTTGCCGTCCACGCGACCCGCAAGCGCATGGCCCAGCTCAAAGGCGGCCTCGTAATCGTCGTGATAGACGCACGCCGCGCCCTCAACATTCTGACCGATCAGCACGATGGGCACACGGCACGATTCAATCGCCCGACGGTGCTCGTCGGTAATCATGGTTGCTACCAGCACAATGCCATCGACCGGATGGTTCTGGAACAAATCAAGATACTCGAGCTCGCGATCGGCCGCGTTGTCGGTATTGGCAAGCAGCATCTGGTAGCCACGGCGACCGAGCACCTGGCCAATGCCGGCGGTAATGCGGCTCACGGATTCCGAGTTGATCTTGGGCACGATGACGCCGATGAGCTTGGTGGAGCCGGTGCGCAGCGCGCGAGCCTGGCTGGACCGCACATATCCGGTCAGCTCAATCGCTTGCTTAATGCGCTCGGCCTTATCCGCCGAGATATACCCACCGTTGAGGTAGCGCGAGACCGCGGCGCTCGAAACGCCCGCCAGCTCGGCCACATCTTTCATCTTTACCACGAGCACCCCTGTCATTGAAATCGCTTTCACCATAATACCCGTGAAGACGGCCTGCGGACCAAATCGGCCCGCCCAGGTCAAGCAAACGTCAGCGAGCGCGCAGCCGCCGTGGCGAGGTGCCGCGAAAGAGGAGCGACGCGTACTTCATGTACGCGAGCGACGGTTTGAGCGGCAGATCGCCCGGCAGATGCGTGCGCAGCGTCGAGCGGTCCGGCGTTTGTTAAAACGCCGGAACATAGTTACCCGTGGTATTCGCCGTTATATTGGATCAATGTGAGGTCTTCCACGCCATCGAGCGCGCGGATGGCGTCGGCATAGGGCATATCCACACCGTCCGAGAACACTTCGACGGCCATCTCGACTTTGTCGCCGCGCATAGTCTTGGACTTGACGGTGAACTTGGTGCGCCCAAAGGCGCGCACGATATCGTCACCGGTGGTCTGGCCCGTGTAGTGAATGACCATCATGTACACGCGCGCCTTGTCCTGGTGGCTCGCGAAGCCGGCGATCATCGCCACGATGACCACCGCCGTGAGCCCCACGAGCGCATACATGCCGGCACCCGCCGTAATGCCCGTGGTAATGGCCCAAAACAGATACAGCAGGTCGAGCGGATCCTTGACCGCCGTACGGTAGCGGACGATGGACAGAGCACCGACCATACCGAGCGAGATGACCACGTTGGTCGAGATCGCAAGCGTGACCATGCAGGTGAGCACACACATGCCCACAAGCGTCACGGCAAAGCTGCGCGAGTACACCACGCCGGTAAAGAAGCGCTTGTACACGCAATAGATCAGGATGCCCATGGCGAGCGCCACGAGCAGCGACAGGCCAATCTTGGAAGGGTCGACCTGACCAAACGCCTCCAAGACGGAGTTCTTAAAAAAGTCTCTGGTGCTCATGGTCTAAATATCCCCTCGGTTCTCAAAATCCGATTCCCAGTAGTTAAAGCCGCGCAAGTAGGCGGTCTTTTCGTAACACAGGCAGTACTTGGAGACCGCCGTGAGCTCCGCCGCGCCAGGCGGTACCATATCGCGCACCAGCTGCGGGCAAAACTCGGTAAATTTGACCTCCATCACCAGCTTGCCGGGCTCCAGCACGGGCAGCGCGGGCAAGCTCGCGTCAAAGATATCAAAGCTCCCCACCGCCGCGCGCACGTTCATGTCAAACGTAATACGCACGGTTCCTTCGTCCATCACCCACGGCTCACGCTCGTAATCCACAATGGTCCGCGGGCGCATCATATTGCAGATGCACTCGATGTAGAACTCACGGCAGAGTTGGTGGGGGCTCCGCAGCAAAAAATCGTAGTCGCCGGCTAGGATCTGCTCAAACTCGCCACGCGTGAGCGGCGCGTCCTCCTTGTAAATCCAGCTGCCGTACTTCTTTTTGCGCTCGAGCTTAATCGCCTTGTCGCTACCGTTATAGATGCGCACGCGATACTTTTTGCGCATGAGAATACCGGCATCTTTTTCCTCGTAGGCCGAGTTGCAGTAGTCGTCAAAATACAGGCTGCGGATGGTGTAACCGCCCGCCCGTGCATGCTTGTCCAGCTTAAAGACCGGCGACATGCGACAGGCAAGCGCGGCGTGCTCGCCCTCGTTAATGAGATATTTGAGTTCGTGGCGGTAGCGCTCCTGCGTAGCACGCGCAGGCGGGGCCGCCAGGCGCTCAAGCAGCGCGCTAGCCCTCCTCATACGTGTCCTCCACGACCTTACCGCCGTCTTGCACGTAAAAACACTTCATGCCGTACTGCTTGCCGTCATCGGTCACGTAGTAGTCAAACGCATCTTGCGTATAGCCGTCGGAGTTGGTGGCGCGCACACGCACAAAGTACTGGCCGGTGTCGGGCGCGTCGCACGTCACCTCGGGCAGCAGCACGTCCTCGGCCTTAAAGACCACGTCGCTTATGGCATAGTCGCGCGCAAGCTCCACGGTATAGCGAATGTCGCGCGCCTTAAAGTCGTAGGACGCATCCCAGTTGATGCGCAGCTTACCGTTATCGATCTGCGGCACGCCAATGTAGAACGGCATGGGCTTTTTATAGCTCTCGCGAAAGCTCCTATAGTTCTCCTCGATCTCGGAAGGAATCGCCGCGGCAATCTGCTCGTATTCGTCCTTGGTCACGGGCAGGTTATCGAGGTCGGGCGCAGCAAAGACGAGCGGCTCCGTGACCTCACGATAATGCTCGACCATCTTGCTCAGACGCTCTTCGGTCAAATACGAGCGCAGGTCCTTGACGGCGCTATCGAGTTCGCTGCGGAACGACTTGCTGCGCAACGCGCGGTTAAACAGCACGTTGCCCCAGTAGTTGCTCACGCCGCGCTCCCAGCTCGCATAATCCGAGAACCCTGTCAGGCTCAACTCGAACTTGCGCAGCATGCCGTCGTTGTCCCAATCCAGGATGTACCAGACCTTGGAGTTAAGCGGGCTGTACAGATAGCAGTTACGGTTCTGCGTATCGCAATTGCCCGTCAAGATCTGAAACGCCATCCAATAGACCAGGTTCTCGGTATCGAAGTAGGTGTCGAGCACATCGTCGATCTTTTGCGTATCGTCGTTGAGCGCATGGAGCATCTCGATCAACTTGGTATGGTCCGAATCGCCCTTAATCTCGAGCATGCCCTCAAATTTAGCCTGGTTGTAGTCGGGATCGTCGGCGAGCTTAATGGTATCCTCGTAGCGATGGAAATCGAAGCTGTTCACCTTATACAGGTGTCCGCTCTTATCCAGGCCATGTGCCTTAAGCGCCGTCTTGTTGAGCTGCTCCACCTGCGTAAACAGGCCGTAGTCCTCAAAGGTGTCGTTGGACTTTTCGGTCTGGTCGCACACCCACAGACGCACAAACTGCGTGCGCAGGCCCATCATCTGGGGAATCCCACGGATAAGGTCGTAGGCCATCTTGTTGCGAAAACGCATACCCTCGCCCATGTGCTTGTTGAGCGCAATCGCGCACTGTTGGCGCCAGGTACCCTTGCCCTTTTTGAGCTCCACCTTGTAATTCTTTTGCGAGTTATTGCTCGATGTCTGACCGCGCACCTGCACGGTGGCATTGGGCGCTTCCTCGCCATAGCCAACCTCGCCGGCCACCGGGCCGTCTTCGTCGCCCGGCTGCAGCAGGCCCATAACCTGATAGCGTGTCACGCCCATGTCGGCATAGTCATACACCGAGTACGTGTTGATCTCGGCCCAGCTGTGGTCGGTGTTCTCGGAGCTGTTGCCACGTGAGACCGTCAAGTACATGGTCACAATACCCGAGTCATCGTAGACCTCGTAGAGCTCGTCCTTGTCGCGCAGGTGCTTGGCCTCATTCGAGGCCTCAGCCTTTTTAATCTTGTCCTGCTTTTTGACCTTTTTGGTCGAGGAGTCTTCCTGCACCGAGCAGCCCGAAAGCAACAGCGCACCGGCAGCCGCCTCAAACAGGCGACGGCGGGACATCATTCTATCGGTCATCAGAACCTCCCCAATGCTTGCGATACACGTGAACTACAGCGCACTCAAACGCACCATGCGGCACGCCCTTATGTCGGCCTTCCTCATAGCGCTGTTCGGCATGGTCGAGCAAGCGGCCCAGCTGTGTAAAGCGACCCGTTTTGTCGGTCGCCACAATGGGCTGCTGGCTCAGGATACGATACGGCAAGTTGGCGTTATAGGTATCGAGCCGCAGCAGCGCCACGATAAAAAACACCGCCGCACCCAACAAAAAGCCAAAGCCGTAAAACTGCTGCGGCAAAAGCAACGACACGGCAGTCGCCAGCCCGGCCACACCCGCAAACAGCCCCGAGGCCAGCACGGCCCCCTTGTAGTCGGTAAAGTAAAGCAAGATGAGCATCACCGTATTGCCCACGGCATACAGGCCATAGCCCACGCACAGCGTGCGAAAATACCCGTGCATCAGGTTGTTAAAGCCCAACGGTAGGGCCGACAACACCATGGTCTCGAGCGAAATGACCGCCGCGGTCACAAACAGCTGCTTGAGCGCACAAAAGCGCAGTTCGCTGTTAAGCGTGGAGAGCATCTCCTCCTCGGCCACCACAATGTCGCCCACCACGCCGCCGTCATTGAACAGGCTGTAGTAGTCGCGGTAGCGCGGATAGAAGTTGACCTCGACCGAGACCACAAAGTTAACGGTCGTGACCAGGATCGTCAAAAACGCAATGAGCGCCGGCACATCGTAGTAGGGCGCACCATAAAACAAGCCCTTGACCTGCACGCCAATAGGACCGGCCCAAATAATCACCAGGTGCGCAAAGAGTCCCAGATTGGTTAACAGGCCCGTGAGCGCCAGCGGCATAAACTGATCGAGCCACTGCAAAAAGGGCCAGGGGCTGCGGTCGCTCTGAGGAAAATACCGGTACAGCAGTACCACGTCCCAGGCGAGCATGACGCCGTAGCCCAGAGCAATTGACGCCAACAGGCCCTCGACCGGCGGCAGTCCCAGCGCCAGCGCGGCCAGGGCGCACAGGCACGCCACGCCAATGGCAGCCGCAAAGCTGCACAGGATGCCGCGGTAATCCTTGATGGCCGTGAGGTAGCTCATGCCGTTCCAGTTGACGATCATAATGTTGAACAGCCACAGGCACAGCAGCCCCTGCAGCAGCGTGGCGCCCGAGAACAGCAAAAAGACGCCGTAGAGCACCGTGCCCGCAACGAGCATGATGGCGTTGGAGCCCCAAAACGAAGGCAGTATCTCATCCTCGCGCTCGGCAAAAAGCATGTCGGCCAAAAAGCGCGTGACCGGCATGGAGAAAAAGCTTGTAAGCGTAAGCGACGCCAGCAGCGTATAGGTCACCATGCACACCAGCAGATCCTGGTTGGCACGGCCCACACCCCACAGACCGCACAGCACCAAGATACCCACCTGGAGCAGCACGCCCAACAGCATGGGACCCGTGCACACAATGCCGGCGTAGCCGTAAGCGCGCATCGTGGCAAACAGGCCCTTGCGCCTAAACAGGCACTTGAGCTCAAAACCGATTCCGGCCACCGGCTACTCCCCCTCTCTGGGCAGGTCAAACGCTTGCGCCGTCTCGTCGTACAGCGCGCGATAGTTGGCGAGCATCTGCTCGTGCAAGAAGTACGTGGCAACGCGACGCTGGCCGCGCTCCCCCATCTCAATGCGACGAGCGCGGCTTGTGCACATGCGTTCCATGGCATCGGCCAAGCCCTTGCGATACATAGGCGGCGTCACAAAACCTGCCACGCCAAAGTCGTCGCCCGGAGCGCCTTCGAGTAGCTCGCGGCAGCAGCCCACCTCGGTCGTCACGCAGGGACGACGCGCTGCAAGCGACTCCAGCACGCTGAGCGGCTGACCCTCGGAGATGCTCGTTAAAATGGTAAAGTCGAGCTTTTCCATGTACTCGACCACGTTGACGCGACCGGTAAAGATCAGGTCGCGCACGCCCAGGGTATCGACCAACGCGTGGCACTCGGCGCCGTACTCCTCGTCGTCCACGCCGCCCATGATGTGCAGGCGCACCTTGGGCAGGCGCTCGTGCAGCTCAAAGAAGGCATAAATCATGGTCTTGACATCCTTGATGGGCGCCAAGCGCACCACCGCGCCAATGTCCACCCAGCCGTCATCGGGCTTTAAGGGAATATCCTTAAAGCGGTCGAACTGGATGCCGTTGGGGATAACCAGGCATTTGTCCGCATCGCAGCCCATATAGACCTGCGTCTTGCGGGCGTTATGGAACAAACTCGTCACGCGGAAGGCGCGGCGGTAGATTTCCTCCGAAAGCAGGTAGAAAAAGCGGATCCAGCGGTCCTTGAACGACGGCACCACCCAATCGGCGCGAATGATCTCTTCCTCGCGCTCGCGGGTGTAGATGCCATGCTCGGTCAACAGCACCGGCGCATGGTGAACGCTTGAGCCCAGGCAGGCGAGCAGACCACCGTAGCCGGTCGAGATGGCATGGTACACATCGGCCACCGGCACCTCGCTGCCCAACAGGTAGAGCACGGGCAGCAACATGGAGCGCATGGTGTGCAATGCATCGGCAAAGGGCGTGTAGGGAAACGCGGCCAGGCACACGTCGCGAAAGATATCCATAAACGTGCGGCTCTGCAAAAACGAGAGCGGATGCACGCGACGGCGGTAGAAGATATCGAACAACACGTCCCAGTCCGGATTGGAGAGCGACACCAGACGGCGTAACGCCTCGCGCTCACGGTCGTTAAAACTGGCTTCATGTTGCTCACCCGAAAGCCGCAGGGCATCGTCCAGGAACACCTCGTGCACCTCGACCACGTTGCCGGGCAGCTCGTAGACAAACTTGCCACGGTCGGCAGCATGCGCGCCGATCACCCACAGCACAAACTCGTGCTCGGGCATGGCCGTAATGTAGCCATGCATCCAGGTAGATACGCCGCCGTGCACATAGGGGTAGCAACCCTCGAGTACCAAGCAGATTCTCATTTATCGCCACCCTCCTTGCGCTCGATCGTCACGGTCTTATCATTTGCCTTGAGCAGATACAGATTGCCCGTAAGGTGCGTCAGTTCGCCACCCGTCACCGCACCCGGCTCGCCATTATTGGCGCGGAACATGAGCCACGCCTCGTCGTGAAAATTGCCCAGACTGAGCGTCCAGGCATCCGCGCTGGTATCCATGCCCACCGTCACCGACGAAAAGCGCTGGATGGCGCCCGAGCATTCCGAGCCGGTCTGGCGACGCAGGCCGGGCGCAAACTTGGTAAGCCAGTCCAGGTAGTCGGTCAGGCCGCCCTTGTAGACCTCCCAGCCCTCCGTAGCGCCGCGATCGGGGTCCAAAAGGTCGTCCGGGTGCATAAAGTGCGTGCTTACGTAGTGCATGTTGAGCTCGGATACGGCAGCCAGGCGCATATAGGAATCGCCGACCATACCGCCCGAGACAATGCGCGGCTGCTCCACAATGCCATCGCTCGCCACGCCAAACTCCTGCACGTACGGCAGGTCGGTGCCATCCTCAAAATACGTACTGGCGATGGTCTTAATGCGCGGAACGTCGGTGCCGATAAGCTTGCGCGCGCGGGCCGAAAGGATATTCGACGGCGGCACGTAGACCGAGCCGTGCGCGTTGGGCAGCACCTCGTCCTGGAAAGCGATAAGCTCGTTGAGCGATGCGACAAGCGTTTCCTTGTTCTTCCACGTCTTGTAGTCGTACAACGTGCCGTAGTCGGTGTCCCAGAGCGCAAGCGGCTGATGGTTGTAGCCGTGAAAGCCCAGCTCGCCGCCCATCTGAAGCAGCATGCCGCCAAAATAGCGGAACTGCGTGGTATCGGCCTGTCGCGCGGGCTCGGTCTGGTTGACCGCGTCCTCGTAGTTTTCGATCATCACGCCGGTATAGCGAATGCCATATTTTTGCGCGAGCTTTTGCAGATCGGGCCACCAGACCTTGGTGTAAAAATCGGCAATGGAAAGGCCGTAGTCACGCTTGATATAAGTACCATCGCCCGAGGGCACGGGACTAGGAAAGTCGTCCAAAAAGAACACAGCGCTGTTAATGACCGGATAGGCCGTGGCATCGCCCAGGAGGCTGGTCGCCGCGGCGTAAAAGCCGCGCATGACCTTGTCATAGATACCGATATTGCAAACCACGGTGCGCCCGCTACCGCAGTCATTCGACCAAATGAGTGGGGCGCCCGCATCGCCGGTCTTAGCCCACACGTGCGCCGTCTCGCGCAATGAAACCGAGAGCGAAGAATAGAAGGGATCCGAGAACTCGTAGCGCTCTCCCCCGCCCAGCATAAAGTCCTCGCTCGGCACAATGCTTTCGGCTTTTACATAGTCATATCCGGCCGATTCAATGCCAAGCTTGGAGGCAATCACTTGCAGATAGCTCGAGTTATCCGGCGGCATGGCGAGCATAAGCGAACCGCCGGCACTCACCCAACTCATAATGTCGGTCAGATGCTTACCGAGCCCATCGAGCGACGGCATGAGCAAAATCACGCGATCGAAGGAGGTCAGCGAGGGAATGGCATCCGCGCCCTCCAGGGCAAGGTCCACGTCGCGGGGCGCGATCTTCATTTCGAGCAGGATCTGGTCGAACTGTTCCTTTACGTCCTCGACGCCAGCTTGATCGGAATCGGTAATGACCAGGCACGTGGGCTTTTGGCCAAAGATTGCCGAGGAGGCCGGCACCGCATCGTTGGCGGCAAGCATCCCCAGCTTATGCTGGCCCGCACTGTACTGCACGCCGGCACGCTCCACCAGCAGCACGGCGGCCATGACGATAAAAACAGCCCACACCACGAGGAGTCCCATCCAACGAAAGCGGCCTGCTCGGTCGCGGATATGTTGCACCACGCTCATCTGGCCTCCTCCCCGTCGCGCCAAAACGCCAACTTTTCGCGGTTGTCGGCGCTTAAATACACATGTTGCTTGTCAATCGCATCGATCACACGGTGGACTTCGTCACCGTCGCGGCGCATCACGGCCAGGCGCAGGCAAAGCATCCAAACCTCCTGCTCGTCGGGCACGTCGAGCACCAGCTGGTCGGTCACGGCCTGCGCCTCGTCGATCTGTCCGACATCGGCCAGAGCCGTCGCGTATCGAATGCGCAGCTCAAGGGTATCCTCGCGCTCGCAGCGACGCGCAAGCAGGCGCGCGTACTGTTGGCGCTGAATCTGAGCCACGCGCCCCTCGGCCAAGCCCGAGCCCAAGTATTCACCAAGAAAATCGCAGTATTCGTTGAGGTTTTGCGCGCTCGAGTCCGTCTTAAAGGCACGCTCCAGCTGCTGCAGTTTAAGGTCGGACTCCTTGGAGATCTGCGCCACCGCCGTCGCGGCATAGTGCGCCACCTCAACGTCGTCGTTAAGCTTAGCCGCCTGCAGCTGCGCCAGGTACGCGTCGGGCTCCTCGGTGAGCATGGAGAGCATTAGGCGGCGCCGGTATGCCGGGTCGTTGACGATAAGCGCCTCCTCGAGCGGCACTACGCCTGCATCGTCCTCACCGCTCGGTACCGACATACTACGATGCAGGTCGTCGTTGAAGCGCAGCGACTCCAGCGCAGACTCTTTCAGCCACTCGCCAAGCACCGCGCTGCGCACCGATAGCAAAACCACCAGCAACGGGCCCCACAGCGGCACCAGCACTATTACAGCCAGCATGTGCCCGCGCACCGGCAGCAGGCCCAGCTTCATGAGCGTCCACAGCATCAGGCAAACCAACGCATGAATCAGCAGCAAGAAGGCCGCACCGCCAAGCGAGATCAAGCGGCACCCCCCTCACCGTCACCGGTGTAAGAGATGTGCTGCAACAACGCCACGATGTCCTCGCCGTCGACGGGTTCCACCGCAATATGCTTTGCGCTCAGGCGCTCGCGGATAATGGGCAGATCGCACGCCTTTGCCTGACGCATAAGCAGGTAGAGTACGTCGCCGTCGACCAAGCCCGCCGCGTCGCTCTCGCGGATTGCCGACCCAATTGCGCCCACCAGCTCGCCGACAGGCTCCATGCCCGGTACCACGCGCAGGAGCAAAAAACTCCCCATCTTGCTATCTGCCAGCGCCTGCTCCGCCGCGAGCTCTTGGCCAAAGGCAGCCTGCTTGAGCACACAAGTGCCGTCAACGCAGCGCTTATCCTGCGCCACCGCCTCATAGTCAAAGGCACGGCCCAGCGCGCTTTCGACCAGGCCGCACAAGATGCGGAACAGGTTTTGATAATAGAGGGTCATTTGGTTTTCGGCCGCGCTACGCACAAAGATCAACACGGCGGGTGCCCCGTCGCGCTCGATCGTGTATCCAAACATGGGAAGCCCCGGCGTCAGCTCGCGGTTCACCCACAGGTTCGAACGACCCCCGTCGCCCAAAAGGGGCGCAAGCTGCTCAAGCGTAAGCGAGCGTGCGGCATCTTCGGCAATCGCGGGACTT
>RQBM01000022.1:0-4150 GCA_008668795.1 Collinsella aerofaciens | reverse complement strand
TTGCTCGCGGAAGTACGGCTGCGAGAAGTGAATCATCACGGTCAGGATAATCGCGGCTGCCGGCAGCGTGAGCACGGTGACGCCGGTGAGCGGCAGGCTGATCGACAGCATCATGACGAGCACGCCGATAATCTGCGTCACCGACGTGATGAGCTGGGTCACGCTCTGGTTGAGCGACTGGCCCAGCGTATCGACGTCGTTGGTGATGCGGCTGAGCACGTCGCCCTTGCTGTGGCCGTTGAAGTAGCTCATTGGAACGACAGCGATCTTGGCGGCGATCTCCTTGCGCATGCGATAGCAGATCTTTTGCGTGACGCCGGTCATGAGCCAGCCCTGGACCAGGCTGCAGACAGAGCTTGCCAGATACAGGCAGAGCAAAAAGCCGAGCGTCTTGGCGATCCAGTCAAAGTCGACGTCGCCGGTGCCGTTGACCTTGGCAACCAGGCCTTCGAACAGTTTGGTGGTAACCTGGCCGAGCACCTTGGGCCCCACAATGTTAAAGATGACCGAGCACACGGCAAAGGCGACGGCAGCAAACACGGCAATCTTGTGCTGGCCGATATAGCCGAGCAGCTGCCTCATGGTGCCTTTAAAGTCCTTGGCCTTTTCGCCGCGGCCCATGCCACCCATACGGCCCATAGGACCGCGCCGGCGGGTGGGCTTGGGAATCTGAGTCTTGGTCTCGTCTGTCATTAGCGCTCGCCTCCTTCCATGACGGCTGCAATTTCTTCTTGGGTAAGCCCCAGCTCCTCGGCTGAAAGCTGCGACTGTGCGATCTCCAGGTACGCCGGGCAGCTGTGCAGCAGCTCCTCGTGTGTGCCAGTGCCCACCACGTGGCCGTCGTCGAGCACGATAATCTGGTCGGCGTGCATGATGGTCGCGATGCGCTGGGCCACGACCACGAGTGCGGCGTCGGTAACGTTTTTGGCCAGCTCCTCGCGCAGGCGCGCGTCGGTCTTGTAGTCGAGGGCACTAAACGAGTCATCGAACACCACGACCTCGGGCTTTTTGGCCAGCGCGCGGGCGATGGCCAGGCGCTGGCGCTGGCCGCCCGAGACAGTGGATCCGCCCTGGCTGATGGGGGAGTCGTAGCCGCCCTCGCGCTCGGCGATAAAGTCCTCCGCCTGGGCGACGCGTGCCGCCTGGCGCATATCCTCGTCACTCACCATATCGCCGGCAAACTTGAGGTTGCTCTCGACGGTGCCCGAGAACAGGCGACCCTGCTGCGGGATATAACCAATACGGCGGCGTAGCTCGGAAAGGGTCATGTCACGCACGTCGATGCCGTCGAGTGAAATGCTGCCGCCTGTGACGTCGTACAGGCGCGGAATCAGCTGCACGAGCGTGGACTTGCCCGAGCCCGTGGAGCCAATGATGCCGAGCATCTGACCGGCATGCGTGGTGAAGTTCACGCCGCTGATGACATCGGCGCGGGCATCGGGATACTGGAAGCTCACGTCGCGGAAGGTGAGCTCACCGCGTGACGCGCTGGTCGCGGGCAGTTTGGGCGAGGAGGGGTCGTTGATGCTCGTGGGGCAGGTGATGACCTCTTCCACGCGCTCGGCTGCGACCTCGGCGCGGGGCAGGATGACCGAAACCATGGTGAGGATCATAAACGCCATGACGATCTGCATAGTGTAGGAGATGAACGCCATCATGTTGCCGACCTGCATCACGCCGTCGGACACGCCCTGCGCGCCAAACCAGACAATAAGCACGGTGATGCAGTTCATGACGAGCATCATGAGCGGCATCATGAAGCTCATGGCGCGGTTGGTGTAGAGCTGCGTGGTCATCAGGTCGAGCGAAGCCTTGTCAAAACGCTCGAGCTCATGCTCCTCACGGTTGAACGAGCGGATGGGCATAAGGCCGTCGAGCAGCTCGCGGGCGGTAAGGTTCACGCGGTCCACAAAGCTCTGCATCTTTTTGAACTTGGGCATGGTGAGGCCCATGAGCACGCCGACAACGGCCGAAACCGCGATGATGGCCACGGCGATGGTCCACTCCAGGCCGGTGTGGTTGGCCAGGACGCGCATGACGGCGACGATGCCCATGACGGGGGCCATCAGACACATGCGGATAAACAGAGTTGCGGCCATCTGGATTTGCTGAATATCGTTGGTGCAGCGGGTGATGAGCGAGGCCTGGCTAAACTTGCCC
The DNA here is from genome assembly GCA_008668795.1 of Collinsella aerofaciens. Lineage (GTDB taxonomy): Bacteria > Actinomycetota > Coriobacteriia > Coriobacteriales > Coriobacteriaceae > Collinsella > Collinsella aerofaciens_AS. The sequence continues at coordinate 1,990 of RQBM01000022.1, read as the reverse complement.
ACCTCGGCCGGCGAGAAGTGCATAACCTTGTTGAAGGTCTCGCGGCGCAGGTCGCGGGCGATGGAGCAGGCGGTGCGCGAAGCCACGGCACCGGTCAGGATGGTGGCGACGAGCGACACGAGGCACAGTCCAAACATCGTGGTCGCCATGCGGCCCAGGTAGGCGTTCTGCACGTCGGCGGGGTCGATGCCCTGTGCCTTGTACTCGTCCTGTACATAGCTCACGGCGCGCTGGGTGACGATGGAGCCCGACATGGAGCCCATTTTGTCCGCCATTTGGTTGGCGCCCTCGACGAGCTTGCTTTGGTCTACCAGACCGCCCTCGACACCCAGGCGCAGGCTCTTCATAGTGATCTTACCGCCGTCGGCATCAATCTGCTTTTGCATGTTCTGCGCCGCCGCGGCCTTCTGCTGCATCTCGGCGAGCTGCTCGGGCGTCATCGCTGCCATTTGCTCGGGGGTGGGCATGGCCTGGGCAGCGTTGTCGTCTTTCTCGCTGGACGAGCCCATCATGTCGCCCATGGAGTTGGCGTCGATGCCCTGGTTGAGCGAAAGGACAACAGTTTCGGGCAGGCTCATAATGTCGGCAATCTTGCCTCCATCGGCACGCTCTTCCTCGGTGCCCTCGTACGTTCGAATGTCGTTTTTGTCAGCCTTGCTAAACACGGCCTCCACAGCCTTGGCGTCCTTGGCGCTCATAAAGAGTTCGAGGTCGTCGAGCGATTCGGCGCGGATGGTGTCGGGTACGGGCGACGCGATGCCGCCTTGCTGCACACCCACGTCGACGATGTCGCTCATATAGGTAGGCAGCGCCAGATCGGCGTTGCAGCTGATTACGATAAGTACGATAGCTGCGAACAGTGCCAGGATATGTTTTTTAAAGAGCTTGAGAATCCTCACTCGGCATCTCTCCTTTCTTGATTGCGGTCGATAATTTCGTTGGCACGTCTAAGAAGGCGCACCATCTCTTGGGTATCTGTTTCGCCAAGCTGCTCGAGGAAGGCCGCGGTGCGGTCCTCGAATTCCCGACGTTTGATTTCGATAACCTGGAATCCTTTGTCGGTCACCGTGACGTGTACGCGACGACGGTCGGTCTTTGAGTGCTCGCGCTCGACCCAGCCCTTGGCCTCGAGGGCGCGCAGGATATTGGCGATGCGGGCGCTCGAGACCCAGGCGCGATCAGCGAGTTCGCTCGGCGTGAGCGAGCCGCCGGCGCGCATGAGGGCGCGCATGACGGCCATCTCGCCACCCAGAGCCTGGTCGGCAAAGCGCGAAACGCGCTGGTGCATGCTGCCAAACTCGGTAAGGAGCTGACGTCCAAGCTCATGGAAATCGGTATCTTCCACCGAAAACCCCTAACACTAGAAACTATTTTCGGTGAAAGATGATACCCTTGCACGCGCACCCTATACGGTAGATTTTGGGTCATGCCTAGAAAACAACCTTTAGGCGACCTCCGTACACCGTCGGTATCAGCAAAGTAAGGGGTAGATCGTAAGGCATGTCCCAAAGCCTACTCAGAGGCACTTTACTCTGCTAAAGCTGGCATAACAGCTAGAGTGAACGTCGTACAAAGGCAAGGAAAAATACCATACAAATCGGTGAACGGTAGTTGCTCGCGCTCGCATTTCCTGCGGGTTTGTAAAAAACGCTCTTATGATATAAAAAAAGAAACATATAACAGCCCAGATGGAGAGGGTGGCTATGTTATCCTTCTCAGACGGGTGAAATCTTGGGTTTTGGGTTGTAGTTCCAAGGTGGACAAACGTTTTTCCTGCACCAACGTGTGGTGAAGAACGGAAGAAGCCGGTGGTGCAAGCCGAAAATTCAAGAATTCAATAAGCAGCGGTGTGAGAGAGCGCCGCATTACACGTAACTAGGAGCGTGGTTACACAATGCAGGAGGCATGGGAAGGCTTCAAGGAAGGCATTTGGACGGGAGAGGTTGACGTCCGAGACTTCATCCAGAAGAACTACACCCCCTACGAGGGC
>RQBM01000210.1:0-4808 GCA_008668795.1 Collinsella aerofaciens | reverse complement strand
GCTTTGTTGTGTAACGAATCCATAAAAAGGAGTGAGCATGCCTATCATCGCAGCGCTCGTTGGCATCGTTTTGGGTGCCATCGCCGCCATTGCCTACATGCGCACCGCCAAGCAGGGTAGTCTTCACGAGGCCGACGAAAAGATTCAGTCGGCACACGCGCAGGCTGAGTCCCTGATCGGTGATGCTAAGCGTCAGGCCGAGACCCTCAAAAAAGAGGCTCTGCTCGAGGCTAAAGAGGAGATCATCAAGAACAAGCAGGCCGCCGAGGCCGAGGACAAGCAGCGTAAGAGCGAGATTCGTACGCTCGAGAACCGTGTGATGCAGCGCGAGGAGTCCCTCGATCGCCGAAACGACGCTCTCGACAAGCGTGAGCACCAGCTGTCCAGCCAGGCCGGTCAGGTCGAGAAACGCTCCCGCGAGCTTGAGGAGCTCTGCGCCAAGCAGACCTCCGAGCTCGAGCGTATCGCCGACCTGACCCGCGAGGATGCCCACAAGGAGCTCCTCGATAAGGTTCGCGGCGAGGTCACCCACGAGGCCGCCACGATCATTCGCGAGTCCGAGCAGCAGGTTCGCGCCGAGTGCCACAAGACCGCCCAGGAGATTCTGTCCCTGGCGATTCAGCGCTGCGCTGCCGACCACACAGCCGAGGTCACCGTTACCTCCGTGCACATTCCCTCTGATGACCTCAAGGGCCGTATCATCGGTCGCGAGGGTCGCAACATCCGGACCTTCGAGCAGGTTTCCGGCGTCAACCTCGTGATTGACGACACGCCCGAGACCGTCGTTCTTTCGAGCTTCGACCCGGTCCGTCGTGAGACCGCCCGTGTTGCCCTCGAGAACCTCATCGCCGACGGCCGCATTCACCCCGCCCGCATCGAGGAGATGTATCACAAGGCTGCCGACCTGGTTCAGCAGCGCGTGCGCGAGGCTGGCGAGCAGGCTGCCTTCGATACCGGCATTCACGACCTGCACCCCGAGATCGTCAAGACCCTTGGTGCCCTGCGCTACCGTACCTCGTTTGGTCAGAACGTGCTTCAGCACTCCCTCGAAGTCTCTGACCTGTGCGGCGTGATGGCTTCCGAGCTTGGCCTGGACGTTGTGACCGCCAAGCGCGCCGGCCTGCTGCACGACCTGGGCAAGGCAATTGACCACGACGTCGAGGGTCCGCATGCCGTCATCGGCGCCGAGCTTGCCCGCCGTTATGGCGAGAAGCCCGTTATCGTTCATGCTATCGAGGCTCACCATGCCGATGTCGACCCTAACACGGTGCTCGATGTCCTGGTACAGGCCGCTGATGCTGTCTCTGCTTCTCGCCCCGGTGCCCGTCGCGAGTCTGCCGAGAACTACATCAAGCGTCTCGAGAAGCTCGAGGAGATCGCCAACTCCCATGAAGGCGTCGAGCGTACCTATGCCATGCAGGCTGGTCGCGAGGTACACGTCATGGTTCAGCCGGACAAGATCTCCGATGCCCAGTCCACGGTCCTGGCTCACGATATCGCCCATCAGATCGAGGAAGAGATGGAGTATCCCGGTCAGGTGCGCGTCGTCGTGATTCGCGAGAGCCGCGCTGTCGATATCGCTAAATAACATGAGCGACGCGAACGAGCTCATCTCATTTATCGCGTCGATGTCGGGGGAGGGCAACCTTCGCGTCGAGGAGAACCTTGGCGAGGGGTATGTCCGCCTCTGCGTTTCGGAGGCCGAGCGGCGCCAGGCAAAGCACGACATTCAGCATGTCGAGGATATCGTCATCGAAATGCTCCGTAATGCTCGCGATGCTGGTGCCGACAAGGTCTATCTCGCCACGACCAAGGAAGATGGCGTCCGCACGCTTGTCTTTCTGGATAACGGTTCGGGCGTTCCACAGGATATGCAAGAGCGAATCTTCGATGCCCGCGTTACCTCCAAGCTCGAGAGCATGAAGATGGACCGTTGGGGCGTTCACGGTCGTGGCATGGCATTGTTTTCGATCAAGCAGAACACTGACGAGGCCCGTGTGGTCACGTCTGGTGTCGACCTTGGCTCGGCCTTTAAGGTGAGCGTTGCGGCCGACCGCCTCAGTGAGCGTGCCGATCAGTCCAGCTGGCCCCAGGCCGTCAGGGATGAGGACGGACGTTATGTCTGTGCTCGCGGCCCGCATAATATTATTCGCGCTGCTTGTGAGTTTGCGCTCGAGGAGTTGTGTGGTTGCGATGTCTATCTTGGTTCTCCGTCTGAGATTGCCGCGACCCTTTATGCTCAGGCGTCAAGTCGGCTCGATACGTCGCGTCTCCTGTTCATTGATGACGAGAGTGAGCTTCCGGTTGTCGATCGTTTAGGCCTTGCCTCTGATGCCGAGGACTTTATCCGTATCTGTTCGGGTTTGGGTCTTGAGATGTCCGAGCGCACTGCTCATCGCATTTTGGCAGGGCAGATTAAGCCCGTTCGCGGTGTGACCGCGCGTCTGCTGCGCGAGCGTGATTCGTCCTCGCATGCGCCGGCTCCTGTCGATCTTGCGAAGGATCGTCGCGGGCTACGTATTGCCAAGGATGACATGGCACAGTTTTCGCGTGCTGTGGAGCGTGACTTTAATGACCTTGCCGCCCGGTACTATCTCAACCTTTGTGGCGACCCAAAGATTCGTGTTTCGCGTGATCGAATCACTGTGACCTTCGATCTTGCCAAAGAGGAATAGTGCCTTTACCGAGTCCACTCGGTACGATACAGTTATTGCAGTTAAAACGTACTTTTAAACGCAGGAGTTTCTTCATGGATTGCCTGAAGGTATCAAGCAAATCATCGCCCGCGTCCGTTGCCGGCGCCATCGCCGGCATGGTCAAGGATGGTGTACCCGTCAACATCCAGTGTGTCGGCGCTGGTGCTGTCAACCAGGCCATTAAGGCCGTGGCTATCGCGCGCGGTTTTTTGATTCCAACCGGTTTTGATATTTCCTGCGCGCCCGTGTTCTCCGACATCCTCATTAACGGGGAGTCGCGCACGGCCATTCGCCTTTCTATCTACGTTCACCAGATCAATCGAGCTGCTATGGATAACGTCGTCATGGATGATGTTAAGCCTGTGGCATAGCTTCTGCTTGCCTCGATTCGCCCCCCCTCTCCATCGTTAGGACTTATGCACATGGACCAGCGTTCCGTACGCGATATTCTTGCCGGTAAAACCTACTTTATCCGCACCTTTGGCTGCCAGATGAATCAGCACGACTCCGAGCGCGTGAGCGGTCTGCTCGATTCGTATGGTTGCCTCATGGCGCTCGATCCCGCGCATGCCGATATCGTTGTCTTCATGACGTGCTGCGTGCGCGAGGCCGCCGATACTCGCCTGTACGGTCAGTGCAATTCCTGCAAAAGCCTGCCGCCTTCGCCTTCGGGCAAGCGCGTGGTTGCCGTTGGCGGTTGCATCGCGCAGCGCGATGGCGAGGGCCTGCTCACCAACGTCGATAACGTCAATGTCATCTTTGGTACGCATTCCATCGCACATGTGGCAGAGCTCATTGCCGAGGCGTTCCTTGATGGCAAGCGTCATATCCGCACCAATGAGCATGAGGATACGGATGCCATGAGCATGCCGTGGCATCGCGAGACCCAGTATCACGCCTGGGTGCCCATCATGACGGGCTGCAATAATTTCTGCACCTATTGCATCGTGCCGTACGTGCGTGGTCGCGAAAAGAGCCGCCCCTTCGAGGAAATTGTCGACGAGGTGACCGGTTTGGTGCGCCAGGGCGTGCGCGAGATTACGCTGCTGGGCCAAAACGTTAACTCATATGGTCGCGATCTGTTTGGCAAGCCGCGTTTTGCCGATCTGCTGCGTGCCGTGGGTGATACGGGTGTGGAGCGCATCTTCTTTACCTCTTCTCATCCTAAGGATCTGCTGCCCGAGACCATCGACGCCATGGCCGAGACGCCCGCCGTCATGCCGCAGCTTCACTTGGCCGTTCAGTCGGGCTCCACGCGTATCCTCAAAGAGATGAATCGCCGTTATACACGCGAGGACTATCTGGGCCTGGTCGATCGCATTCGCAACCGCATGCCCGATATCGCGCTCTCGACCGATATTATCGTTGGCTTCCCGGGCGAGACTGAAGAGGACTTTGAGCAGACGCTCTCACTTGCCGAGACGGTCCGCTATGCTCAGGCCTATACCTTCATCTATTCCAAGCGCGCCGGTACCCCGGCCGCAGAGATTGACGATCCTACGCCGCATGAGGTTATTCTCGAGCGTTTCAACCGCCTGGTTAAGGTTATCGAGACTACGGCACACGAGTATAACCAGGGTGAGCTTCATACTGTGGTGCCGGCGCTCATTGAGGGAACGAGTAAAAAGAACGACGCGGTCCTGCTGGGCAAGAGTCCCAAGAATCAGACCGTGCATGCGCCTATCCCCGAGGGTTACAGCATCGATCAGCTTGTTGGCAAGATCGTTGATGTTGACGTTGACGTTGCCAAGACCTGGTATTTGTCCGGCTCCGTTGTGGGCGAGCCGCGCTAATGGTTTCTCCCAGGGCAGGACTTTCCGCCGTTGCGATCGTCGGTCCGACGGCGGTTGGTAAGAGTGATGTTGCCGACCGTTTGGCAGCTCGTCTTTCGTCCGAAGTGCTGTCGTGCGATGCGATGCAAATCTATCACGGCATGGACATCGGTACCGCAAAGATGGCGCCCGATGAGTGCACGGCGCCGCTGCGTCTCGTCGACATTGTAGAGCCGGGTGTGGCATATTCTGCTGCGCTTTATCAGGCTGACGCTCGCGCGCATGTTGAACGTCTCCTTGGTTCGGGTTGCCTGCCGGTTTTTTGCGGAGGTACGGGGCT
>RQBM01000211.1:0-6655 GCA_008668795.1 Collinsella aerofaciens | reverse complement strand
GAGCAACTTTGGCATCGAGGCTTCGGTGATGGATTACGTGGAGCACACCATGTCCGTCGGCACCGATGCCATGGCCGCTTCCTATGTGGAATGCCAGATCGGCGAGGAAGACAACACGAGCATCGTGTGGGGCGTCGGCATCGATACCTCCATCGTCACCAGCTCGCTGAAGGCCATCATCTCGGCCATCAACCGTTCCGAGCGCTGATTGCGCTGATTGCACGGACGCGTTGAGCAAACGCGCCGGATATGATTCGAGGGGCTTTCTGGGTAACCGGGAAGCCCCTCGTCGTTGTCATGTGCCATGCGATGCGCCCGCTCACAAGTATGACGAGCGCGTTCCGTGACGCTTCCCCCTCCGCGGATGAAGGGTGTCACAAGGCCGCCACACCAAGTTGTACAACGATGTAAAACACGGTATAGTACATCGTTATAAAACCTGTATCTGCTTACTGAAGGATCTTCCATGTCGGCCAATTATTCCCTGCTGTGTTATACACGCGAAGCCACCGGACGCGAAGAGGCGAACAACGAGGACATCGCCTACAGCATGCATTTGGCGCTACGTTCCGGCGATGACGCCGAGTGGCAGCCGCTGAACGAAAACTATGGCATCTTCTTCGCGGCCGGTGTACCGATCGCCGCTGCGACCGCGGAGTCCCGCCGTGCGTGCACGGCCGCGGCGCGCTTCGCCGCCGACCCGTTCGACGCGCCTCGCCCCGCCACCGACGCCGTCGCCCATGGCGTGGTCATGCCCGGTATGGATATCACGCTGAAATCACTCAAGAACCCGTTCCTGTTCCGTCTCGCGGACGGACGATTCGCCATCGCCGCGACCCGTACCGCCCGCGGCGGTGAACCGGACGGTTCCGAACGGTCGGCATTCCTGCTCGCCATCAGCGATGATCTGACGGCGTTCGACCAGCGGGGGCTGGTGCTGTTGCGCACCACCGGTGGGGTCAATCGCCCGTCCGTCTCTTTCGACGCCGCGGACGCGTGCTACGTCGTCTCCTGGACCGGTGACGATGGCAAGGCACGCACCGCGCGGACGGCCGATATCGTAGCCGCCGCCGGTTCGGGCAGGCCGCTTGATGTCGTGGAATCGGCGTCGTCGCAGCCGTTGCGTCAGACCGGGGATTGCGGCATTCCGAACGCCGTCGTCGGCAACAGCATCGCCATCAGTGAGCCGGAGGCCGAGCGCCTGATCGAGCGCTTCGGCCGCATCCGCAATACCGGAACGTCCGTGCCCGCCCAGCGAATCGATGCGGGCCTGCATGGTGAGGATGCCCGGAATGCGGTTCTGGCCTTGGCCGCAACCCGTGCGGAACTGTCATACAGCGACGGTTCGCAGGCCACGCGCGCGGTGGATTGGAACATGGCCCAGCTTGAGGCCATCGGCCAGGAGGCCTCCGAGGGAACGTTCAAGGCCGGCCAGACCCGTACCGTCGAAGGTGTGATCCGCCAGAGCGTCTATCCGGTGCCGTTCGCGGTGGAGCGCGCCGATCCATCGGTGTTCGCGTGGGATTTCAATGGCAAGCCGATGTTCATGTTCATCGCCACCGATGACACCGACGGCAATTGCGTGGATCCGAACGACGGTAGAACCCATATGCCGCTGCGCATCGCCGACTCCATCGAAGCGCTTTCCGACGCCGCGGGTGGACGGGCCAAGGAGATCGATCTGCTCGCATGCGGCGATCTCAATAGCGAAGATCGTCCGATGACCGGCTGCTTCTGGGCGCCGGAACTGCATGTGATCGGCGGCAAGCTGTCGGTCCTGTTCATGCCCTGCTTCGATGGGCCGCGCGTCAATCCCGACGGCACCCCCAACGATCGTGCCGGCAAACCGGACATGTGGACCGGCAGCTGCCACATCATGCAGCTCAAGCAGCATTCCGACGGCACGGATTTTGATCCGCGCGAGCCGGAGAACTGGACGGTGCCCGAGCCTATCCTCGACCCGGATGGCGAGACGCTCAATCCGATCCAGCGCATTTCGCTTGACATGACCGTGTTGTGCGATTCGGGCCGCTGGTACTACGCATGGCAGCAGGTCGGCAGCATCTGGATCGCCAGCTTTGACCCGGCTCGTCCGGCGAGGCTCACCAGCAAGCCGAAGCAGATCGTCGTGCCGGAATTCGCATGGGACAACATGATCGCCGAAGGACCGAACGCCATCGTGCATGACGGAACGATTTTCCTGATCTACTCGGGCTCGCTGGTCGGCATCGACTACACGACCGGCCTGGTCACCGCCCCGGCCGGACAGGGGGCCGATCTCACCGACGCCAGCGTATGGACGAAGCTCGATTATCCGCTGCAGAAGTCCGGCATGTACAACGGGCGTTGGCAGCTCGGCACCGGCCACGGCATGTGGTCGCATGACGAGGACGGCAACCTCATCTACGTGTTCCACAACGCCGAATACGAGCACGGCCGCTATGGTGGCCGCGACGCCCAGGTGCGCCGCGTGCACTGGTCCAAGGAGGGCATGCCCATCCTGGATATGCAAACGGCGGAGGAACTCGACCCCGACTATGCTGGTGTAACGATGGAGGTTGGTTTCTTCGATGCCGACTGAGTCCGCTGAATGACAAAAGGGGTATATATGCCGAAGCGAACGGGGGGAAACGGCGAGCATGTCGTGACCATGCGTGAGGTGGCCAAGGCGGCCGGAGTGTCGATCAAAACCGTCTCCAACGTGGTCAACGACTACGAATTCGTCTCGCAGGCCACGCGCGACAAGGTCAACAAAGCCATCGTGGAACTGGGATACACGGTGAACGTATCGGCGCGCAACCTGCGCCGAGGGCAGACCGGCATCATCGGCTTGGCCATTCCCGATCTGCAGATGCCGTATTTCGCGCAGCTGTCATCGCTGGTCATCGAAGAAGCGAAGAAAGTCGGTCTGCGCGTGATCGTGGAGCCGACGCAATATTCGCGCGATGGCGAGTTGGAAGCGCTGCACGGGTCCCAGCAGACGATGATCGACGGCCTGATCTACAGCCCATTGGAGCTTGGACAGGATGACGTCGAGCGGCTGAAGGTCGATTATCCGCTTGTGCTGGTTGGCGAACGCATCTTCACCGACCAGGTGGATCACATCGCCACCGAGAACGTGGAAGGCGCGAAGCGGGCCACGCAGTATCTGCTGACGACCGGTTGCCGCCGCGTGGCCGTGGTCGGCGTTCATCCGGGGGAGAAAGTCGGTTCCGCCGCACTGCGCTACCAAGGGTATCTTGAGGCGCTGGAGGAGGCCGGCGTCGAATTCGACGATCGGCTGGTCGTCGAATCGGGCATGTGGCATCGTAGCGATGGTGTGAGGGCCATGAACGCGTTGCTGGATTCCGGCGTCAAAGTCGATGGCGTCGTCGCGCTGAACGACATGCTGGCTTCCGGCGTGATGCACGCGATTCAGATGCACGGCTTGCACATTCCCGACGACATCTCCGTGGTTGGTTTCGACAATTCCGACGATTCACAGTACCTGTCGCCGGCGCTGACGTCGATCGCGCCGGGACTTGAAGCGGTAGCCCGTCTGTCGGTGAAAGTGCTCAAGGAGCGCATCGACGGCCGTGACCCGAATGCCGACAGGCCGGGGGAGAAGGTCTTCCGCAAGGTCACATCATCGCTGGTCGTGCGCCAATCCACCAAACTCCCCGCCGATTCCCTCGTTCTCTAAGCGTTCGTCTGCCTGCGGCAAATTTCCTGGCGTACCGGGATACTTTCCGTCCGGCCCTCGTTGCCGTACCCATCGGTTGGCTCTTCCCCAAAGGTGCCGCCGCCGGGCATGGGCGCTCGCCCGTAAGCTTGGCCGACCGGCCTTGAGTGTGTCGAGCACCCCTGACCGACGGCGACACCGACATTGGCATGAATGGCGCAAACGATGGACGCCCATGCCCGGCGGCGGCACCGCATCCAAGCATCTTCTGACAATGACGCGCCCAAGTTGTTACAACGATGTAAGAATGATATATTCAACGTTGTAAATACTGGAACAACGGATTGGGAAGGACTAAACATGGTTGTTTACAACAATCCGATCGTGCTTCAGCGCGCAGACCCCTGGGTGCTCAAGGTTGACGGCGAGTATTATTTCACCGCCTCCGATCCGGAATACAACTGCATCGCCATCCGGCACGCGTCGAGCATCAACGATCTGCAGAAGGCTCCGGAGACGGTGGTGTGGCGCAAGCACGAATCCGGCCCGGCAAGCATCTACATCTGGGCCCCCGAACTACACCGCATCAATGGCGCATGGTATATCTACTTCGCAGGCGCCGCAACGGATTTCGAAGCATCCGGCCTGCCGACGCACCGCATGTTCGTGCTGGAGAACACCGACGACGATCCAACTTCCGACAACTGGGTGGAGAAGGGCCAGATCATCACCCCGATCGACTCCTTCGCACTTGACGCCACCACCGAGGTGATCGATGGCGTGCAGTACTTGGTATGGGCGCAGAAGGATCCCGCCATCGAAGGCAACTCCAATCTGTATATCGCCAAGATGGCCAATCCGTGGACGCTGGGCAGCGAGCCCGTCATGCTGACCAAGCCGGAATACGACTGGGAATGCATCGACTTCCTGGTCAACGAAGGACCGGCCTTCCTGTTCCATGAGAACAAGATCTACATCACGTATTCCGCCTCCGGCACCGGAGTTCCGTACGCCGTGGGGCTGTTGACCGCCGAGCGCGGCAGCGATCTGCTGGACAAGGCCTCCTGGACTAAGAGCCCGGTGCCGGTGTTTAAGACCTGCGCCGAGAACGGTCAGTATGGTCCGGGCCACAATTCATTCACCAAGTCCGAGGACGGCACCGAGGACCTGATGATTTACCACTGCCGCAACTACACGGAAATTAAGGGCGATCCGCTGTTCGACCCGAATCGCCACGCGCGCGTCGGTGTGGTCAAGTGGACCGCCGACGGTCCGGATTTCGGCGTGCCGGAACCTGATAATCTGTGGACCCCCACTACCGCGGACGTGTTGCCCGCTGATGGTGGCCCGCTTGCGGGAACTCCGGCCGTAGGCCACTGAGGGGCGTGGCCGGAGGGGTCACCCTGTCTATAACCCCATCCATAAAGCTGGCTGTTGTCGTCGGCGTGTTACCGTTTGTACAACGATGAAAATAGCTGTATAATCAAAATTACAACGTTGCAAATGAGCAGGGAGGCTCAATCGAAAAGGATTCTTCCCATTCGGATTGCAACGAGGAGCGGTCCAGCGATGGTCCGTTGAGGAAAAGGAAGGAAACAATGTCTACATCCAGGCATCTTACCGGGTTGCGGCGCTTTGCCAAGGCTGCCGTAGCCGTGTGTGCGTCACTTGGACTTGTGCTTGCCGCCGGAGGCTGTGGTGCCTCTTCGGGTGAAAGCAAGACCATTTACTTCTGGAACAATCTGGTGGGCGATGACGGTCCTGCAATGCAGCGCATCGTCAAGGAATACAACGCCCAGAGCGATTACAAGGTCGTTTTCCAGCCGATGAACGGCGGCGATCTGACCACGAAGATTTATTCCGTGATGCAGACCGGCAAGAACATCCCCGACATCATCATCGGCGACCAGTTCCAGACCGCCGTTCTGCAGTCCCAAGGTCTGCTCGACACCATGGACGATTGGCAGAAGGTCGCCCCGGACCTCAAGGAGAGCAGCTTCCTGCCCACCACTTGGAAGGGCGTCACCGTCAATGGCAAGGCCTACGGCATTCCGCTGTATCTGTACCAGATGGCCATCTACTACAACAAGGACCTGGTCAAGAAGTACAACCTGCAGTACATCCTCGACGACGGATTCGTCACCATCGACGAGATCAAGGACCTCAAGGGCAAGCTACCCAAGGGCACCTACGCGCTGACTTACGGCAATCTGCCGTGGGCCTTCATGTCCCTGCTGTACGGCGCGGGCGGCACGCTTGAGAACGATATGGACGACCTGACCAAGGACGTGTGGCGCAAGCCCATGGAGAAGCTCAAGGAAGCGTACGACGCCGGTGTGATCGCCCCGATGGACGTCGACGGCGAGCAGGCGTTCGGTTCCGGCAAGGCCGTGTTCGCGCAGCTTGGCACGTGGGCGCAGGGCAATATGTCCAACACCTTGGGCGCCGACAAGATCGCGGAAGCCAACACCCTGCAGTACAGCGCCGACAATCCGGTGAACTTCTTCTACCAGTGCAACTGGATGCAGTTGAAGGATCCGCACCGCTCCGCGGCGAAATCCGCAGCCGCCGCCGACTTCGTCAAGTACGTGTACGAGCACTGGATGGATTGGTCTGAGGTCGGTTCCATCTCGCCGGCATACCGCGATCTGAACAACCCGGAGTACCAGAAGCTGATCCAGGCGTCCTTCACCAACAGCAAGAAGGAACGCGACTACATCAAGACCTCCAACTATCTCTACGGAGGCTACGCGACCGCTGGTTGGGGCACATACAACGACATCGTCTACGGCAATGTTGGTCTTGAAGAAGGTCTGAAGACCCTCGACCTCATGGCCCAGGGCCAAATCGAGATTCAGGAGGAATCGTGATGAGCAAGGCATCTACGATCGGATCCGCAAAATCATCCATGAAGCGCAAGAACTCTATCTGGCACGCGCTGCCGTACATCGCTCCGCACTTCATCATCTTCGCCGTCTTCGGCATCATCCCGAT
>RQBM01000223.1:0-18222 GCA_008668795.1 Collinsella aerofaciens | reverse complement strand
GAGAACCGCATGCGCTCGACCTTCGACTTTGCCGGCACGCCCATTCGACTCTTCTTTAGGAAGAAGGAGCAAAAGGATGCTTAATCCGATTCTGCTGACCGCCATCTGCGCCGTTGTTTCGTTCTTTATCGGAGCGATTCCGTTTGGCCTGATCCTGGGCCGCGTGTTCAATCACACGGACATTCGCAAGGCGGGCTCCGGCAACATCGGCACCACCAACGCCCTGCGCGTAGCCGGCCCCAAGGTGGCCGCGCTCACGCTGCTACTCGACTGCCTGAAGGGCGCCATCTGCGTCCTTATCGCCCGTCCGCTTATCGCGAGCGTTGGCTATGGCTTCCCTGTGAGCATCATGGCACCCGGTGCCGCAGGCGACTGGATGCTCGGCGTCATTTGCCTGGCTGCCGTGTGGGGACACATCTTCTCGCCCTACCTTAACTTCCACGGCGGTAAGGGTATCGCCGTGGGCCTGGGCGTGATTCTTGCCTGGTACTGGCCCATCGGGCTTTCGCTGCTGGGCATGTTTATCGTGGCCGTCGCCATCACCAAGTTTGTGTCGGTGGGCTCGCTTGCCGCCGCCATCGGCCTTCCCATCGCCGCCTGCACGGTCTTTCCGTACAGCAGCCTGGGACTCAAGTTTTGCATGGCGCTGATCGGCATCACCGTGGTGTGGGCCCATCGTGCGAACATCAAAAAGCTCATGACGGGTAAGGAGTCCAAGCTCTCGTTTACCAAGCGCGTCACCGAGCCCGACGATAAGTAGGAGAGAGTCATGAATGTTGCGCTGATTGGCTCTGGCTCCTGGGGAACCGCCGTCGCCGGCCTTGCTGCCGCGCGAGCCGAGCGCGTGACTATGTGGGCCCACAGCGATCAGACGGCCGCCGGCATCAATGGCGAGCACCGCAACCCCCGCTACCTTGTGGGCTACGAGCTGCCCGGCAACGTCTTCGCCACGACGGATCTGACCCAGGCACTCGACGGCGCCGAGGCCATCATCTTTGCCGTTCCTTCGACGCACCTTCGCAGCGTGTGCCACCAGGCCGCGCCCTTTATCGCCGCCGATACCCCGGTGCTCTGCCTCACCAAGGGCATTGAGCCCGAATCCGGCCTGCTCATGAGTGAGGTCATCGCCAGCGAGATCGGCAACGAGTCGCGTGTCGCGGCGCTCTCGGGCCCCAACCATGCTGAGGAAATCTGCCGCGGCGGACTTTCTGCCGCCGTCATCGCCAGCGAAGACCCGCAGATAGGGGAGACCTTTAAGGACCTGCTCCTGTCCACGGCCTTTCGCATCTATCTGTCGCAAGACATGACCGGTGTCGAGGTCTGCGGCGCCATGAAGAACGTTATCGCCATCGTGTGCGGCATCTCCGCCGGCACCGGTGCGGGCGACAACACGCTCGCTCTCATCATGACACGCGGCCTGGCCGAGATCAGCCGTCTGGTGCACGCCCGCGGCGGTCAAGCTATGACCTGCATGGGACTTGCCGGCATGGGTGACCTCATTGCCACCTGCACCTCGGAGCATTCGCGCAACCGCACCTTTGGCTACGAGTTTGCCCACGGCGTCTCGCTCGACGAGTACCAGACACGCACGCACATGGTAGTCGAGGGCGCCGTCGCGGCCCGCAGCGTGAGCGAGCTTGCCCGTTCACTGGGCGTAGACATTCCGCTCACCTTTGCCGTGGAGCAAACGCTCTACAACGGTGTTACTTTGGATAGGGCGCTCGAGATCCTTACCGACCGCGTCCCCTCTCAAGAGTTCTACGGAATCACCGACTAGCGCAGAAAGGCTTCTACCATGGGTTCCATTAAAATCGCTCCTTCGATTCTTTCGGCCGATATGGCCAACCTCAAGGGCGACCTCGACAAGATCGCCGGCGCCGATTACGTGCACTTCGACGTTATGGACGGTCATTTTACCGGCAACCTGACCTTTGGCGTTGATATCCTCAAGGCCGTCAAGCGCTCCACCGATGTACCGGTCGACGCGCACCTGATGGTGTCGAACCCCGACGAGACGGTCGATTGGTACGCCGACGCCGGTGCCGACATGATCACCGTGCACTACGAGGCTTCCACGCACCTGCACCGCACGCTCACGCATCTGCAGCAGCGCGGCGTTAAGGCCGGCGTGGTGCTCAACCCCGCCACCCCCGTGTGCGTGCTCGAGAGCATTATCGATGTCGTCGACATGGTGCTACTCATGAGCGTGAACCCCGGCTTTGGCGGCCAGAGCTTTATCCCGGGCACCATCGCTAAGCTCCACGAGCTCAAGGCCATGTGCGAGCGTCACGGCGTTTCGCCCCTGATCGAGGTCGACGGTGGCATTTCTTCCAAGAACATTGCCGAGGTCGTCAAGGCCGGCGCCAACGTGCTCGTGGCCGGTGCTGCCGTATTTAAGTCCGAAGATCCCGCTGCCGAGGTTGCGCTGCTGCAGAAGCTGGGCAACGAGGCTGCACAGGAGGCATAAACCCTTATGACCGCAGGTCAAAACCGCATACCCGTGAATCTTGACTACGCCGCCTCGACGCCCATGCGCGCCGAGGCGCGCCTTGCGCAGCGTGAGTACGACGATAGCGAGCTTGCGGGCGTCAACCCCAACTCGCTGCACTCGCTCGGCCGCAAGGCTGCCGCGCGTCTGGAGGTTGCACGTCGCGAGATCGCCCGCAGCTTTGGCGCGCGCGTTCGCCCGTCTGAGATTGTTCTGACCAACGGCGGCACCGAAGCCAACCAGCTGGCGCTACTCGGTCTTGCCGAGGGTACACGTCAGCGCGACCGTAAGCGTAACCGCGTGATCGTATCTGCCATCGAGCACGATTCGATCCTGGACAACCTGCCGCTGCTGCGTGCCGCCGGCTTTAGCGTCGACCTGGTACAGCCCTGCCGCATGGGCTACATTGAGCCTGCAACGCTTGTCGAGCTACTAGGCGACGACGTGGCGCTCGTAAGCATTATGGTCGCCAACAACGAGACCGGCGTGGTGCAGCCCATCCGCGAGCTTGCCGCTGCTGCACATGCCGCCGGCGCCCTGTTCCACACCGATGCCATCCAGGGCTATCTGCATATTCCGCTCGATGTCACCGAGCTGGGCGTCGATGCTATGACCGTTGCCGCGCACAAGATCGGCGGCCCCGTGGCATCCGGCGCGCTCTACCTTAAGAACCGCACGCCGCTGCGTCCGCGCATCTTTGGCGGCGGACAGGAGGCCGGTCGTCGTGCCGGCACGCAGGACCTGCGCACGCAGCTGGCCTTTGCCGCTGCCGCCCGCACGTTGGCGCCCCGCGTGGCCCAGGAGCGTACGATGCTGCAAGCTCTTTCCGACAAGCTCTACGCCACGCTTACGGCTCATCCGCGTATTCACGCCACCATGGGCGACTACGCACAGGCCGATCGTCTGCCGGGTATGGTTTCGATCTACGTCGACGGCATGGACTCCGAGGAGCTCATCGTCAAGCTCGACGCCGCCGGCTTTGAGGTATCGGCAGGCTCGGCGTGCTCGAGCGGCAACATGGACCCGAGCCATGTTTTAAGCGCGATGGGCATCGGTCGCGAGCAGGCATTGGGCGCACTGCGCATTTCCTTTGATGACCGCGTGAATCCGGGCGATCTGGACGAGTTTGCCCAGACGCTGCTCTCGATCGTGGGTGCCGCATGATCGTCGCCGAGCTCGAACGCGCGCTGCTGGCACGCTACCCCAAGGCGGACGCCGAGGGCTGGGATTATGTAGGGCTCTCCGTGGGCGACCCTGCCGCCGAGATTGCTGGCGTGGCCTGCGCACTCGATGCGACCGAAGCTAATGTTCGCCGCGCACAAGATGCCGGTGCCAACGTGCTGCTGACGCATCACCCCGTCTATATCAAGGCGCCCGAGGCGTTTTGTCCGGCGGATGCGTCACGCCCCCAGTGCAGCGCTGCGCTGTACGAGGCGGCCCGTTGCGGCGTGAGCATTATTTCGCTCCACACCAACCTGGACCGTTCGCACGAAGCGCGCGTTCGCCTGAGTGAGTTGCTGGGCGCTGAGCCCATGAGCTCGCTGGAGCATGTGGACGACCCCGAGGCAACCGGCCTGGGCGCGCTTGCAACGCTCAACGACCCGTGCACGCTGCGCGATCTTGCCACCCGTGCCGCCACGGCCTTCGGCAGTGACCCGCGTGTGTGGGGCGAAGCCGATCGCCCGTGCCGCACCGTCGCCATTTTGGGCGGCTCCCTGGGCGACTTTGGAGAGCTCGCCATCACCGCGGGCGCAGATGTTGTCGTGACGGGCGAGGCGGGCTACCACGTGGCGCAAGACCTTGCCTTGCGCGGGCTGCCGGTGATCTTGCTCGGCCACGACCGCTCTGAGGAGCCGTTCGTTGATATATTGATGAACTCTACAGTTGACGCCGGGGTCGACCCCCGTCATGCGATTAAAATACTGAACCCTTGCCAATGGTGGACTGTGACAAAAGGAGAGAACTTATGAGCGCCGGCGCTACGCTACTCAAGCTGCAACAGATCGATTTGGAGCTCGCCCGCAACAAGAGCGAACTTGCCAATATGCCGGAGCTCAAGGAGCTCGCTTCCAAGCGCAAGACCTATGTGAAGCTCAAGGCCGAGATGACCAAGCTCTACGCCCAGCGCAAGGACCTGGACATTGAGCTGGACGATCTCAACACCACCGAGATCCAGACCAACAACGCCATCGAGGCCGCCAAGAAGCGCCACGTCGACGGCTCTGACTACCGCGAGGTCCAGGATCTGGAAAACGAGCTTGCCACCCTGGCCAAACGCCTGGACAAGATCGAGCACACCCGCAAGGACGTCGTGGTCGCCCATAAGGAAGCGCTTGACCGCGAAGCTCGCGCGCAGGCCATCATCGCCAAGTTCGAGGAGGGCGTAAAGGCCGACACCAAGGCTGCCCGCGCCAAGGCTGCCGACCTGCAGGCTCAGATTGACGCCGCCACTAAGGAGCGCACCGCGCTTGCTGCCACGCTGCCGGCCGACGTGCTCACCGACTACGAGCGTCTGCTCAAGCAGTTCCGCGGCCTGGCCGTCGAGACCATCCAGGGGAACATCCCCACGGTCTGCCACACCGCGCTTCAAGCATCGTCCATGAGCGACCTCAACCACGACGGTAGCGAGATTACGCACTGCCCATACTGCCACCGCCTCCTGGTACTCCCGAGCAAGGAAGCTTAAACGATGGCGGCACCCAACAATTCAATGCAACTTGAGGGAAAAACGATCCTGCTGGGTATTACCGGCGGGATCGCCGCCTATAAGTCGTGCAATATCGTGCGCCTGCTGCAAAAGCGCGGCGCGCGCGTCAAGGTCGTCATGAGCGAGCATGCCACCGAGTTTGTGGGCCCGCTCACCTTCCGTGCGCTCACCAACGAGCCCGTTGCCGTGGGCCTATTCGACGATCCCTCCGACCCTATCCACCACATTTCGCTGGCGCAGGAGCCCGATCTGGTGGTCGTGGCGCCCGCGACGGCCAATATCATCGCCAAGATGGCCAACGGCATCGCCGACGACCTCATCTCCACCACGCTGCTGGCCACGCCGCGACCCATCGTGATCGCACCCGCTATGAATAACGGCATGTGGAAGGCTCCGGCGACGCAGGCCAACATGGCCACGTTGCGCGACCGCGGCGTGCATGTGGTGGGACCCGGCAGCGGCTACCTTGCCTGCGGCGACGTGGACACGGGACGTATGAGCGAGCCCGAGGACATCGTCGAGGCTGTCAGTGAGGTGCTCAACCCCGCGCCTCAGGACCTGGCGGGCAAGCGCATCGTGATTACCGCCGGCCCCACGCACGAACCGATCGACCCGGTGCGCTTCATTGGCAACCGCTCATCAGGCAAGATGGGCGTCGCCCTTGCAGGGGAGGCCGCACGCCGCGGTGCCGAGGTCACGCTCGTGTTGGGACCGGCATCACTCGATGTGCCCCGCGGCGTGGAGTGCGTGCGCGTGCAAACCGCCGCAGAGATGCTCCAGGCGGCACTGAGCGCCTTCCAGACGGCCGATGCTGCAATTTGTGCGGCCGCCGTCGCCGACTATACCCCCGCCACCCCTGCGGACCATAAACTCAAAAAGGCCAACGAGCGCCTGGATCGCATCGAACTGATCGAGACAGTCGATATCTTGGCCGAGCTCTCGCGCCAAAAGGGAGAGCGGTGCGTGATCGGCTTTGCGGCCGAAACCGATAACGTTGTGGAGTACGCGCAGCGCAAGCTCGCCCGCAAGGGTTGCGATGCCATTATCGCCAACGATGTCTCGCGCGCCGATTCGGGCTTTGGAACCGATACCAACAAGGCCTGGATCGTGAGTACAGCGGGTAAGCAAGAACTTCCCGTGCTAACAAAACACAAGCTCGCAGATACAATTTTGGACTTGCTTCAAAATTTATAAAAAAGTTCTTGCACAAGTCTAAAGTTTCGGGTTAATATACTCCCTGTTGCGAGCGAGAGCAGAGCAACAAACAAAAGCTTCGGGACGTGGCGCAGCTTGGTAGCGCACTTGACTGGGGGTCAAGGGGTCGCTGGTTCGAATCCAGTCGTCCCGACCAGAAGTTTGCAGGTCAGGCACTTAGTGCCTGACCTTTTTTGTTTTAAGCAATTGCTTAATTTTGATTAAGCAACAGGGTGCCTATAATCTACCTACGCGTTAATCGCCTTTTGCGGCTACTTGTGCGTTTTGCACACGCTTGAGCCGATTTATTAACGCGATATGAATCTACATACGCGTAGCAGGTATACAGCCGAGTACAGGCTGTATCTATCGCGGCGATTTACACCGATATAGCCACTGTAACGAACAAGCGTGTCGCTGTATTTATTCCAGTAGTTCACTTGATCGGTGGACAAGTGGGCTGTTGCAACGAAACGGCAAGCGAGATGAACTCTATACGAGGGTGCAGCAGAGGTAATGGCGGGGGATCGCGACAGGCGCTCTGAGAGCCGCCGTATGACCCCATTTCTCCTCAACCCGATATCCTGTGCCACGAACCTCAAATTGTTCCTTCAGTTGCCAAGAGAAAGGCCCGCACAGGGCTGCGCGGGCCTTTCAATAGATGCAGATGAGACTAGAGCACCAAGCGGGGACACGTAATACAAGCCCGCCGGGTCGCCGCTGCCCGACGGATCGCCCCAGAAGTCGACACCGTGGAAGAACGAAAAGCTGAGCGGCTGTGGCGAACGCTCCCACCAAAAGCCGCCAAACTTCAGGCACTCGTTACCCGAGTGGTTATTCATCACCTTGCCCTTGAAGGCCTCGTACTGGGTGCCCTCGGAAGAGGTCAAAGGGTCGCTATCCGCCCAATACGAAGTCGGGACGATCTCGGAGTAGCTGAGCAGGAACAACCTGTCGGAGGTAGCTGTGACGGCGGAAGGCTTACCTGGTCCGATGGTGTTTATCGTGAGCTTCTCGGCGGATTTCACCTTGGACTGGAAATCGGACGGCATGAGGTTCCAGATCTCTCCGGAGTTCATCTTCGCGCGGAGCTCGGATGCCTCCCAGCCGCCGACGTTGTTGTTCGCCGAATTCATGCGGGACTTGATTCCCGTCGAGGTGGTGAGGAACGTCAGCCCCGCCTTACCGGAGCCATCGGCCAAATTATCATGGTTGATGCCGATGATGCGGTACTCGAGGGTCTCGCCATTAGTGAGCTTAATAGACCACTTCGTCCCAGCATCCATCGCGGCCTTCGCCTTGGCGTAGGCGGGCGACGCCTCGCCCTTGGCGGCGATGTCCTCGGCGACGGCCTTCTGCTCATCGAGCGTCCAGTCCTTCGCGTCCTTGGCGATGGCCGCCTGGACGGTCGCGGAATCGGCGCCGTTACCGCTGCCGGAACCGCTCGGTTCCCAAGTCCCACCTGCTGTCCCGTTTACCAATACTCCCGCCACCGTGTTGAACTGGTTCCTGATTGCCGACGAGACCCAAGGGCCGGCTATCATCACAAGCAGGACGATAATCGCGATGACCAGAACGTACTCGATGGCTCCTTGGCCTCGGAGGCGGGTATTCCTAGGAGATACCCCCCCCCGAAGGTTAATTGCCGCTGCATGCATATGCGACACTCCCTTCGCATGGGGATTGATATTGCATGCAGAGCGTACGTTAAAGCGAACCGACTAGCCCGTAACGTGCCGCTGAGGCAACGGCGGCACGGGTGCCCGCGCCACATAAACTGCTTGCCGTTTTGTTTCTTCAGACCTACTGCCACGCCTTCGGGAGGATAACGCCGGGGGCGCAGTGATTGAAGTTACTATGATTGGCATAGGTTGGGACATTCCAATCGGAACAGTCGAGGTTTAGATTTTTGCAATAGCTAAACATGCCGAGCATATCCATAACATCTGAGGTCTTCCACCCTGGTCCAAATTTCACGCTTTTCAGCGAGCTGTCGGCGGAAAAAAGGAGACGTAAATCGCCGGCTTTCCGCGTCGACCATCCGGAGATGTCAATCTCCTCGACCTTGTAAAGGTTTTTGAGCGCCGAGTCGAATTCGACGACCGAGGACGTATCCCAGCTTGAAATACTGAAGGAAGTCGCATTGCCGCAATACGCGAATGCGTGCTGCAGATTTGTGCAGTTCGACATGTCGAACTTTGCCAGATCAAAGCTCTTGCAGTTCTCCATGTACTGAAAGCAAAATGCCAATGAGTGGATTTCTATGCCATCGTCAATGGCCTTTACGGCCACGATATTATTTCTGTTAGGCCACCAGGGGGCAGTCGTCTTGCCGTCGTTTCCCACGGTCGCGGAGGCGTATCCATTTTCGAATCCCGTATACACCGCCGTCACGCGGCGGCTGTTGAGCATGTCACCGACTCTGGGGACCCCGCGGCGCTTGTAGAACATGAGGCTGTGGTCGTCCTCCGAGTACACGGCGAACGCTATCCCGTGTACGGGGTCCACGATGTCGGCGTCGGTCAACGACCCGTTGCCGCCGCCCGTGCCGCCCGACTCCCAGCTCCCCTTTGAGATTCCGTTGCCGA
Source organism: Collinsella aerofaciens (assembly GCA_008668795.1). Classification (GTDB taxonomy): domain Bacteria; phylum Actinomycetota; class Coriobacteriia; order Coriobacteriales; family Coriobacteriaceae; genus Collinsella; species Collinsella aerofaciens_AS. The sequence goes on along the minus strand of RQBM01000223.1, from coordinate 9,245 downwards.
GCGTCCCCGCCACCGTGTTGAACTGGTTTGTGATCGCCGACGAGACCCACGGTCCCGCGATCAGCACCACCAGGACGATGATCACGATGATCAGTACGTACTCGACTGTCGACTGCCCCTTCGGGCGGCGGGTAAATCTGGGAGATACCCCCCCCCGAAAGGAATTTCCGCTGCATGCATGTGCGGCTCCTCTCGGATTGCTTCGGCTGATGCTGCAGAGGATAGACGCGATTACTAAGGATGAGTCAACAATGCCGCAGCGGCATTCACACTAAGAGGGTAAGGCGTTTGGAGTGACATCCCGTTCCAAAACGTATACTTGATTTAAGACGGAGCGGAATGTGAGCGCACAAGGAGATGCGGAATCGATGAGAGTCTCAAAAAAAATTACTGCAGTGTTATCATCTTCCATCCTATCTATTCTTCCATTTCTGATTCTATGGGCGGCTTGGTCAGCCCTCCCTGATACAATTCCCGCTCATTGGAGTGGGGGCGTGGTTGATCGATGGGGTAATAAGCTTGAATTGCTGGTTGTTCCGCTGTTTTCTCTGATTGGTTCTATTGCAATTTCTGTGTACCTTATTGTTTCCACGCGGCGAAGAGAGTTCGCGGATTTCTCTGTTCGAATGCGACGGGACTTTGTTGCGTGCTATATTTCTAGTCTTCTTTTATCGACAACCTGCTCAGTGATAATTGCCGTTTGGGTTCAGTTGATTCTTACGCAAAACACTGCGGTTGATGGGGGGCTTGGACTATCGATCCTGTATTCCCTTCCCGGGCTATATGTGATCTTGTGCGCTTTGCCGCCTTTTTATGCGAGCGGCGAGAGCAAAAAGGCAGAGCGCCTGATAACAGTTCTTATTGGCGGCGCGGAGATTGTTCTTTGTGGAATAGTGCTTGAAGGTTCGGCTGCCTCTTATGCGATGATTGGACTGATGATTCTGTTCTGTGCGTTTGAGATTGTGTCACAGGTAAGGGATAGCCGGTCCTTATGAGTTGAATTACGCGCGTGCGGATATAAAGGGTGGCATGTTAAATTTGTTGAAAACTCTGACATGCGCTGCCGACTTCATTAAAATCGATTGCCAATCAAGTCTTCCTATATATGCGAGCCCTGATCCTATATATGCGAGCCCTGAGAAACTGCGCTGTGAAACTGAGACCGCTATCGATCGGCCCGGTGCACCGGGCCGCTGTCCTCGAGCCGGCATCAGCTTGCCGGTCTCAAAACGTATGCGTTTCACCATGAGAGAGGAATCTGTCATGAGCTGGAAACCGAGAAAATGCGATATCGCCTTACTGACTTTGGCGGCTCTGGTGTGTTTCGCCGCCTTAATCGCCGTCAATATCAAACCGCAACACGATGCTTATCCCTCATCTTTGTCCATTAAAATGGGCCAAGATTTCAGCCTCGGCCGAAACGTCAATTATTTTAACAAGCTAAAACCTAATGAGGAAAACATCTTGATGTTCTGGGCATCGTGGTGTCAGCACTGCGAATCTCTCATAGAGGATATGCAACAACTTGATAATTTCGCAGCCTTAAGGAAGAACCTTTTCACTGTTTCCGAGGACAGCACAATTGAAGAAGCCTCGGTCCATGAAGGAGACTTTCCCATATACATAGATTAAGATAAGACCGTGTATGACCAATATGAACTTGAGCATATTCCGTCCGTATTCATACTGGATGATCAAGGAAACATCATCGGCTTATCCGAAGGAGAGGAAGAACCTCTTGCCTTATTAAAGAAATACGCCAAATACAACGGATATAAAGCGGAAGAAGGCGACATCGAGTAACTATCAAAGGCCAGATTAAGGAGCCAGCCATGAAGAAATGCCTGCCCTCCATCGTCTCAGCAGCTCTTTGCCTCTCCCTTGTCATGACACCATTTGTGCCCGTTGCGGCAGCCTATGCCGACGAGGGATCTCCCGCCGAGAGCAGCGAGATCTACGTCGGAGACAACTACGACGAAAATTACGATATATCCCTTTTTGAGCGCGGACGCTGCACGGATTCATATTCCAAGGCGTGGTGCGATTCTCACGGATTTGCAAATAACCGCACCGTCCCTCACAAGGCCAAGCTGAACGCGAAGGAGGAGGCTTGCCTGCGCGATCTCTAGCTTGCTGGCACCGCTGAAGTTATCGCCGGTCTCGTGACAACCGGTCCTGGCGGCGGCTTTTTTGCAACCGCAATGACATCGTACCGACTTTTCACTTGCATGTTCTGAAAGGAAGTTGCCATGTTGTCGCAAAATCAATCGAGATACTTGGACACAATCGGCTTTGCCCTGCTTGCATTACTCTTTGCTAGCGACCTTTTGCTGAAACCGCCCAAGGAACTCGTTTCGCTTGCCATAGACTGCATTTCCGCCCTTTACTTTACGGCAACCCTATTCGTCGGACTAAAGGAGAGGAAAAAGGCGCAGTCGTTGCATCTGCCGTAGGCGTGATCACAGCCATTGCCTCATTCTTTATCTGACACATTGGTGATCTAGGGGCGATATCGTAGGAATACGACCGGGAGAGTCGGGACCAGATTGCCCGGGTTGCCAGGTCGGCTCGCGCGACGGCGCGGCGGTTCGACAGAAAGCTCTCCGGACTTCACGCCGTTTCTGATCGCATTGTAGACAGCCAACTCGTCTTCGCAGTCGGCGAGCACGCGGTGTGCGTCATCGTTTTGGATGTACAGTAAATCTCGAAGGTCCTCCATGCACCAGCGTCCGAGATCTGGCTATGCGCGTCGCGCGAGCTGATAAGTGTCGATCGCGATGTTGTAGTTAAAGTCCAGTCCAAAGCCGTCCCAGGCAGAACGGCATTGTTTCCTTGATTATCAACTTCATCCGGACACTTCCCGCATTCATCCGTGTGTGTACGGATGAATGCGGGGTTCGATACCCCGGCGGCCTGATCGGCAGACCGCCGGGAGTTCTCACTCCTCGATAAAAGCCGGCACTCGGTTAGTCCTGCGCATCTTGAAATCGCCAGTCTCGTGGGAGACGTAGAGAATGCCGTCCATCCCGTCTCGTGATGCATACGACAGGTGAACTGAACCGCAATCCGATCCATCATTGTCGAGAAGATCGAACGAATTCGGGTCGCTCGTTGCGGCCAAACGACCACTCAGACAAGAGCCATCGTCATTACAGATTTGCCATTCCATGTCTTCGCCTGCAAGAATCGCCATAGACGGCCTGGTCGCGCCATCGTTGACATACATCCCGTCTATGCCAAAACCGTTTTCAGCGCCATCGATGAACGATTGCTCGGACCTATACCTCGCAAATGATGCGCATAGCACCATTGCAAGACAAAGTGCAGAGCCAACAATAACGATCTTTACGTAGCTCTTGGCCGTCATGTCATCCCTCTTTTCGCTTGCCTAAAGAAATGCGGAAGAAGCTGTTCGTCGCGGCTTGTTTGTAGGCCCTTCTGCCCCGGTTCGGTTACTAAGGTTACTTGAGGGATCCTATAAATGATTGTTACCCATATACGTAATATGAATTTCGGACATGTCGAAATCAATCAATGGTTGCGGGAGTTTCCGACCTTAGTGAAATGCCACCCTATACCCACAGAATCAGTCTGGTTGACATGTGCCAATGGCCGCTAACGGCACTTGGTCGGCAACGGTCTTAGCCCATCGGCCACAACAGTGTCTCCTTCTGTCGCGCCGAGGGCCAGACACACAGCGGTGGCGCCGTGCCGCGGCAGCTGGACGACCGCGTCGTCGACCGTGGCGATTGCACTCGCGACGACACACCTCGCCAGTTTGCCTCGCCCTATTGGCCCCAGCGCGTTGCAGTTCAATCAGCTGTTACAATTACCCACCCACAAAAAGCCCATCTAGCAGGTGCTTTGCTGTTATAGAGTCCTGGAAAGAAAGGGCCAAACCGAAGTGTCTGGCCGGACGCCAATTGTCTGGGAACTGCTTCGGATTCGACCCTCTTTTACTTTCGCCCACTCGGTGGACTTCGGGTTTAATGCTTAGGGGCAGGGATTTAACAAAGTGAAATTTTAATGAAAAGAAACCCAGCTGCCACAATTGCCATGGTGAGGGCTCGAATTGGCCATATAGATCTAAAATAGTCACGATACCTTCTCTTTTGCTGGAACGATATATCTATACAAGGTTGTGAGCGGAAAACAAAAATACGTCGATTGCTATCCGACAAACGGGTCTGGAATTGCATTCTCCGGCATTTCGGGGAGATTGATACACATGTACGAAAGGGAAACTATGTGGTGCGTTGGGTTGGAGCTGCTGCAGGCCCGATATGGATTGCGGTCTTGCGCCCCGATGTCCAAATAGGTTTCTCTCTCTAGACGGGAAGTTGCTCATGGACGCCATATATGACGGAGATGACTGGGTCGATCATTATACTTGGCGCCTGGTCGGCTCGGATGACAATGGGGATGTGGTGTTTGATGGACTATGTCCAAAGCATCTCCATCCTTTTGTCTCGTCGTTAATTGAGAGTTCCGCTCGTGTTGCCCCCTACAGCTCGGCATCGCTTCATGATACGGACGTTTTGAAGACCATAAGGGAGTCAATTGACGAGGGCACGATGAGCGGCCCGCTGTTTTCTCGGCTTGTGGGGCTAGATGAGATTGGCTCGAAACGACTGCTTGCGGGCGAAAAGGTGGAACTCACTTATCGGTCGATGATTTCAATCCTGCGGCTAGCCGATGTTCTTCGCAAATAAATGAGGCTTCCATGGCCATGTGGCAGCTTGTCTCACCGATGGGTGGGAGCCGAGTACTTTTCGGACGATTTGCTTGGCCTCGGCGTAGTCTTGGACGGGATCTGCCGGATCATCGAAATCCTCGACGAGATATTTCAAAGCGGCACCTTCTTAAACGGCGAACGTGACAGCGGTCCTCCCTGAATTCTATAAAATCACGGCCTGACTTGGGCGGCGAATTGGCGGAGCTCGTCATCGTCCATATCGTCGAAGTGCGGCAACTACGCCAGCGCGGCCCTCTGCTCCATCAGGTACCTACCGCTCGGAGACCTGCGAATCGTCTGCAAGATGTCCTCGGGGGCGAGGGCTGGGAAATCCATGCCCTCGGGAGCGGCCAAAGAGATGGATTCACCTGCCCCTCCCATGTGTTGGGACCTCATTCAGGGCATCGGCTGCATCCGGCCTTTCGCATTCGCCGCCCGGCCCTCCGGTCCCGCCCGGCTCTCCGGTCCCGCCCGGCCGACGGGTTTCCCATCTACGGCAAAACGATCGCACTTATATATATGCATTCCCGGATTGGGAATATGTTTCAGCCCACGCGAGCAAAGCCTCGGCGTACTCCGTGGTATCTCCGCTGCGCGGCTTTGCACCCTGCAATGCCGCGCAGCGGAGATACCACCTGAGACGGATGTCGATGCATCGAACCCGAGACCGGGCGCTGCGGCGGGAAGCCTCTCGCACGGACAATCTGCTCGATCTTGCTGCACCCGTCTTAAAAGGTTAGACAAACTTTTAATCGTACGACATCCGTCGAACAGTCGGGGGTACACACCACTACAGAAGGCCCACGGAACGGGGGGGGGCGAGATGGTCGGCGACGGGTTCAAGGCACTCTCCGGCCCCACGCTCCGCCAGGGAGGGCGTCGGGAGGGAGGCCGTAATGGGTGAGAAGGACGAGCGGCCGGAGCGGGTGTTCCCCGGCAGGACAGACCCGTGGTTCATAGCGGCCATGGTGATTGTGGCGGGCGGTTTATCCGCGGCGTGTATCGCGTGTTTCCTGAGCTCGAGTCCCGCGCTCCTATGGGGCTGGCTCGCGCTGCTGCCCGTCCCGGCCCTCGTGGCCCTGGCCGCCCTTCCCGTCCGCAGCAACCGCCTCGAGCTCTACGGCGACCGCCTCGTCGTCGTGTACGCTGGGACGCGTTCGGTGATACCCTACGCCCACGTGCGGAGCGTCCGGCGCACCAGGACGCTCTGGGCGGGGACGGCCAACTCGCTCGACCGCGTCTACATCGAGGCGCCCTACGACGGCGACGCCATCGTCTCGGTGACCGACAACGATGCCCTCGTGGCGGAGCTGGGGCACAGGTGCGGCCTCGGGCCATACTCCCATTTTTGAGAGAGGTGCCGTCGGGCCCCCCGAAAGCCGTCTGCATTTGCAGGCCTTTATTCGAAATCGGGCGGCGCGGCTGAAAATCCCCGGCCTGAACCGCGGGGCTTCATCTACATTCGCGCAGGCGTATTCACAATCATAAAAAGATAGGCACGGGCATCCGCGTTCGCGGAAACCCGTGCCGCATTTGCGTCACCGAGATGACCGGGTAGAATATATCTGAACGCTATTCCACATTCCCGTACTTGCGCTACGGATTTGGGAAAGCGCATGTCTCAGCCTCTACTCGACCACGGTCGCCTCGGTCGGGATGGCCCCCAGCACTGCCGCGTACTCGGTGGGGTAGAGGCGGCTTATCGTCTGAACGTCGCGGATGAGGACGTTGCGGTCGTCAGGCTCGGAGATGCCGTAGCCGAACGCCTTGAGCGTCTCGATCGCCTCGCGGATCTTCTGCTGGAACATGGGGCCGGGGTCCACCCTCAGGCCGAGGTAGCCTCGCCACAGGCTCGGCAACACGCGCAGCATGTTCTGGATCTTGGACATCGGCTCGATGTCGGCGTAGACGTTGAGCGTGACCATGGCGTCCTTGTGCCCGAAGATCGACTGCAGCGCCTTGATGTCGCCGCCGTGGCGGATCCACTGCTTCGCGAAGGTGTGGCGCAGGCCGTGGAACGTGATCAGCTCGTCGTTGGTGCCCATGAGGCCGTTGGTCTCCGAGAACGTCTTGAACGCCCTGCGGATGTAACTGGTGGTGGCGAAGGAGCCGTCCGGCCGCGACACGACGTAGCTGTCCGCGAGGTCGCGCAGGCCGAGGGCCGATGCCTCCCGGAGCCTCTGCGAATCGATCTCGTGGATCTCTTTCAGGAAGGGGAGCAGGCCCACCGGGTCGACGGGGATCGTCCTCAAGTCGTGGTTCTTGGTGTCCTTGATGAAGGAGCCCCTGTCCTTGACGTAGGCCACCGAGTGCCTGACCGTGATGAGCCCCGACTCGAAGTCGACGTCACACCAGCGCAGGCCGCAGACCTCGCCGATGCGCATCCCGGTGTGCAGGGCGAGCACGACCGCCCGCCTGAAGGTCGAGTCCGGCATCATCGAGGTCACCGAGTTGAGCTTCGGCACGAGGTCGGAGCGCAGCGCGTTTCTGGGCCTGGCAATGACCCTGGGCGCGAGGGCGCCGTCGAACGGGTTCCTCCCGATCGTGTCGTTGCTGCGCTTCAGCAGGACGGCGTAGAGCCGCTTGCCGAGCTTGAATGACTTGTTGAGCGTGTCCGGCGCCGTGCCCAGGGCGATCCTGCGCCTCGACCACGCGTTGACGTCGTCGGTCGTCACCTCGTTCACGGGGACCAGACCCAGCTCGTCTCGCTCGATGTGCAGGGCGCTGTAGTGGTAGTCGTCGCGGGTCGTCGGGGTGATCCTGTTCATCTCCAGGCAGAAGTCGATGAACTTCTCGAGCGCCTCGGAAAGCGGCAGCGCGGCGTAGTCATCCCGCTGTTCGGCGGGAAGCCCGGCGCCGATAGCGGCCCTCGCCTCCTCGGCCTCGACGAGTTCCAGCTCGACCTCCGACCTGAATTCCGCGAGGACGCGCATCGCCGCCGCCTTTCCCCGCGCGCTCTGCTTCAGGCAGGGCACGCGGGTGTTCCTGGTCCTCTGGACCTTCTTCCCGGTCATCTCGTCGGCCACCGTCACGACAGCCTGCCATTTGCCCTTGTTCTTCCTCACGCCGCCGGCTCCGCATACGCGTAAGGTTTTATTGCTGCATTTCTCGTTCTGCATGTCTGCTCCTAAATCCGCAGTTGATTAGAAACAGGCGGGCCCACCTGCGGGAACCCGGAGAGGCGACGATTCGGGGCTCCTACCCCCGTTGATTAAATCATCGGCTGCACCGCGCTCCTCGAAGCCGAAAATATGCTATCTGGACAGACCGCGCTGAGCTGGTAAAATATGCAAATGCGGAAATGCGCTACTTGCGCTATCTGCGCGTGTTTTAACAAAATAAGCACAGGTCAGGGTCATTCTGACCTCGCTGGGGGTCAAGGGGTCGCTGGTTCGAATCCAGTCGTCCCGACCAGAAGTTTGCAGGTCAGGCACCTAGTGCCTGACCTTTTTTGTTTTAATCACCATGATTATTTTGCTTAAAGCAACAACGTTCCCGCTCGATGTAATCACCGAATCAAAACGTGTACATCAGCCACCAAAATCGACATTTTTCGACATGTTTGGAGGCTGATGTACACGAATGCGAAATCCCGCCGCCTAAAAGCGCCCTCCACATGTCTGGACTCTCTATGCTTACGCTGGATAGACATCGCCGGAACGGGTATAGTATCGAAAGTTTTGTCGTTAACCAGCGGGGGAGTCCTGTGGGCATCAAAAAGAAGATCAAAAAGGAGCTTATCGGCACTTCCGATTACCCGTCGAATAAGATCTTTACGATCTCCAATTTCATCACCTTTACGCGCCTGATCCTCACCCTGGTATTTCTGTACCTGTTTGTGACGGATAACAACCGCGTCATCGCCATCGTTATCTACGCCGTTGCCGCCTCCACCGACTGGATGGACGGTCAGATCGCTCGCATGACTAAGACGGTCTCATGGCTCGGCAAGGTCATGGATCCCATTTGCGACCGTGCGCTGCTGTTCACCGGCGTCTTGGGGCTGGTGGTCCGCGGAGAGCTGCCCATCTGGGTCTGCGTGCTCATTATTGGCCGCGACATCTATCTGGGCATCGGCACGCTTATCGTGCGCCATTATCACCGTCGCCCCATCGATGTTGTCTTCCCCGGAAAGATTGCCACAGCGCTGCTCATGACCGGCTTCTCGCTCATGCTGCTCGGGTTCCCCGTTATTGACGGCCTGCATCTTTTACCTTCAGCCCTTACGGCCTTCCCGGGCCTCAACGGAAGCTCGATGCCCCTCGGCATCTTCTTTGTGTACGGCGGCGTGATCTTCTCCATGCTCACCGCTGTCATCTACTCCATTAAGGGCGGAGCGGCCATTAAACAGGCTCTCACGCATCCCGAGGACGAGGACATCGACTTTCTGAACCCTGAAATCGAAGACTGATTCGTTGGGGTATGATTACGTACGGTTCATTATTTGCGGCACGTCCGCGATAAGTTAGGGGTTGTCATGGACAACATGGTTAACAATATGCCTCAGAAT
>RQBM01000005.1:0-4785 GCA_008668795.1 Collinsella aerofaciens | reverse complement strand
GCTTCGCACGCCGCTTATGGCCATGCTCGCAACGGTCGAGGCCATGCAGGATGGCGTGTATCCCACCGACGATGAGCATTTGGAGACCGTTGCTTCCGAGACGCGTCGCCTGGCTCGTCTGGTGCAGCAGATGCTCGACCTATCGCGTATGGAAAACAGCACGGCTCCGCTCAATCTAGAACCGGTGGACATGGTTCCGTTCGTGCGATCGATTGTGAATGGCCAGGAGCGCCTGTTTGCCGACCGTGACCTGCGTTTGCGCTTTGCAGATGAGACGCAGGGCCACGATGACGTTGTCGAGGCAGATCCCGACATGATCACGCAATGTGTTATCAACCTCATGAGCAACGCCATGCGCTACACCCCCGAGGGCGGTTGGGTCGTGGTGTCGGTGCTCAGTGACCGCAGGCACGTCAGCATTGCCGTTTCTGATACCGGCATCGGTATTGCCAAAGACGATCTGTCGCGCATTTTCGGGCGGTTTTGGCGCGCCGATGCCAGCCGCGCCCGCGAAGCTGGCGGCCTGGGCGTCGGCCTCGCCGTGACCAAGCAGATTGTCGAGCGTCACCATGGCTACATATCCGTGGAGTCGGAGCTTGGAAAGGGTACGACTTTTACAATTCATCTGCCCCGCGAGCACACGGCAGACGCGGCATCTACTACAATGGAGCACTAGCTTTTCGCTATTCGGTGAAGGAGGGGCCGCGTCCCTGCCGCTCCGAGTTTGCGAAAACATGCGGGAAAGAACCCGCATTTCTGTCGTATTTAGGTAAGGAGTGACTCACGTGACAACGATGGAGCGTCGTCCGGATTCCCGTGGCAAGGTTCGTGATATTTACGATGCCGGTGAAAACCTGCTGATGGTCGCCACCGACCGCATTTCTGCGTTCGACTTCATTCTTCCCGACGAGATTCCGTTTAAGGGAGAGGTGCTCAATCGCATCTCGGCATTCTGGTTCGATAAGTTTGCCGACATCGTCCCCAACCATCTCGTTTCCATCGACCCGGCGGATTTCCCCGAGGAGTTTGCTGAGTATCGTGACTACCTCGCTGGCCGCGCCATGCTGGTTAAGAAGGCCCAGACGATTCCTATCGAGTGCATCGTCCGCGGCTATCTGACCGGTTCGGGCAAGAAGACCTACGACGAGAACGGCACCGTCTGCGGCATCCAGCTGCCTGAGGGCCTGACCGAGGCTTCCAAGCTTCCCGAGCCGTTGTTCACGCCGTCCACGAAGGCCGAGATCGGTGACCACGACGAGAACATCTCGTTCGAGCGTTGCTGCGAGATCGTGGGCGAGGACATCGCCACGCAGATTCGTGACCTTTCCCTCAAGATCTACAAGGCCGCTGCCGAGTACGCCGCGACCCGTGGCATCATCATTGCCGACACCAAGTTCGAGTTTGGTGTTATTGATGGCAAGGTCACGCTGATCGACGAGTGCCTCACGCCCGACTCCAGCCGTTTCTGGCCTGCTGCCAGCTACGAGGAGGGCAAGATCCAGCCTAGCTACGACAAGCAATTCGTCCGCAATTGGCTCAAGGCCAACTGGGATATGACGGGGGAGACCCCGCACCTGCCCGCCGAGGTCATCGATGGCACGTCCGAGCGCTATCGCGAGGCCTTCCAGATCATCACCGGCTCCCAGTTCACAAGCATGAAGGAGAACGCATAAGTGAGTACCCGTAGCGCCACGAACAAGCGCACGCAATCCCACGAAGTTACCGGGGTTGCGCGCAAGTCTGCCGCATCTGCTAAGCCCGCCCGCCAAGCAGCGAGCTCCGTTCGCATCGTGCCGGCTTCGTCTAAGGCACGCCGCAAAGAGCTCGAGAAGGGCGAGAACCTCGAGGGCCTCTCTAAAGAGGAGAAGCGCGCCCGCAAGGCCAAGCAGCGCGCCAAGGAGGACCGCATCTATACGGTGTCGAATATCCTCCTCAAGCAGGACGAGGACTACACCAAGCGCCGTCGCATCTGGTGGATTGTGCTCGCCATTGGCATGGTGCTCGTCGTGGCAATTTGGGCCTCGCTGTACTTCGCTCCCGCTGGCATGGTGTCCAGCCCTGTCCAGATGGTCGGCATCGTTTTGTCCTATGTCATCATCCTAGGTGACTTTATCTACGACTTCGCTCGTATTCGTCCCTTGCGCAACATGTACCGCGCGCAGGCCGAGGGCATGTCCGAGAACAAGCTCAACGCTCTTATTGAGCGCGCGGCTGCCGAGGAGGACCAGAAGGACTCCAAGAAGAAGTAGCGTTTGCATACATACTTATCGCTAAGATATAAGGCGCGTCGTTTTTGCGGCGCGCCTTTTTACTGTTCTATAGATAGATGGAGTGGCACATGATTCGAGCTGCCCTGACGGTCGAAGAGGCTCTGGAGGGCATGAAGGCCCTGGAGCCCAAGATTAAAAACTACGCGCGCCTGGTCGTCCGCAAGGGCGTAAACGTCAAGCCCGGCCAGGAGGTCGTCGTTCAGTCTCCGGTCGAGTGCGCGCCGTTTGCGCGCGTGGTGGTCGCGGAGGCCTATGCCGCCGCCGCCGGCCACGTGACGGTCATTTGGGCCGATGATGCCGTGACGAGGCTCACGTACGAGCATGTCGAGAAAAGCTATTTTGAGCAGACACCCGAGTGGAAGCGCATGCAGCTGGATTCCTTGGCCCAGGATGGTGCCTGCTTTGTCTTTATCGAAGGTGCGGATCCTGCGGCCCTCAAGGGCATCGATCCAGCCAAGCCGGCCGCGGCATCAAAGGCGAGGAATACGCAGTGCAAAGTTTTCCGCCGCGGACTGGATTACAACATCAATCCGTGGTGCATCGCCGGCGCTCCGGTCGTGGCTTGGGCGCACGAGGTGTTCCCAGGAGACGCCGATGAGGTTGCAATCTATAAACTGTGGAATGCGATTCTGCACACCGCGCGCGCCGATGGCCAGGACCCGGAGAGCGACTGGGAACTCCATGACGCCGCATTCGAAAAGAACCTGCGTTTCCTGAACGACAATCGTTTCGACTACTTGCATTACACCGCGGCAAATGGAACCGATCTGACGATTGGCATGACGAAGGGTCACGAGTGGGCCGGCGGCAAGGGCAAGACGCCCGATGGACACCCCTTCTTCCCCAACATTCCCACCGAGGAAGTCTTCACCTCGCCCGATCGCATGCGCGCCGACGGTATCGTGTACTCGGCCATGCCGCTCATCCACCACGGCAATAAAGTCGAAGATTTTTGGATTAAGTTCGAGGGCGGCCGCGTGGTGGACTACGACGCCCGCGTGGGCAAGGCAACGCTTGCGAGCATTATTGACACCGATGAAGGTGCCGCTCATCTGGGCGAGGTCGCGCTCATTTCCAAGAACACTCCGATCCGCGAAAGCGGCGTTCTGTTCTATGACACACTCTATGACGAGAACGCTAGCTGCCATCTCGCGCTAGGTGTCGGTTTCCCCGAATGCATCGAGGGTGGGTATGACATGTCCAAGGAGGAGCTCCTGGAGCATGGCGTTAACGTCTCGAGCACGCACGTCGATTTTATGATCGGCACGGACGACATCGATATTACGGGCATTACGCCTGATGGACGTGAAGTTGTGATTTTCCAGAACGGCCAATGGAGTTGGGAATAGTCCCAGACCGTGGTACAATGCCACCCGCGGGCCGTTAGCTCAGCTGGCAGAGCAGGGGACTTTTAATCCCAAGGTCCAGGGTTCGAACCCCTGACGGCCCACCATAGAATAGAAAAGCGACTGGCGGATGCCGGCCGCTTTTTTGTTACCGCGGCACGGGTTCGAACCCGAAAGGGCGCGGAGCTGAGGAAACGTATGAGCGTTTGCCAGCGCAGCGCGCAAGGCGCGAAAGCGCCGCAGCGGCCGCCTGCGAAGCAGGCTGAACCCCTGACGGCCCACCCAAAGATTGTTGAGACGGTCAACTTCGGTTGGCCGTCTTTTTTGTCGCCCTTTCATGGGTTCGAACCCGTATCTATCTATATATAAGAACGCTTGGCGAACAAAACCCGCCTTTTACCGATGGGAAACAAATAGCTGATGCCTTTGGAGTAAAGTAGCGCTCCAGAGATGACCGATGTCTCAATACTCGTAAAACAGCTGGTCATCGCCAATATCAGAAGCCAATGCTTCAGTTTTAACCTCAGTGACGCGACTGAGGGATCTATTCATTTGTGAACAAAATATGGAGTGCGCGATTCCCGCCCCCGGCGCCCCTCCGGTCTGGCAATATATCTCCTTGCCGCGCGGCCCGGTGGAACCGGATCAGCCGCGCAGGCGTGCACCTTGAGAACCGGATACTGCGAGGATGGACACATTGAGTGTCGCATCCGGGCAGACATCGAACCATTTGAAATGGTCTAACTTGGATTTGTTTTTCGCAAGGCCGCCGAGAGGCGGCCCCGAGAAATTCCTTTTCCTATACTAGAACCATATGAATCGAACGGAACCGATCAGCGTAACAGTTGTGAGGACCGGACGGGCTCGAAGCCCATTTATTTTGGACGGAGAGTTCGATCCTGGCTCAGGATGAACGCTGGCGGCGCGCCTAACACATGCAAGTAGAACGGCACCTATCTTCGGATAGAAGCGAGTGGCGAACGGCTGAGTAACACGTGGAGAACCTGCCCCCTCCCCCGGGATAGCCGCCCGAAAGGACGGGTAATACCGGATACCCCCGGGCGCCGCATGGCGCCCGGGCTAAAGCCCCGACGGGAGGGGCTGGCTCCGCGGCCCATCAGGTAGCCGGCGGGGTGGCGGCCCACCGTGCCGCCAACGGCGAGCCGGGG
>RQBM01000034.1:0-14151 GCA_008668795.1 Collinsella aerofaciens | reverse complement strand
CGATCCCGCCAGCCTTAAGATCGGCATCCATATCGACGCGCTCAAGAGCCGTCTGAACTAGCATCCGAAAACGGAGATTCAAATACCCATGATTGCAAAGACCATTCGCACCTGTTTTCCGATCGCTGCGGCTGCCGTTTCCGACAAGGCCGAGGAGATCAACAAGCTCAACGTCTTCCCCGTACCCGACGGCGACACCGGCACCAACATGTCGCTCACGCTCGCCTCGGTGACCAAGGAGCTTTCCGCCCTTCCCGCCGATGCCGATATGGAGGCCATCGCCGGCGCCATCACCCACGGCTCCCTGATGGGTGCCCGCGGTAACTCCGGAGTCATCACCTCGCAGATTCTGCGCGGCGTGGCCGAGGGTCTTGTCTCTGCCGACGAGCCTATTACGTCCGCCAACATTGCCTTCGCCTTCCGTCGTGCCGTCAAGGTTGCCTTCCAGGCTGTCCGCAAGCCCATCGAGGGCACGATCCTCACGGTCCTGCGCGATGTCTCGACCAAGGCCGATGAGTGCGAGAAGAAGAAGTTCTCGGCCGAGGATGCGCTCGATGCTATCGTCGTCGAGGCGTACCAGTCCGTCGCCCGCACGCCCGACCTGCTGCCCGTTCTGAAGGAGAACGGCGTGGTCGACTCCGGCGCCTTTGGCTTCGCCATCTTCCTTGAGAACTTTGTGGCTGCAGCACTTGGCCGCAGCACCGTTGTCGAGGATTTCTCCGCCACGTTTGATTCCGCTGTCTCTGCCCGCGACGCGGCCCTTGGTCGCGTTGAGATCGAGGCCAACGACGATTGGGAGGGCTCGGAGTTCCGCTACTGCAACGAGTTCCTGTTTAAGGCCGACGCCCCGTTTGACGAGGACGAGTGCCTTAAGTTCCTGGGTTCCATGGGCGACTGCGAGCTTCTCGTGGGCGCCTATCCCGACTACAAGATCCATGTGCACTCCAACACCCCCAACCTGGTGCTCGAGCACATGCTGCAGCTCGGTCAGATCTATGAGGTCTTTATCCACAACATGGAGATGGAGGCCCACGACCGTACCGCCAAGATCCACGAGGATCAGGAAAAGGCCGCCGAGCCCGCCAAGGCGCTGGGCTTTGTCGCCGTTGCCGCCGGTTCGGGCGAGGCCGACATCCTCAAGTCCCTCGGCGTTGACGTGATCGTCTCGGGTGGCCAGACCATGAACCCCTCGACCGCCGATCTGCTGGGCGCCGTCGACCAGGTCAACGCGACCTCGGTCATCATCCTGCCCAACAACGGCAACATCCGCATGGCTGCCGAGGCCGCTGCCTCTGCCTGCACCGATAAGAAGGTCGCCGTCGTTCCCACCAAGACCGTTCCCCAGGCGTTCTCCGCGCTGTTCGCCGTCCTGCCCGATTCCGAGCTCGAGGACGCCGTCGCCGCCATGGTCGACGCCATCAGCGAGGTCCGCGATGGCGAGGTCACCCGCGCCGTGCGCGATTCCAGCGCCTCGGACGGCTCTCCGATTCACTCCGGTGACGTCATGGGCATCATCGCCGGTTCCATCGACGTGGTCGGCTCCGATGTGAAACAGGTCACCCTCGACTGCATCAACCGTATGCAGGAGGAAGAGGAAGGCGACGCGCTGACGATTCTGGCCGGCGAGGAGCTGTCCGACGAGGCCTTCCAGGAGATCGTCGACGCCATCGAGGAGGCTCAGCCCGACTTGGAGATTGATGCCCATCGTGGCGAGCAGCCGCTCTATCCCGTGATCTTCTCGATCGAGTAGGCATCTGAGCATGTCCGAGCTATGCTCCGTGCCGCGCGTCTCGGAGCGCTTTGCCCAGAGCAATGCGCTCGGCGAGGATATCGCGCGACTCAAATATGTTTCGGGTAAACGTGAGGAGGCCCTTCGCCGTCTGGGAATCCGGACGGTGGGGGACCTCCTTCTCCATATCCCGCATCGATATCTGGACTTTACCCGCTCATGGTCCATCGAGATGGCGCCCATCGGGACCGTGTGCACCATCGTTGCCACGGTCGACCGCATTGTTCAAAAGCAGCCTCGTCCGCGCATGCAGGTGACCGAGGTATCGCTCGTGGATGACACGGGTGTGCTGCAGGTCGCCTTTTTCCGCCAGCCCTGGATTGCCCAGCAGCTTAAGCGGGGTGACCGTCTGGCCGTGATGGGTAAGGTCGAGTTTGCCTACGGCTTTAAGCAGATGGCCTCGCCGCATTTTGAAAAGCTTGAGGATGGTCGTGCCGCGGGTACCATTTTGCCGGTCCACTACGTAAGTGATGGCGTAAGCCAGGCATGGATGCGTCGCATTGTGAGCGGTGCTCTTGAGCTCGTCGGCAATCCCTTTGATCCCATCCCGGCACCGCTGCGCGCAAAGCGCAAGCTCATGAGCAATGCCCGTGCGCTTCGTTCGATTCACTTTCCCTCGAGTATGGCCGAGCGCGACATTGCGCGCCGCCGTTTGGCCTATGAGGAATGCCTGTACCTGCAGCTCGCGCTTCGTCTGCGCAATGACGGCGGCTTGGTCGAGGTGGTTCCCTACGCCCACACCGCGGGTGAGCACCTTGTTGCTCTTAGGCAGGCCCTGCTGTTTTCGCTGAGCGACGAGCAGGAGGCCGCATTCCAGGATATTTTGCACGATATGTGCGATGATACGCGCGTCATGAACCGTCTGCTGCTGGGCGATGTCGGTACCGGCAAGACGGCCGTTGCCGCCTGTGCGTTGGCCGTAGCCGTCGATAGCGGCACCCAGGCCTGCGTCATGGCGCCTACGGGCGTGCTGGCTCGTCAGTATGCCGATAAGACCGGCCCTTTGCTCTCTCAGGCCGGCATGTCTTGGGCGCTCCTGACGGGCGCCACGCCGGCGGCGGAGCGCGAGCTCATCCATTCGCAGTTGGAATCGGGCGAGCTTGACGTGCTCTTTGGTACGCATGCCGTGCTTTCCGAAGACGTGAATTTTAAGCACTTGTCGCTCGTGGTCATCGACGAACAACACCGCTTTGGCGTGGGCCAGCGCAATGCCTTGCGCGCGAAGGGTCCCGGCGCGGACCTGCTCGTCATGACGGCGACGCCCATCCCGCGCACGCTGGCGCTCTCGGTCTACGGCGACCTGGACACGAGCATCATTCGCCATCGTCCCGTCCCGGGTGCCGGCGTGACGACGCGCGTCCTTACCGAGTCGAGCCGCGACCTGGCCTATGGTGCCATCCGTGAGGCACACGAGAAGGGCCAGCAGGCCTACGTGATCTGTCCGCTTGTGGAGCCGAGTGACTCGGCCGACGAGCTCGAGGATGTGCCCGGTATCGCCCGTGACGACGAGGGCCGCGTGACCGTCCCCGTGCCGCTGCACGATACGGCAACCGAGCTCGACCGCCTGCGCCTGGCGCTGCCGGGTCTTACTGTCGAGCGCCTCCACGGCCGCATGCGGGCGGGGGAGAAGGATCGCGTGATCGACGCCTTTAAACGCGGCGAGATTGACGTGCTCGTCTCGACCACCGTGGTCGAGGTGGGCGTCGACGTGCCCAATGCCACCGTGATGGTCATCGAGAACGGTGAGCGCTTTGGTTTGGCCGCCCTGCATCAGCTTCGTGGACGTGTGGGCCGTGGTACCGTGGCGGGCACATGCCTGGTCATGACGCACTCCAAGGGCAACGGCGGTACATCGGCGGCACAAGATCGCCTGCAGTCGCTCGAGAAGACCGCAGATGGCTTTACGCTTGCACAGATGGACCTGCGACTTCGCCACGAGGGCGAAATCTTGGGTTACCGTCAGCATGGTGGCGTGACCCTGCGTTTTGTCGACCTTGATGCCGATGAGGAGCTCATCGAGTGGGCGCATTTGGACGCGGTCGAGCTCTTGCGGTATGCTAGTAACCTTGACTCTGTGGCGACGCGTCCCCTGCGCGATGCGGTCGCCAAGCGATATCGACATATTTTTAAGGAGGTCAGCGGAGGATGAGAATCATCGGCGGTGAATGGCGCGGTCGCAAGATCGAAGAACCGCGCGGTCGCGATGTTACGCGTCCGACGACCGACCGCGTGCGCGAGGCGTGTGCATCCATGGTCCTATCGGCCTTCGGCTTTGATTTGGACGAGGTTCGCGTACTGGATGCCTTTGGCGGCTCCGGTGCCCTAGGCATCGAGATGCTCTCGCGGGGCGCCCGTTCGCTCACGACGTTCGAGATCGATCGCAATGCCGCGAGGCTCATAACCAAGAATATCGAGTCGCTCTGTCGCGATCGCGCGCGTTGGCGTGTGGTGACGGGCGATGTCCTTGCGAGCGCTTCGCGCGGCCGCGTGCCGGGCGGCCCCTTCGATCTGGTCTTGCTCGACCCGCCCTATGCTTTTGGTGCCAAGCCGGTCGATGAGCTGCTGCAGAACCTGGCCCAGCAGGGTCTGCTCACCCCGGGCGCCTATGCTCTGTTTGAGCATGCTGCCGCCGACGCGGGTGCACATCCTGCCGGCTTTGTAACCGTGCGTGAGAAACGCTATGGCATCACCTCGGTCGATCTGCTCCGTTGGGTCGGCGAGGGCGAGGATGACGACATCGCCACCGATGCCGATGACAGCGACGGCACGACGTTTCAGGAGGATGCCCATGAGTGACACCATTAACCGCGTCATCGTTCCGGGTACCTTCGATCCCATCACGTTTGGCCATATCGACGTCATCCGCCGCGCCCGCCGCATTTTTCCCAGTGTGATCGTGGCCGTTGCCGAGTCGCAGGGCAAAAACGGCGTGGGCACCACGTTTACGCTCGATGAACGCGTGGCGCTGGCCCGTGAGGCACTCGGTGATATCGATGGCGTCGAGGTCCTGCCCTTTACCGGACTGCTCGTCGACTTTGCTCGCGAGCAGGGTGCCGGTGCCGTGGTCAAGGGCCTACGCGCCATGACCGACTTTGAGTATGAGCTGCAGCAAGCCGACCTCAACTACCGCTTGGATAACGAGCTGGAGTCCATCTTTGTCATGAGTGCTCCGCAGTATGGCTACATCTCGAGCTCGGTTGTACGCCAGATCGCCTCGCTCGGTAGTGATGTTTCGACGTTTGTGCCGGCTAATGTGGTCGAGGCGCTTAAACATCGCTTTTCGTGACGTTTTTTATTGCCAGGTGGCATGTGGTAAACTAGCACGATGATATGTTACCTATGAAAGGAGACCGGATGCCGGGCGAGAATTTTCCTGGCGACAGGATCGTGAGCCTTGTCGACGAGCTCGAGGGGCTCATCCAAGAGGCTAAGACGCCGTTCGGCAAGAACGCCCAGATGAAGGTCATCGATGCCGACGTCTTCTTTAACATCCTCGATGAGATCCGCATGAGCTATCCCGAGGAATGGCAGAAGTCCCGCCGTATCCTCAAAGAGCGCGAGGAGCTTATGGCTTCCGCCGCCGCTCAGGCCGATTCCATCATCGCCGACGCTCAGCAGCAGGCCCTCACTATTGCCGGTGAGCAGGAAATTGTTCGCCTTGCGCAGCAGCAGGCCGACGATATCCGCGACCGTGCCCAGCAGTATGAGCGCGAGACGCGCTATGCTGCCGAGGATTACGCCGAGCAGGTCTTTACGCACCTGGAGGAGAACCTCAAGAGTCTGACCGGCACCGTCACCCGTTGCCGCCAGCAGCTCAATGAGGGCGCCGCCCAGCAGAATGGTCAGTGGTAATGGCTGAGTTCCCGAGCGTTACCGTCGATCTTTCCGAGCAGCTCGAGTTTCCCGGAGACTCGTATCCGCTGACCGGTAAGGTCGATGTCGCTGCCTACACGGTGGGCGAGAAAGAGTACCAGCTGCAGGACGGTATCGACTATGACGTGGTCTTTACCAATGCCGGCACCGGTGTTCTGCTTACCGGCATGGTTCGCGCGCACGCCACCGGCGAGTGCGACCGTTGCCTGGAGCCTGCCTCGTTTGACATTGCCGGCGAGATCGAGGAGTTCTATCTCTTCCATGAGCCCGAGGACCCCGAGGCCTACGAAGACGGCTATGAGCTCCTGGGCGAGGATCGCGTCGTCGATCTGGGCGAGCCCATCAACGACGCCGTTGTCATGGACACGCCGTTTGTTGTGCTCTGCAAGCCCGATTGCCGCGGTCTTTGTCCCGTTTGCGGCGCCAATCTCAACGTGGAGCAATGCGATTGTGCTGCCCAAGCCGAGGCCGAATGGGCCGAAGCCACGGAAAATCCATTTGCAGCATTGAAGAATCTCAAGCTTGACGAGTAAAACTGTGGTAGTATCGCTACTTGCGCGTAATCGCCACACTGGATAGTTCATAAGGAAGGTCACTATGCCCGTACCTAAACAAAAGCAGGGTCGTATCCGCACTCACACCCGCCGTTCCGCCAACATGAAGATCTCGGCTGCGGCTCAGTCCACGTGCCCCCGTTGCGGTGCTGTCAAGCTCCCGCACCACGTGTGCCCTAGCTGCGGTTTCTACAAGGACCGCGAGGTTATCGTTACCGAGTAACGGTATACTCTGGATACGATGCCGTTCCAACTGGAACCACAATGGCCGGCTCATTGAGTCGGCCATTTTTGTATAAGGAGCATGTATATGAGTAACGTTCGCGTTTGTGTAGACGTTGTGGGTGGAGACGAGAAGCCGCAGGTTGTCCTCGACGGTATTGAGGCTGCACTTGCCGCCGATCCCGATATCGAGGTCTTGGCAGCTGGTCCCGCCGAAATCGTCAATCCCTTTGCAGCTTCCCATGCACGTGTTGAGGCCCTTGAGGCGCCTGACGTTATCGCCATGGATGACGATCCCATTCGCGCCGTGATGACCAAGCGTAAGTCGTCGATCGTGCTTTCTTGCCGCGCCATTAAGAAGGGCAACGCGGATGCGTTCTTCTCCGCCGGCTCCACCGGTGCCATGACCGCCGCCGCCACCGCCTATGTGACGCCGTTTAGGTATCAGGCCGAAGGCAAGAAGCAGCCGGTGCGTCCCTGTCTGACCAATGCGCTGCCCAATCGCGCCGGCGGTCTGACGGTGCTGTGCGACATGGGTGCCAACCCCGATGTGGAGGTCGATGACATGGTGCGTTTTGCCCAGATGGGTAGCGCCTATGCCCGCGTCGTCCTGGGCATCGAGCATCCTCGCGTGGGCCTGCTTGCCAATGGCACCGAGGATGAGAAGGGCTCCAACTTTACCAAGGCCTGTTTCCCTGCTATGAAGGCCGCCGTTCCCGGCTTTGTTGGTAACTGCGAGGGCACCGACCTCACCTCAGGTAACTTCGATGTCGTCGTTGCCGATGGCATGTCGGGTAATATCGCTCTCAAAGCTACCGAGGGCGCTGCCAAGTTTTTGCTGCAGGAGCTCAAGGGCGCCTTTATGGCCTCGCTCGGCACCAAGATCGCCGCGCTGCTCATCAAAAAGCAGATGCGCGAGATTAAGGCCAAGCTCTCTGGCGACGCCAAGGGCGGCGCGATTCTTCTGGGCCTGCGCGGCGTGGTCCTGATCGGTCATGGCGCCACCTCGGTCGAGGCTGTTAAAAACGGTACGCTCGCGGCGGCCGAAGCCGTGCGCGCCGGACTGGTCGAGAACGTCGCCAACTCTATGGATGGTATCGTTTTATAAGAGCGAGTTAGAGCGCTGTTATGTGCTTCGTGGTGCACGCCGTGGGGTAGAATCAGAACCGTGTCTTGGTACCGCCCGGGCGGTACCATTCTTTTGGTATTCATGCACTATGAGAGGAAGCGCTATGGACCGCTCCGAAATCTTCGACAAGATCGCCGAGGTCGCTGCTGACGTTCTGGGCGTCGATGTTGCCGAAATTAGCGAGGAGACCACCTTTGACGACCTCGATGCCAACTCGCTCGAGCGCCTGCAGCTGGTTACGGCTATCGAGGACGAGTTCAACCTCGAGATCGATGACGAGACCCTGCTCTCGCTCAACTCTGTCGCCGACGCCGTCGACGCTATCGA
Organism: Collinsella aerofaciens; assembly: GCA_008668795.1. GTDB lineage: Bacteria > Actinomycetota > Coriobacteriia > Coriobacteriales > Coriobacteriaceae > Collinsella > Collinsella aerofaciens_AS. Next base: position 6,257 of record RQBM01000034.1, on the reverse strand, counting down.
AGCTGCCAAGGAGGCCTAAGTCTTGGCTTTATCCGACCGACTTACGCGCGCCCAGGAAATCCTGGGCCATGAGTTCAATAATAAGGTGCTGCTGCGCGCGGCACTCACGCATCCCTCGGCAGTCGAGGGCCAGCCGGTTTCTGCCAGCTATGAGCGCCTTGAGTTCTTGGGCGATTCCATTTTGGGCGCTGTGGTCGCACGCTCCCTGTTTGAGTCCTATCCGGAGTTTGACGAGGGCAAGCTCACGCGCCTGAAGGTGTCGCTTGTCTCGGGTGCTACGCTGTCCGAGGTTTCTCACGAGCTGGGCATCGACGACATCATCATCTTTGGTGCCTCCGAGACCGGTACCGGTGCGCGCGGCCTGCATTCGGCCCTCGAGAACGTCTACGAGTCGCTCGTGGGAGCGCTGTACCTGGATGCCGGCTGGGATGCCGCGGCGGAGTTCATTCACCGTACGCTTAAGCCGCATTTGGCTTCCGAGCGTGCCGAGCATCCTGCGAACCCCAAGTCGTTTTTGCAGGAGTGTGTGCAAGCCGACGGTCACGAGCCCCCGGCGTACAAGCTCGTTGGCTCCGAGGGCCCGGCGCATGCGCCCACCTTTACCGCCGTGGTTTTGATCGATGGCATCCGTCAGGGTCGCGGCTCCGGCTCCTCAAAGAAAGAAGCCGAGGGAGCCGCTGCTCTCGAGGCGCTTGACCGCATGGGCTACACCACCAACGGCGTGATTCTCAACAAGAAGCCTGTTTAAGCGAGGAACCGTGTATCTCAAGTCCCTCACGCTCAAAGGGTTCAAGTCGTTTGCCGACCGCGCCCATATGACGTTTGAGCCGGGTCTGACCGTCATCGTCGGTCCCAACGGCTCGGGAAAATCGAACATCTCTGACTCGATTCTGTGGGTCCTGGGCGAGCAGAGCGCCAAGCAGCTGCGCGGCCAGGCCATGGAGGATGTCATCTTCTCGGGCTCGTCAGCGCGCAAGCCGGTGGGTGTCGCCGAGGTCACGCTGGTGCTCGATAACTCGGACCATATGCTGCCTGTCGATTTTGACGAGGTCGCCATTACCCGTCGCATGTATCGCTCGGGCGAAAGCGAGTACCTCATCAACTCGAGTCCGTGCCGCCTGATGGACATTCAGGACATCCTGCACGATTCGGGCTTGGGCAAGGATACGCATTCCATTATTAGCCAGGGCAAGCTCGACGCCATTTTGCAGAGCCGCCCCGAGGAGCGCCGTGCCCTCATCGAGGAAGCCGCCGGTATCTCCAAGCACAAGCGGCGCAAGGAGCGTGCGCTCAAAAAGATTAAGTCGATGGACGAGCACCTGACGCGTGCCCGCGACATCAATAAGGAAATCGCCCGTCAGCTGCGGCCGTTGGAGCGTCAGGTCGATCGCGCGCGCAAGTACAAAGAGCTGTCCTCGCGTGCGAACGAGCTTACGCAGATGCTGGCTGTCGACGAGCTGCGTTCGCTGCAGTCGCAGTGGAACGACCTGGAGAGCCGCTCCAAGGAAGGTGCTGCCGAGCTGGAGCTTGCGCAGTACCGCCTGGGTGAGAAAGAGCGCGAGCTCGAGAAGCTCCAGGTTATGCTTGAGGAAAAGGGCCTGTTTGTGGGCGACTTGGGCGAGCAGCGCCGCCATATGCAAGATGTGGTCGGCCGTATTAACTCCGACATGCGCCTGCTCGAGGAAAAGGGTCACAACATGGTGTCGCGCCTGTCTGACATGCGCGGGCAGATTTCGAGCTCCGAGCATCAGCGTCGTCGCGTGGTCGAGGAGCTCGAGGACGCGCGTGCGCAGCTTGAGGAAGTGACCGGCGCGCACATGCAGGCCCAGGTGGACGTTGACGCCGCTGGTCCTGCCGCCGCAGAGCTCCACGAGCGGCGCGTGGCGCTCGACAATCAGATTTCGCAGCTTACGCGTGAGCAACGCGATGTGCAGCGCGTGGCCGACAACGCCGCGCTCGAGCTCGCCAAGGTGAAGGACTCGCTGAGCAATGCCGAGGTCGAGGACAACATGTATGCCTCGCGCCTGGAGCAGATCGACGAGCAGCTCGAGGAGGTCATGGCTTCGCTCGAGAGCCGTCGCGACCGCGCCGAGGAGCTTGAGGGCGCTCTTGAGGAAGCGCGCCAGGCTCAGGTCGATGCGCGTGAGGCCACCGAGACGGCACGCGCGGCCCTGAAGGACCTGCGTGCCCGTGAGAGCGAGGCACGCAACAAGTTATCCGAGGTGCGCTCGGAGCTTGCCAGCCAAAAGAAACTCGATGCCCGCATGGCCGACAGCTCGCCGCTCGTGAGCCGTCTGGTGGGTGCGCTGGGCGACGATGTCTTGGGTCGTCTGGGCGACGTGCTGGAGGCCCCGCGCGAGCTTGAGGGCCTGGTTGAGCAATTGCTCGCCGGCGATATCGATGCGCTGCTGTTTGATGACGCCGCCACGCTTGAGCGTGCCGGTCGTGCGGCTCTGGACCAAAAGAAGGCCTCGGGCGAGGCACTGCTGGTGGCGCGCGGCGTGAGCGGCTCTACCGCCGCTGAGGGCGCCTCCGGTACCCGTCTGGTTGATCGTCTGTCCGTGCGCGCAGGCTACGGTCCCGTCGTCGAGGCGCTGCTCGGCGGCTATTACGTCGTTGACGATCTTGCTGCCGCGCTGTCGGCGCCGGTCGTTGAAGGCGTGACTTACGTGACCCCCGATGGCGCCCGCGTCGCCTGCGGCGGCCTGGTGCGCGTGGGGCTTGATGCCGGCGAGGCTTTGGGTGCCTTGGAGCGCAAGCGCCGCATCCGTGAGCTCGAGGGCCTGGAACCCGATCTGGCTGCCATCTTTGAGCATGCTTCGGACCAAGTCGTCGAGGCCAACGTTGCCGTCGAGGAGGCCCGTGCCGCCGAGGGCGATGCCGCCGGTGAGATCGCCCGTCTTGAGGGCGAGCGCCGCTCGCTGCTCTCCGAGATCGGTCGCCTGGAGCAAAGCGCCAACAATGCCGAGGTCGAGCGCGTGCGCATCTCCAAGCGTCGCGAGCAGGCCGCCGAGGCCGTCCGTGCCGCTCGTCCACGCGTGGATGAACTTACTCGCTTGCGTGACGAAGCTCGTGCGCAGGCAAGCGACTTAGGTCTCCAGATTGCCGAGGCCAATGACGAGCTCGATCGCGTTCGGCGTGACGATTCCGAGGCCGCCGGTAAGCTCGCCGACGCTAAGGTACGCCTGGCTCAGACGAGCGAGCGCCTGCGTTCGCTGAAGGGCCGTGTGCCCGATCTGGAGCATCGCCTGGAGGGTATCGACCGTCGTATCCGCGGGACGCGTCAGGCCTCGCGCTCGCTCGAGCTGCTGCGCCTTCGCGTCGATCCCATGCATGAGCGCTATTCCGCCCTGTTGGAGCGCGCCTCGGACTGGGCTGCGCGCCTGCGCGATCAGGCAACGCTTGAGGAGGCGGACTCGGCTTCGCTTAAGAAGACCATCGAGGACGCCAAGACTGAGGTCGCCCGCGCCAAGGAGCGGGTCGATGCTGCCACGGCGACGCAAAACGAGTTCAAGGTCGCACGCGGCAAGCTCGAGGTGCAGGTCGAGGCTGCCATCAAGGCCATCACCGCCGATGGCACTACGGTGCTCGAGGAAGCGCTCATGCTGCCGGCGCCCACCGACCGCGACGCCGCCGAGCGCGAGCTCAACCAGCTCGTGCGCCAGATCAACAATCTGGGCCCCGTGAACCAGGTTGCCATGGAGGAGTACGAGCAGCTCAAGCGCCGCGCCGATTACATCGAGGAGCAGCTGACCGATCTTGAGAGCGCGCGCAAGGCGCTCACCAAGATCACCGTGGCCATCGACCGCAAGATGCGTAAAGCCTTCCTGGTGACGTTTGAGAAGGTTGATGCGAATTTCCGCGAGATCTTCGCCATGCTCTTCCCGGGCGGCCAGGCACATTTGGAGATGACCGACCCCGAGCATCCGGCCGAGACGGGCATCGAGGTCGTGGCGCAGCCGCGCGGCAAGCGCATCACCAAGATGATGCTCATGTCGGGCGGCGAGAAGAGCCTGACGGCGCTTGCCCTGCTCTTTGCCGTATACCGTACGCGCACGGTGCCGTTCTATGTGCTGGACGAGGTCGAGGCTGCACTCGACGACGCCAACCTGTCCAAGCTCATCGGTGCGCTCGATGTGCTGCGTTCCGATACGCAGCTCTTGGTAATCTCGCATCAGCGCCGTACTATGGAGGATGCTGACGTCCTCTACGGCGTCTCGATGCAAGCCGACGGCGTCAGTCGCGTCGTCTCGCAAAAACTCGATCGTGAAACCGGAAAGGTCGTGAATGCATAATGGGATTCTTTGACGCACTCTCGCGCGGACTTGAGCGCAGCCGCGAGGCCCTTAACGAGGTCTTCTACTTTGGCGGCGAGGTCGACGAGGATTTTTGGGAGGACCTTGAGGACACCCTCGTCATGGGTGACATGGGTGCCGAGGTCGCTATTCAGGTCTCCGATGACCTGCGCGATGCCGCCGCCAAGAAGAACCTTAAGACCGCCCCGCAGCTTCGCCGCGCCCTGGCCGAGCAGCTCGAGGGCCATTTTGTGCCTGTTGAGCGCGATCCGTTTTCCGACACGCCGAGTTGCGTGCTGTTTGTCGGCATCAACGGTGCCGGCAAGACCACGACGGTCGGCAAGATTGCGAGCGCCATGGCCGCCCGCGGCAAGAACGTGGTGATCGGTTCGGCCGACACCTTCCGCGCCGCCGCCATCGAGCAGCTCGATGTGTGGGGCCAGCGTGCCGGCGTACCGGTTATCAAGCGTGACCGCGGCTCCGATCCGGCGAGCGTGTGCTATGACGTGCTCGATGAGGCCGATAAGCGCGGCAGCGACCTGGTGCTCATTGATACCGCCGGTCGTCTGCACACGAGCCCCGAGCTCATGCGCGAGCTTGCCAAGGTGGTCAATGTGACCCGTAAGCGCGCCGCCAATATGGCCGCCGGTCCCATGCCGGTTTCGGTCGTGCTTGTGATCGATGCCGCCACTGGCCAGAACGGTCTGAACCAGGCGCTCGAGTTTAACGAGGCGCTGGGCCTGGACGGTATTATCATGACTAAGCTCGACGGTACGGCTAAGGGCGGTATCGCCATGGCCGTGGCCGAGAAGCTCAAGCTCCCGATTCTGCGCATCGGCGTGGGCGAGCAGGTCGATGACCTGCAGGAGTTTAATGCAAAAGATTTCTGCCGCGCCCTGGTGGGCGAGTCCAACTAAGGAGTAACCAGTGTTTGATTCCCTGAGCGATCGCCTCAACGACACATTTGACCGCCTGCGCGGCAAGGGTAAGCTGACCGAGGCCGATATTACTTCGGCCATGCGCGACATTCGCATGGCGCTGCTCGAGGCCGACGTCAACTTTAAGGTCGTCAAGGAGTTCGTTGCCAAGACCAAGGAGCGCTGTATGACCGCCGAGGTCATGGAGTCGCTCTCGCCGGCGCAAAACGTCGTTAAGATCGTGCTCGACGAGCTCACCGAGATGCTCGGCTCCACCGAGAGCAAGCTCGTTTTTAGTAACCGCATTCCCAATGTCATCATGCTCGTGGGCCTGCAGGGCTCCGGTAAGACCACGGCTGCCGTAAAGCTTGCCTACCTGCTCAAGAAGCAGGGCCGCTCGCCGTTGCTCGCAGCGTGCGACGTCTACCGTCCCGCCGCTGCCGACCAGCTGGCCACGCTCGGTGGCGAGATCGGCGTACCGGTCTTCCGCGGCGACGGCGCGCACCCGGTCGACATTGCCAAGGGTGCCATTCAGGAGGCCGTCGACCACCTGCGTGACGTGGTCATCGTCGATACCGCCGGTCGTCTTCAGATCGACGAGCAGATGATGCAGGAGGCCGTCGACATCAAGAAGGCTGTCAAGCCCGACCAGGTGCTGATGGTCGTCGACGCCATGACCGGCCAGGATATCGTCAACGTCGTCTCGACCTTTGCCGATCGCACCGACTTTGACGGCGTGATCATCTCCAAGCTCGACGGTGACGCCCGTGGCGGTGGCGCACTTTCGGTACGTCAGGTGACCGGCAAGCCCATCAAGTTCGTGAGCATGGGCGAGAAACCCGATTCGCTTGAGCCCTTCTATCCCGATCGCATGGCCAAGCGCATCTTGGGCATGGGCGATGTCGTCGGCATCATCGAGAAGGCCCAGGAGGCCGCCGATGCCGAACAGCTCGAGGCTGCCGAGCGCATGCTGCGCGAGGGCTTTACCATGAACGACATGCTCGACCAGATGAAAGCCGTCAAAAAGATGGGCGGCATGAAGGGT
>RQBM01000018.1:0-20963 GCA_008668795.1 Collinsella aerofaciens | reverse complement strand
TACGGGGCCGCGCGCCAGCGCGCCGGAGCCAGTCGCGTAGTACCAGGTCCCGCCGTCGAGGACCCACCCGGTCGCCATCGCGCCGGACGAATTAAACCAGTACAGGGAGCCGTTGCACTCGTGAAGGCCGGTAGCCATGGCACCGCCCACGTCGGGCTCGAGCCAGTACCACGTGCCACTCTGAAACAACCATCCGGTATACGCCTTGCCGTTGGAGGCTGCATAATACCAGGTGCTGTCAATTAGTTGCCAATGATAAAGGGAGACATCAACATACGCGTAGTTCATATCAACGTTGCCGTTGATTCCAGGGACTTTTCCGTTGCTCTTATACTGCCAAAAACTGTAATTGCCGGTATAGTCACATTGCGAGTTATATTGAGCAATCCAATGATCCCAAGAGCTACTCTTAAATACAGAGTCAGTCAAAATGTTGTTAAACCAATTTAAATTTGCATAAATACCAGGCTCATATCCTGCGGCAGAAATCCTATTACAAAAAACCTGCGCCCTCAATGCAATTCCGGTTTGACGTCCATTAGCAATTATCGAGTTATCCTCAAGATCGTAATACACCGGCAATCTTGGATTATGCCCAGAAAGGCAATTGATCACCATTGATGCCTCATCGGCTGCCTGTTGATTATCAAAAGCATATGAATAGACATAGACGCCGTAGGGAATTCCGAGTCGCTCGCACTCAGAAATATTTCGATTAAATTGATAGTCAACTCGACCGCCGAAAGACGGAGCGCCAAACCCAACGCGCAGAATAGCGAAATCGATGCCAGAAGCTTTAACTGCGTCCCAATCAATACGCCCTTGGTGCTCGCTGACGTCAATGCCCTGAGCTGTAACCCCATCGGGAAGAGCGTCCATAGACAATAAAGCTATTCCGTCTTCTTCGGAAGAAGCATCATCTGAAACTAATTGTCCACCCTCATAACGCCAAGAATTCTCAACCAGAGTCTGAGCAGCCTCTGCATCCGCAGGGCATACAAACATAGAAACGGGCGCAAAGAGCATCAGCACCAACAATGCCGAAAACAACTTAAGATGTTTGTTCATGTAAACCTCGTCATTCGCTCTTGATTGCGTCTAGCTTACAGCATAGCTATGAAAGATTCCCGAACATCTAACAGGACAAGATGCCATCTAGGACAATAAATAGTTGGGCGCAATGCTGCAAAGAAAAGAAGAACTTACCGGCAGGGTTGAACCCGCAGGCTCATTGCCCCCTCCTCTTGCCCCCAAGAATACCGACTTCAAATAAACTTTCAAACCAGATGTCAAAAAGGTAGGGGGCCCAGAGAGTCCCCTACAACTCGGAATTCTAACGAATCAGTATTACTTTCGATGGGCCCAAAGCGGTCAAACCGGAGATGCGATTTCCATAACCATCACTATGCCAGAACAAATTTTCGCTCGGCGAATTGCCCCAGAAAAAGCCAATGTGGCTATCGTCCGCATATGGGTTGTAAGGATTGAAGAACACAATGTCCCCCTTACGAGCCAAACCACTACGTAACAACTCATCAATAGAGTTGAAATAAGTCACGTTCGCACACGTATCGATAGCGTAGCCGTACCAACGATAAGCGTTTACGCAGCCGCCCCTTCCGGGACCTCCACTCCAAGGGGAATGGCTCTGCTCGGCGGCAATGGGAGCTAAATTCCCGCCCGCCTTCATATATGCATGCGATACAAATCCACCACAATTCATGCCCGTATAACCGTCCCAACGCGGATCACCCTTTGGGTACATGCACGTTTCCTGGCTGAGATGCGTGTCGTAGCGTGTTCCACGGTAATAGCCGTCGTTTTCGTGGCTCATAAGCCAATTGACCAAGCTGGACCTATTGACCCCCAAAACAGAACCAGACGTATTCAACCATGCACCACTTGCATTGAAGTAATAGTCAACGCCATCGATTTTCAGCCACCCGTTAGCAAACATGGCACCCGAAGGCTGGAGCCAGTACCACGTACCGCCGTCATTAAGCCATCCAGTTTTCATCTTGAATGTGGAAGGGTCCATCCAATACCACGCACCGTTGACATATTGCCAACCAGACTTAAGGACACCATTGGAAGATGCGTAGTACCAAGTATTGCCACTTTCGTCAGAAGCGTCTTTCGACATAATCCAACCAGACGCCACGTTAACGACACCATTCGCATCCGCATAGAAAACCGCATCTCCAATATGAATCACACCTGGCAATGAAGACGAGTCAGTACGATCAGCGACTACAGGAGATCCATCAGATGAAGTAGGCAACGGCTCGCTCAGTGCTCCAGACGAATTCGCCCATGCCATACCATCGTTCAAGTTGATCCAGCACGAAGATGCCATTGCACCGGAATCATAAGAAAAATAGCGCTTGCTTCCTACCGCAAATTCACCAGTACGCATTGCGCCGGATACATCATCAAGGTAATACCAGGCGCTTCCGGACTTTATCCATCGCCCTCGTTGAATAGCTCCGTTTGATGCGGCGTAATACCAAGTACCATCAGCAAGTGCCCAGCCTGTTGCCATGGCACCTGAGCTCGTAAGGAAATAGGTGGACGAGCCCACTTGCACAAAGCCCGTGAGCATAATATGGCTTCCTGGATCCAGGTAATACCAAGAATTCCCTAGAAGTAACCAACCTCCATGCAGTAAGCCGTTGGAGTCAGCGTAATACCAGTTGTTGTCAATAAGTGCCCACTGGGAGGATAGCATGGCCCCTGAACTGTTAAAGATATAAGAGGTGCCATTGCATTCATTCAGCCCGGTGGCCATAGAACCGTCTGCAGGATCAAGCCAGTACCAACGACCCCCATCCGAGAGCCAGCCCTTTACCAGAGCGCCAGAGCCGGAAAAATAATGCCAGACAGAAGCATCAAGATGCCATCCGATAAGCATTGCACCAGAAGAAGAGAATCCATACGTGGCTCCCCCAATCTGCAGCATCGCATCGTGGACCATCTTGCCCTCATCATCCAGCCAATACCAGTTGCTGCCGTCTGAAAGCCAGCCTTTTACCATGGCGCCAGAACCGGAGAAATAACGCCAAGCAGAAGTGGAGCCCGTAGAATCTAGGTACCAGCCGACACGCATTGCGCCCGAAGAGGAGAAGGCATACGTCGCACCCCCGACTTGAACCAACCCATCCTGAGCCATTCGACCTTCGTCGTCGAACCAGTACCAGCTACCGTCTATATGTCTCCAAGAAGAAACAGCGATTGTTCCGTCGGACAAGCCCCAACGCCAAAAACCAGCCCCTTCTTCGGGTGATATCCACCCCTGATGCCAAATAATTTGATTCGAAACCTCGGAAGGGGTCTCATTATCCACCTGAGAGTTCTGCTCGACAGCGAAGGTCGATTCGCGCTGAGCATCAACGCCTGACTCGACAGAAGCAATAGCAACGTTAGATGCGGGACCTTCGTCAGTGTTATTCGAATCAAGGGCGTATAACATCGAGGGCGAACCCAAAAGGAGCCCCAAAGAAACAAGGCCCGAAAAGACCAGCACCCCGAATGACCATTTCTTCATAGCAGCACAGTATCCAATCACGCAGTGGCCCCGTCACCTCAGGGCAACGGGGCCTCAATCAAAACTAGCTCAGTAATGTACTAGCCAATTTGCTGGCAGTTTTTGCACTCTCGTGAAGCGCCACGCCTCTGGGCCTCCTGGATAGAGATCTGCGAATAGCCCTTTGCGTCCTTGCCAACGGTACGGCACTTATGCGTATGGTAAACATGGCTACCGCTCTTATACCAAACTAAACCATAGCCCGGAATCCACTTGCCGTCCTCGCCGACATAGTAGGAGCCAACCCAGGCATTCGTAGCCATGGCACCGGAAGACTGGAGGTAGTAGTCGCCGACCCAGGCGTCGTGGGCCATAGCGCCGGAACCGCTAAAGTAGTACCAGGCGCCGCCGACCTGACGCCAGCCGGTAACCATCGCGCCGGAATCGTCGAACCAGTACCAAACTCCACCAACGTTAGCCCAAGAGTTAGAGGCCATAGCGCCCGAACCTCCGAGCCAATACCACGTGCCGCCATTGCTGAGCCAGCCGGTTGCCATGGCGCCCGAACCGCTCGCATAGTACCAAGAGCCGCCTGCCAAGAACCAGCCAGTGGCCATTGCACCGGAGTCGCCGAACCAGTACCAGGAGCCGCCGAGGCTGCGCCAGCTGTTAGCGACCATGGCGCCCGAACCGTCGAGGTAGTACCACGTACCGCCGATGTTGAGCCAGCCAGTGGCCATCGCACCGGAAGCGTTGGCGAAGTACCACGTCCCCGAAACGTTGATCCAGCCGGTCAGCATGACACCATACTCGTCGAAATAATACCAAGTTCCACCGATATTATGCCAACCGGTCAGCAGTTCGCCACTGGAGGTCGCATAGAACCACTTTCCATAGATGGAGTCATAGAGCCAGCCGCTATGCTGCATGCGGCCATCGGCGTTGGCACCAGGGGTGTTCAGGAAGTAGTTCTTGCCGTCAATCTGAACTCGGCCGTATGCCATATCATGGCTTTCGGGGTAGAAGTAATACTTGTCCCCACCGATAGACTGCCAGCCCGACACCGCGATCCCGTCAGCGCCAAAATAGTACCAGACAGCTTCGTATTCGTTATGCCACTGGTTCGTGACCATGGCGCCAGTTTCGGGATCGAAATAGCGAAGGTTGCCGTCCTCGCACCGAACGAGTCCAGTCTTCGGACGACCGTCGGAACACCATTCCGTAATCGGTCCACCGCCTCCGCCACCGCCAGCAATATCAGCAAATGAGGGCGCCGGGGCAACCGTCATGCAGGCAGCAGCAAATGCAACAACTCCCAGCACTGTTAGTCCGTGCCATCTTTCTCGAAGGTTTTTCATACGACATCCTTTTTCCGAGATTTAAGGCTCTCTTAAGTTATTTTTAAACTATCAATTCAGTATTTCAACGGGAAATCGATAAAAGGTGTCTTTGTGACTGCAATTTAAATATGAGTCGCCACACCTCAACCGTTACGCTAAATAGCTTCTAAGGCAAACTTAGCGCATGAGCGAACTGATTAAACGAGTGAACTGAATAATAAAGCAACAAAATACAAACCTTGGTCATCAATCACATCTACCGCGGGCCGATAACGCCCGCCTCATGTGCTGCGATATAATCAATCTCACTAGATGCCAAATCAGCAAGCCGAAGGAGCTGACGTGCTAACAATTCACTATGGTGATATGGAAAACGTTATCTACAACACGTCCGTTTACTTCGATAACGTATATTCGCCCCAGTGGTTTCAAGACTCCTTTGCCCAAAGGGTCATAAAATCCATCGACAAAGGCACCGTGGTAGGCCCCAATGCAATCGATACCAAGATTCTAGGCATCATTCCTCCCGAGAAACTATCCAGCGGCACCAAAACGCTACTGCTTATGTACTTTATGCCGCAGAATATATATAACGCCTCAAATTGCGGTGATAATTGCGCCTACTGGATTCTGAGGATCGCCGCGCAAAAGGATCTAACAATCAATCTCTACCACATAATGGATTTTGGAAACGGCAAATTCACGGTAACCATTGCAAATACGGGCGATATAGTCCACACAATGTTTGACCTTGTCCCCATAGCTGGAAAATGCCTAAGGGAGAACTCCTGATGCGCGGATCATACAAGGTAATTATTCAAAATAACCGGGTTCAGTTTAAACTGACCATCAATAGAAATCTGACCATCATCCAAGGTAACAGTGCTACAGGCAAGACAACTCTGCTTGATATGGTGGCAGCTCACGAAGAGCTTGGGGCACAAAGCGGCGTAACAGTAAGTTGCAAAGTGCCCTGTAAAACAATATCTGGAAAATATTGGCGTAGAGATCTCCAAGAGATTTCCAGCAGTATTGTTTTTATTGATGAGGGCAATACTTTTGTTCGATCAAGAGAATTTGCCCATGAAGCAAAGCGTAGCTCAAACTACTACGTAATTGTCGCCAGAGAGTCACTGCGCCAACTGCCCTATAGCGTTGATGAAATCTACGGTCTTAAGAACACCAACCGAACCACAACGAAGTATCCCGTTTACTCTCGTGTCTACACCTCTACATATCGTATTTACGGTGATACTGATTTTAGAGGCGAGAGGCCCGAGCTTGTCATTGTCGAGGACACAAATTCGGGCTACGAATTCTTCAGTTTGCTATGCAAAAAGAGCAGCATTAAATGCATCAGCGCGGGAGGCAAATCAAATATTTGCAACTGCATTATGGACGCACCGGAAAACGACATCCTCGTGATTGCCGACGGTGCCGCCTTTGGACCAGAAATTGCGGAAGCAGCTGCTCTATTGCGCCGAAAGAACATCAAGCTATTCCTACCGGAATCGTTTGAATGGCTCGTGTTGAAGTCGGGATTATTCAACAGCAAACACATTAAGGACATGCTGCTTAACCCCGCTGAACATATCGAAAGCTCAAAGTTCTTTAGCTGGGAGAAGTTCTTTACTGCAGAACTCATCGAATGCTCACGAGACACACGTTTTCGATATGACAAGAGCTGCTTGAACGAGGAGTACCTGAACCCCACCGCTCTTGCAGCTCTGGAGGATACTTTGCCGGACCTTGGCATTACTTCGCACTAAAACGAGAAGTACTCACTGTCGGAGGATAGGTTTGGTCCGAGCCACGGGTCGCCATCGAGGAAGAACTCAGGCCAGTGCTGCATGAACAGCGCCTGCTCACGCTTCCAGCGGCGCAGCTTTTCCTCGTTGGCCTCTTCCCTGCCGCGCGAGGTGAACTCGTAGTGGTACAGCTCGGCATAGGGCGTAAAGATGGTGCGGTAACCCGCCTCCCACACGCGCAGGCAAAAGTCTGCGTCGTTAAAACCGACGGCGAATTCCTCGTTGTAGCCGCCGACGCGCTCAAATACGTCGCGTCGCACCATCTGGCAGGCACCCGTCACGGCGCTAAAGTTGCCCGGGCGCACGGCACGGGCAAGATAGCCCTCGCGCTTTGCCGAGAAGTCCTGGTTGGCATGGGCAAGTGCGCCACGCACGCCAATCAAAATGCCGGCATGCTGCACCAGATGATCGGCAAAGTAGAGTTTGGCGCCCACCACGCCCGCATCGGGACGCTGCAGATAGCCCATCATCTCTTCGATAAAGTCCGGGCTTATGACCTCGGTATCGTTGTTCAGCAGCAGCAGGTAGTCACCCTTGGCGTGCTTCACACCAAAATTGATGATCTGAGAGTAATTGAACTCGCCCGGCCAGTACACAACGCGCGCGATGCCCTTGCCTTCGGATGCTGCAGCCACGCGCTCTGGCAGGGTTTCGTAATACGCAAACGTCTCCGGGGCTTCACTGTTGTTCTCCACCAAGACGATCTCGTAATTGGTATACGTGGCCTTCTGGGCGATCGACATCACACAGGCATCGAGCGTCTCAATGTGATCCTTGGTGGGGATCACAATGCTCACCAGCGGCGCAGGCTCCGGCAGCGCATGGCGCATGCGGTAGACAAACGGCGTCTCGGTCTCCTCGACCGTTCCGTGAACGCCCAGCGCGTTAAAGTGGCGCTGCAGCGCAAGACGACCCGCTTCAATGGCATACGGCTTGCTATCGGCAGAGCCATCGGCGGTCGATCCCGGATGCACGCGCCAGTGATACAGCACATGCGCAACGTGCTCAAAGCGCGCGCCGGCTGCAAGGCAGCGAAGCGTCAAGTCGTAGTCCTGGGCGCCCGCAACGTCTTCTGGGGACATACCAATGTGATCGATGAGCGCCTTCTCCACCATCAGGAAATGCGTCACGCAGTTATGGCTATAGAGCAGGTCGACGTTGAGTACGGTCTTAAAGACCGGCTGGCCCCACTCCCCCGTTTTCTGGAACATGTCCTCATCACAGAACAGGACCTGGGGACGCTCGCCCTCGGCCGCCTTGTTCAGCGCGGAAACATACTGGAATAACGCGTCCGGTTCCAGAATGTCATCGTGGTCCAAGAAAGCGATGTAGTCGCCTGTCGCTTGCTCGATACCTGCGTTGGTGTTGACCACAATGCCGCCGTTGCCGGGAAGCTCGATGCGACGGATGCGCTCGTCGTTGGCACCTGCCGCAAGGGTGGCCACCGCGTCCCATTCGGGCGAGGCGTCCATAAGCAGCAATTCCCAGTTGTCATAGCTCTGGGCTTGCACCGATTCCAGCAGCTCGCGCAGGTAGACCCGATCAGTCTTGTAGCACGGCACCACAATGCTCACGAGCGGTCTATAGGCAAAGGCCGCCGAAGCGACACGCTGGCACGCCAAATCGCCCGGCTTTGCGCGATGCTGCTCAAACCAACGTCGATAAGCTGCGTCGTCTGCACGCGCGTCCTTCATACGGTTCCAGCTGTCGTCGACCATGCCGTTGTACAGGCGACCATCCATGGCGCAAAACCCGCTTTGGATCCGCTCTGTGGGATCGCTCACGATCGCGACAAAATCTCGTATATCCTGAGGCATCTCAACACTCAGATACGATTTATTGATGCGGCAACCGTTGCGCCGGGGAACGTCGACCTGCGACTCAAACACATGCACGGTGGCCTCAATCGCGTTCATATGCGTATCGAAGATCTGGAGCTCAGGGGCGCACTGGGGGTCTCCAGCCCACTTGACTTCATAGCGCCAGACGGCGCCCTCATCTGCCGGTAAATAACGAACGGCATCGATCTCATAGCGACCGCAGCACTCGCCGCGTTGCGCATCGCGAACGAGCGCACACATCGCAGGCTTTGCTTTGTAGTTAATCTTAGATTCCAGCTTGGCAATACGACTGTCAAGGCGAATAGAGCCCAGCCTTTTACCGCCGGACGCAAATGAGATGTCAATCGTAGAGCCGTCCATAAACGGAAGCACCAAGACGACGAGCTCGCACTCATAATCGGCAACGGAGGGACAAAGCGCCAGTATACGACCATGATCGACCGACAGCGCCAGCGCCGGCACGCTTACATCATTGGTTGTCGCGTGAGCAAAGGCCTGGGGACCCTCCTGTTCAATAAGCCCTGCGATATCCTGGCCGACAAAACGAAGCAACACAAACAGACGGCCCTGACTGCGGCAAAGCGCCAAACGCTTGATACTCATCTACACCTCTCGCTTTCCCAGAGCATTCGCGGCCATGCGCTTGCACGCGCCCAGGCGCCCAAACCTCAAGACGTCGTAATCGAACATGAGCTTTTTGCACGAACGAGCAGCAGGCGCCTTACCGACAAGTGCCGCACGCACCATAGCGGCAACAGAAGGAGCGCATTGTGCGAGCGCAGCATCACTGCCCACGGCAGAACCGTCAAGCGCCGCGGCGACGGCAGCAAACACCTTGCCGCAGCCCGAACTCAGCAGCCTTAGCGCATCGTACAGCACCAGATCACACAGGAAGTACGCCAGGTCATCGGCATGCTGAGCATCGAGACCGTCGCGCTGCCAGTCAGCCAGCACCGCAGAGTAAATCTTCACGTGCTCCAGCAGACGCGTCTCGTCGTCGTAGCGCATGGTGTCCATGAGCGAACCCTTGCGCGCCACGCGGTAATCATACAGCTTGTTCGAGATAAGCGCGGTCTTGTGCGAACGACCGTACACGGCAAAATCGAAGACCTGGTCCTCGCCATACTTAACGGTTTCGTCGAACACGATCCCGTTGCCCAGCAAAAACTCACGCTTGCAGGCGGTGCGCCATGCAAACGGGCGAGATGCTTCCTTAAACAGTAGGTCGGAGCTATAGCCTTCAAACGACACATCGCGCGGGCTCAGCACATAGTTAAGCCACGGATACCCCGCCTCAAGCGGATACGGATTCGCGCCAAAGGTCAAAACGTCGCAGTCCTCGCGCTCAAAGGCATCGACGATCACGCGGCATGCATCGGGCGTAAATCGGTCGTCGGAATCCAAAAACGCAACGATAGGCGCCGTGGACGCGGCGATGCCTGCATTACGCGCACTCGACAGGCCGCCGTTCTCCTTATCGACCAGCGTAAAGCGCGCGTCCTTTTCGCAATGGGCAGCCGCAATATCGCGCGAGCCGTCCGGCGAGCCATCGTTGACCAGCACGCCTTCCCAATCGGGCATGTCCTGCGCAAGCAGGGAGTCCAGGCACCAGGCCAGGCACTCCTCCACTTTATAGATGGGAACGACAACGGAAATCTTGGGGGTAGCCATAGTCACTCGCTCCTACTGTGCGGCCGGAACGTCATCGGGGTGCGGGTTGTCGCCGTAGGTGCACTGATACGTCAGCACACGCCAGACCAGCGGCAGGCCGCCAATCTTAAAGTAATGCTTAAACGTATTGAGCTTGCCCGGCTTCTTAAAGTCAAAGCGCGAATCGATATAGGCGCGGGGCGACTTGACCATCAGGCGCAAGTCGGTCTCGCCACGCGGATCAAACAGCGACAGATCAAAGCGACCGGCATCCCAGTCGGCCTTGAGCTCGGACGAGGCTTTCTTCCAAAACCGCTCGCGCAGTTCATCGACCAGGCGCTCATCGTTCCAACGGTACGTATCGACCTTCATGCGCATTAAAATACCCTGAAGCTGAGCCTTAAGCTCGGGGCGTTCATCCAAAAAGCGCTGCATCTCGGCGTATTCGTCGCACACGCAAAATACCTTGTTGGGCGAATTAACGGAGCTCTTCTCGTTGTCTTGGCGATAGCACAAAATGGGGTCCGCGATAAACGCAGCACGCTCGGCGCATGCCCAGACCTTAAAGTTAAAACCCGCATCCTGATACGAGGCACCCGGCGTGGGAAGGAAGCGAATCTGATTGTCGTTGAGGAACGCGCGCCGATAGATAGCCGACCAAATGGAAGGTTTGCGGTAGAAGATGCCCGGGCGATCGACGGGGCGATACGCGGCGCCCGTCATATGCTCGTCGATAATCCCAAACAGCTCACGTCGCTCGCTGGGCGTGGACCAATACAGATAAAAGTCGCCCTTTACCGCATCGGCATGCTCAGCATCGGCCTTGGCGACCAGCTTTTGAAGCGAATCCTCAAACATAAAGTCGTCGGACTCAAGGATGCCCACGTACTCACCGCGCGCCATCTCCAGGCCACGGTTCATCGAGTCGCCGTAGCCGCTGTTGGCCTTGTCGATCATCTTTACACGGGGGTCGTGCTCCATGTACTCGCGGATGATATCCGGCGAGCTATCGGTGGAGCCGTCGTTGATGCAGATGATCTCGATGTCATTGAGCGTCTGCGCCACGGCGGAATCGAGGCACACGCGCAGATAGCGCTCGACATTGCAAATGGGGACAAGCAGCGAAACTTTAGGGGTATCAGAGTTCTGCAAGAGAACCTCCCGTTGAATAGCGTGTAACAGGGTTATTTTAGCAGCCGAGTTGCGGCGGGCGGCAGCGCTTGGAATTATAGAAAGCGCTCCAGGCAGGCTTTGAGACCGCGAGTCGAAAGATAGAACAGCGTGGCGTCTGCCATCGAAACGCCCGAGGTCGCCGCAACGAGCTTGTGGGCAACACGGCGAACGGCACCCTTAGCAGGCATATCCGCCCACTCCGTTCCCAAAAACGTCGTGAGGTCCATGTTGACGCGAGCCGCCACGCGATGGAAGTCATCGGCATCCAAGCGCGCCAGATCGAACACAATTAGGTCCAAAAACCAAGTTATCAGCTCGCCGGGACACAGGTCCAAAAGACCATAGGCCGCCCAGTCTTCCAAGACCTCCTCGAGCATCTTCATGTGGGCGTCAAGCTTTTTGGCGCGCGCCTCGGCACTGTTGAACTCGTGCGTCGCCGATTCGCTCTCCATCACGTAGTGGTAGAACTTGTCAGGCATGACGACGGTCCTGCGGGCAAGCGCATAAGCCGCAAATTGGAAGACGACGTCCTCGCCCAAAGCCAAACCGGGGGCGAAGCGAATGCCTTCGCGATTGAGCAGCTCGCGCGAAAAAGCCGCACGGCAGGCATAGGGCTGCGCATTCGAATGGAACAGCAGTTGAGGATCGCGGGCGCCGAAGGTACCAGCTTTGGGGCTCATGAGTTGCTGGACGCGTTTGGGGGCAGCATCGGCAGGTTCACAGACGCCGCCAAAAACGGCGGCCTCGGCATCCGCAGACTCCATGGCATGCAGCACGCGCTCGACCGTCTGGGCATCGATGTAATCGTCGGCGTCCACAAAAAAGACGGTCTCGCCCTCGGCGACATCGATACCGGCATTTCGAGCACACGAGACACCCGCGTTTTCCTGGTCAATCACCAGTACGCGATCGTCGGCCTGCGCGATCTGGCGCAACACGTTCAACGAATCATCAGTCGAACCGTCGTTGACGCAGACAACCTGAATCGAACACTCAGACTGGACCAACAGCGAATCGAGGCATCGCTGAATGGAGCGTGCAGAGTTGTAAACGGGGACGACAATGGTAACTTTAGGACACGAGGCCTCTCCCATGCCGACCTACCCCCTCAGCGATTCGATGAGGAAGGCGGCGACCACGCCTGGGCCTCCAACCGAGGCGTAATACTTAGCACGCCCCAAGGCACCATCCGTCGCAAAACTCGGATGCTCGTCAACCCAGCCCTCGGGATCTTTGAGGATGGCAGCGAGATTTGCGCGCTTCCACGGTTTGAGGTCGTCAAGCAAAAACTCCCCCGCGTCCAAGGCCGCCTGAAATTCCTTAGCCATCTGAACCAGGAACTCCTTATAGAACTTAGGCGCCAGGCGCACGTAGTTCCACATGTATGAATCGTACTTAATGAGCTGGTTGAACTTGAGCATGCGCGCGACATCGCCGCTTGCGTGGTCGCGGGCATAATCCTCTCGAATCCAACGCTCAATCTCGGCATACTCGGTATTGACGCAAAAGACCTTAGCTGAAGAATTGACCGAGGAATTCTCGTTGTCCTGGCGATACGACAACACGGCATCGTGCAGGTAAATAGCCTTATCGGCGCACGCGATCACCTTAAAGGCAAATGACGTGTCCTGAAAGGATGCCCCCGGAGTCGGCAGGAACGTAATGCCGTTGCGCTCAAGAAAATCGCGACGGTACACGGCCGACCAAATCGACGGCTTTTGCTTAAAGAACTGCGTCGTATCGCTCGGGTGCACTGGCTTGCCACAGTCCTTGGCTTTAAACATCTCGTGCAGCGAACGGCGCTCCTCGGGCTTAGACCAGTAGAAATCAAAGTTCGCCTTCGCAAAGTCGGCATTATTGCTATCGGCGGCCGAGACAAGCTTTTCGAGTGCGTCGGGCGCCATAAAGTCATCGGACTCCAAGATACCAACGTACTTGCCACGCGCCATCTCCAGACCGTGGTTCATCGAGTCGCCGTAGCCGCTGTTGGCCTTGTCGATCATCTTGACGCGCCCATCGCGCTCCATATACTCGCGGATTATCGCCGGCGAGTTGTCGGTCGACCCGTCGTTAATGCAGATGATCTCAATATCCTTGAGCGTCTGCGCCAGGGCGGAATCGAGGCACTCGCGCAGGTAGCGCTGAACATTGTAAATGGGAATAAGCAGCGACAGAACAGGGCTGCCAGAGGCGTTAGTAGACAAATGTGCTCCTTAGGAAATACCTGTCGTTTCATGGTATCAAAGGGTCAGCGCGCCAGCGGGCGTTTATATAATCTATGGAGCCTCTTGCGGGCAAAGCGGCCCCACGTCATGCGGCGGGCCCATGGCAGGTTCCTGCGTTTTATTCAAAGCTTGCCGCCAAGGTGCGCCGAGCCTTTACAATAGGACAGTCCCAAGGACGTATTCGATAGCTTCCGCGCTGCACTCACCCGCCGCGCGTGAAAGGATATATTGCCCCATGCCTTCAACCCTTCCCGCTCCCATCGATAAGCTCGCCATTGTCGTCGTTACGTACAAGCGCCAGGAACTCCTGGCCAACTTGTTCGACTCCATGACCGAGCTTACGGCAGCGCCCTGGCGCATCGTGATCGTCGATAACGAGAATTCGCGTGAGACCGAGGCCATGTGCACCGCATTCAACGAGCGCCTGGCCAACCTGTGGGGCACCGACATCGAACAGCCCGACGCGAAGGGCGGCACTGACCGCGTCATCTACGCACCACAGCTCGAAAACGGCGGCGGTGCAGGTGGCTTCTCCGCCGGCACCAAATGCGCCTACGACCTGGGCGCCCAGTGGTTCTGGGTGATGGACGACGACGTGCTCGTCATCCCCGAAGGCATCGAGCGTCTTGCCAAGTGGACCGACCGCTACGATGTCATCCAGGGTTCGCGCCTGGACTTTGACGGCGGCGCCTTCTTTTGGCAGTACCAGCTCATCCTTTCGCTTGGTATCCCCAACCCCATCGCTAAGTGGGACCTGGGCCCCAAGGGCTACCGCGCCATGAACCAGCTGTGCTTTGAGGGCGGCATGTTCTCGCGCCGCGTGGTCGACAAGATTGGCCTGCCCGACGCGCGCTTCTTTATCTACGGCGACGATGCCTGCTACGGCTACGTAGCCAGCCAGCACTTCCCCGCCGCCGTGGTCGCCGACGTGGTGCTCAAGCGTGCCCGCGCCGTCTCCAACTGGGATATCGCCGGCAAGCGCCAGCTCAACTCTACGAGCGACACCAACCGCTACTACATCATGCGCAACCGCGGTTATCTGGCCCGCTACATGCAGATTTACGGCGACTATCACCCCGTGCTGTTCCGTCTGGGCAACGCCGCGACCTTCTGCAAGGAGTTCATTCGCCTGGCCGCCGTTGACAAGTGCTTTAAGACCGGCATTCCGGCGCTGCGCCGTGGCATGAAGGACGCCCGCAAGATCGTTAAGGATCCCAACTGGAAGCCCATGCCGCCCATGAAGGACACCGAGTAACGGAAGCCGGAAACACCTCGGCGCTTAAAGCAGCTGGCACACCGTAGCCACATGCTGCCCATCAAAACCGAACCCCCAGCGCATGCGACCCACGCCGGGGCGCGGCACACGGATTTCGTCGATGCCGTCGCGCTCTATGTCGAGTAGCGACTGCACGGCCAGCAATTCCAACCCTAGCGCATCCACATCGGGGTCATACATCAAGTTAATCGTTATCAGTGGGCGCTCGTCCAGCATGCCAATCGTGTCTGCTACGTCGAACACAGCACCCGTAGGGAAAACCTGGATGTCCCAGCGACCCGCGCCACACTTTCGCCTCGAGGCAGGATTGGCATAGCCCGGCAAGCCAAAGCAGAGTCCCTGCAAGAGCAGATGATATGGTAGCGGCTTATCTGGGTCGGTCTCACCGATTCCCGCATCCCCCAGGATGCGGCTTAGCGCCCGCCTCACCGTATCCTCGTTCCCACGGCACAGCCCGTCGCGAAACGCATCGACGTCTCGAATGTCTTCGGCAGCGCACTCAAACCACTCAACAATCACTAGACGCAAGGCCTGGCGAAGCTCGTTATTGGGCAATCGCAAAGCACGGAGCCGATCGCCATGCTCTGGCTCCTCAGTCATATCCGTCGTGAGAAAACCGGACAGATACAGCGCTGTCCACATGCCATCGTCAGGCGAGACATCTGGCTCTGCAGTGCCCAAACAAAGCGGGACCTCAGCACACCCATAGGCCTCGAGCAAATCAAACAAGACCGAAAGGCGGTCGAGACTCCACCCGGCAACTACCCTACTCAGGCAATCCGCATACCCATACAGATCGGCGCGCACAGGCGCCGTGCAGCCTCGGTCCAGAAAACCGATCACACGCGCTGGACTCGAGCAACAGGCCCTACCAAACCGATATCCCTCGAGCCATTCACGCGCATCATCAAGGTATTCCTCGCGCCCAGCATGATTCAACAGAGCCCGGACCTCGGCATCCGAAAAGCCGAACCAACGGTCACACCACGTCGAAAGCGGCGTCGTCAGACAATACGAGCAGCCATGCAAAGGAAGCGCCGCTTCGGCAGGGCCGGGACGCTCCCCCATCAGACACGTCAGCCGCAACGAATCGCGCGCAGTGGCAATGGCGTCGAACAGCACGCGATCGAATAGCCCTGCCGGATCGGCGTCGGAAGCGTCCCTCGCGCTCGCACGGCGAGACCACGCCGCATCGTACCCATCAACGAGCAATACAACCTGCTCATCGCAGGCCATCTCCAGCAGCTCAATGAGCACACCGAGCACCGAGTCAACCTCGTCCGCGCTCGCCACGCCACGCGCGACGCGTTCGATGTGACGCACCTTATCTCGAGCTAAATCAGGAGCCTCCAAGAGCGCCAACAAGCGAGCGCACTCGCCCGAAAGGGCATCGCGCACGACGTCGGCAATAGCGGCACCACGCCTCGCAGCGCCAGAAAAGTCCAGCGATATCACCGGATAGCAAGCATACTCATCCCGATAGCGCCCACCGTCTGCATCCCAAATCTGAGCATTGGCAAACAAACGCTGATCAGCGCGACCAACCGCTGGACGCTCCAGAAAAGCCCTGAGCATCGACAAGTTCATGCTTTTGCCAAAACCCTCGGGTCGACAGCACACCACAACGGACGCGTCGCAGTCCAACGCATCGGCAATAAACATGGTCTTGTCGACCAGCGTGCAGCAACCAAGAGCCTCCGCATAGTCGTGCATGCCAATGGGCAAAGCCGCATCGTCGGCACAGCCGATCAAACGCACGCCAAAGCCAGCAGCACAATCAACATTTGCCTGTTCAGACACCAAAACGTTCCCCCTAAATCGCAGCACGATGCCAATTGTAATGACCGCATCGCATGTACCGATGTCGCCGCGCAAACATATCGGGCAACGGTAGTAACAAGAGGTGTGAGGGGGCACAATTAATCGTTGCACAACAAAACGGGGCCCGATACATTCGCACCGGACCCCGTCCCGACTATTTAGTTATCTGGCAACTAAGAGCCTACTCCCCCGAGTCGTCCTCCCCAGAAGCCTTCTTCTGCTGATCGAGCTTATACTTACCACTTACGATAGACGTAGCGCCCAGCGTGGCCAAGCTCGCGCTGGCAAGGCTCGCCATAACGATAAGGTCGCCCGTCTTGGGCATGTTACCGCCCGAAGTCTTAGTCGTTGTAGTGGTGGTTGTAGTGGTCACCGTCTTGGAGTCATTTTGCTCTTGGTTCTGGTTGTCGGTGTTGCCCTTACTGCTGTCCTCGCCCTGCTGCTTTCCGTCCTCGGTCTTGTCCTTGTTCTTGTCCTTCTCCTCAGATTCAGACTTCTTG
This sequence comes from Collinsella aerofaciens, assembly GCA_008668795.1. Classification (GTDB taxonomy): domain Bacteria; phylum Actinomycetota; class Coriobacteriia; order Coriobacteriales; family Coriobacteriaceae; genus Collinsella; species Collinsella aerofaciens_AS. Next base: position 3,806 of record RQBM01000018.1, on the reverse strand, counting down.
TCCTCGTCCTTCTTCTGAGCGGACTTGTCGTCCTTCTCATCAGAGCTAGAACCCTTATCGGATTCAACCTTCTCGGAAGCCTTATCCTTGGAGTCGCCCTTTACGGCTTCGGTCTTTTCCGTGGAAGCCTGATCAGAGTTGTCCTTGTTCTGAGTCGAACCATTATTGACGCCAGCCATCAGCGAAGAGCCCAGCGTAGAACCAAGCTGCTCGGAGAAAGAAGGCTTCTTGTCCGGCGAAGCAACGGGAGCGTCCGGCGCCTTATTCGAGTCGTCCTTGGAAGCATCGGAATCAGGGGTTGCGTCAGAGCCAGAGCCGTTGTTAGAGCCGGTGTCAACGGACGAATCGCTCGAGCCGGTAGATGAGTTAGAGGTGTCAGCGCCGGTCGAACCAGAAGCGTCGCTGTCCGTATTGCCGGCAGAGCTTGAAGACGAATCGCCCGCAGCAGAGCCGTTCGAATTGGAGCCGTTCGAGGTAGAGCCGTCGTTGGTAGTGCCACCAGCCGAGCCATTACCGTCAGCATCGGTCGAGGGCGTATCCATCCTGTCATCGTTGGGATCGTCACTCGAGTCGTCATTCGAATCAGGTGTCGGCGAGGGCGCCGGTGTGGGCTCGGGCTGCACGGGCGTCGCAGCGGCTGCCTCGTCCTCGGCGATATAAGCCAAGCAGTCCTTCAGCTCATTCTTATAACGATTCTTCCAGCCCTCATGATACTGGGGCTGGCTCGAATACTTGGTCGCCACGTTATTGACCACGCTGTTGGAGAGCGCCGTCACAAACTCGCGGTCGGACATATCATTGGAAAGATTCGCCCAGCGGAAAAAGTCCCTGCAGCCACCGGTGCCGCACATGTTGGTAATGCTCCACACCATGCCCTTGACGCAATCGGCGCGGCCCGAAATATCAATACCCAGGCCGCTCTTGAGCCACGCCTCGGTCACCGCATAGTACGAGTTGTACGCATACGCATCTTGAAGTGCTGAGAACTCAACAGGATCGGTGTTGTACGCACCTTGGAAGGCATCCTGCGCGATATGGCCCAGCTCGGTGAGCTGGCCGTTCTCGTACATGACATTACTCGTGTTGGAAATCTCGCTGCCGCGATCAATCGCATCCTTGAGCATGCTGTATTTTTCGGGGTTGTAGTTGTAGGCCTGCTTCATAAACGGAATGAGCGACCAACGACGGTCGAACTGGTAATAACCCAGCGCGTTATAGCCGTCACCGTACGAAAAGCCCTGGTTGTAGTTGCCATGGCTCTCGTACTTGGTAAAGTACTTCATCTCGGGAGTCACGTTGACAAACGAAACGCCCTGGACCGACCTCAGTACGCCCGAGAAGGACTGCTGGGTGTAGAGACCCTTATCGATATCGGTGGCATCCGAGGCAACGCCCGGCGTGGGCTCCTCGGCAGCAGCGGGTGCCGGCGCGGAAATGGCGCCAAACGAAAGCGCCAGCGTCAGGCCCGCGACAATCGCGGAATGCTTGGGCTGCATAAGATCCTCCCTGCATTGGTATAGTTAAAGTGCAGTTTGCAAAGATAGAAATAAGTATTGCAGCTCGCCCGTTGTTGCACAACAACCCCTCGGTAAACGGCAACAACCCTCCGCGAAATCTTAAGGAATTAAACAAACTGGTCGTCGGGCGCCATCAGAAGCTCGCCGTATCGCTCCATCAGCCCGTCCCTCAACTGACAGAAAGCGGGGATATAGACGTTCAAGATGCGCTGAATCAAGTCTTGAGCGAGCTTGTTGTCGTAGATATGGACGTTCGTATTGCGGTCTCTGAGCATATCTAGCCAGGCCGCCTCATCAATAAAGTCGTAGAATCGGTACGACTCCTTCAAGATGGCACGAGGAGACCCCGACGCGGCAAGCGTGGCGCCTTCATACTCGAGCAGACGCTTAAGGAGCTTCCAGCTCAGTTCAAATTGAAGATTGAACTTATTAATCAATCCACTCTGAACAAAATCATTGTTGAGATCCTGATTGGGCGCATCCTCAAGATTCGCCAAGGCGCTGGCAAAGTTCTCATATTTTTTCATACAGAATCACACCATCCCTGGCAATTTCATCGAGCAATTGCTGCGATAAGGGCTCATCGAGATTGACGACATCTACATCTAAAAGAGTATCAAGACGCTCCTCGATCAAATATGACAACCGGCCGAAATCCCGGCAACCTGCTACTGCGATGTCAATATCGCTCTTAGGCAAGTTGTCACCTCGAGCGCGGGAGCCAAACAGCACAACCTTCTCGGCGTCACACTCCCGAGCAAAAACTTCAATTTGCTTATACACCTTGTCGAGAGATGCCATTTGCAGCCCTACAGCTTAATGTCAAAGTTGATCTCGGGGACGGCGGCTAGGTCGGCCAGCGTCACGCCGTCGACGTACTTTTCGATCACGTCGTCCAGACCGCGCCAGAACTTGACGGTCGAGCAAAGGTCGCTGCGAGTACAGCTGTTGTCGATGCCATCGCACGCCACCGGAGCCGTGCTGCCCTCAACGGCACGCAGGATGTCGCCGGCACGCACCTCGGCGGGGTCCTTGGCCATCATGTAGCCGCCGCCCTTGCCGCGCACGCTCTTAAGCAGGCCCGCCTTCATGAGCGGACGGACCAGCTGCTCCAAATACTTTTGCGAGATATGCTCGCGGTCGGCGACCTCGCGCAGGGCGATTTTGCCCTCGACGTCGCCAAGCGCTGCGATATAGATCATCAGACGGAGGGCATAGCGGCCCTTAGAAGAAATGAGCATACCTACCCTTCCATAACGCTGGGGACAAGCACTACCGATGAATTTGTCCCACATATCTAAAAAGTCGAGTGGATTAGTCGGGTTTTCCCTTGACTAACGCCGAACCCATAGTAACTTTATTCCGAGAAGATTCCTAGGGTTTAGTACACCTATGAGTACACCATATACAGAGAGGGACAGCATGAGCGCAAATCCGCTGCTTTCCATCGAAGGTCTGACCGCCTCCGTGGACGAGAAGACCATCCTCCACAACGTCAACCTCAACGTCGCCGCCGGCGAGACCCATGTGCTGATGGGACCCAACGGCGCCGGCAAGTCCACCCTCGGCCACCTGGTCATGGGCGACCCCGTCTACACCGTGCAGGACGGCCGCATCGTCTTTGACGGCCAGGACATCACCGAGCTCACCACCGACAAACGCTCGCGCGCCGGCCTGTTCCTGAGCTTCCAGGCCCCGGTCGAGATCCCGGGCGTGCCGCTGTCGAGCTTTTTGCGCGCCAGCATCGCCGGCCGCCCCGGCCTGGAGATGAAGGGCAAGGAGTTCCGCCGTCGCGTCAAGGAGCTCGCGGCCGAGCTCAACATGGATACCGCCTACCTCAACCGCGAGCTGGGCGTGGGCTTCTCGGGCGGCGAGAAGAAGAAGGTCGAGATGCTCCAGCTTTTGCTGCTGCAGCCCAAGCTCGCCATCCTGGACGAGACTGACTCCGGCCTGGACGTCGACGCCCTGTCCACCGTCAGCCACGGCATGGACGCGTATCGCAAGAGCTGCGACGGCTCCATGCTCATCATCACGCACAACACGCGCATTTTGGAGCACCTGGATGTCGACCGCGTCCACGTTATGGTCAAGGGCCATATCGTGCGCGAGGACGACGCCTCGCTGATCCCTTGGATCGACAAGAACGGTTTTGAGACCTTCGAGCGCGAGGCCGCCGAGCAGCGCGCCCAGGCCGAGGCCGCCGCTGCCGAGCAGCAGGCGTAAAGGGGCGACGCAATGACCAAGAACCGCACCGAGGTCGCGGACATCGACCGCAGCCTCTACGACTTC
>RQBM01000066.1:0-30692 GCA_008668795.1 Collinsella aerofaciens | reverse complement strand
GCCTCGAACGTGCCCGAACGTCCTTCGTTAAACTCGTCGATGGCGGCGCCCGGCTCCTGCTCAAGCGTCTGTTGGTCAAAGGTAGCGGCGCGCATGGCCAGGTCGACGTCGTGATGACGATCGACATCGGTGGTGGTAGCGGTTGTTTTGGTCTTGCCGCTTAAGGATTCCACAAGGCGGACCGGCCATACAAAGGCTTCGTTGTGGCTGATGATCTCTTTTGCTGCAGCTTCGCCATCGACGATGGGTTCATCGGACTCGGGCTGATAGGTCCAGCTAAAGTCATCTCCTGTCACGGTGAGCTTATAGTGCTTCCATGCCGAGTTGACCTTGGTGGCGGCAGACGAAGCGTTGGAGAACGAGACGTCGACGCCGGCGATGGTGGTGTTGGGGTAGGCTACCTGCGAAAACGCTACGACGCCTACGATATAGACAATGACGATTAGACCCAAGACGACAAAGAGCGTCGTCTTTTTGCCCGACTTATTGTTGCCGGCGGACTTGCGCGCGGGGCCGCGATCGCCTCGAGCGTGCGTGGGGGGCAGCTTGGGCGCGTTGCCGTTTGCCTGGCGTTGCTGACGTTGTTGACGCTGCTGGTTCGGGCGTTGGGAAGCGTTTGTCGCACCACGCTGCTGACCGTGGCTCGGCGCGATAGGACGCGGCGACTGAACGCCGCCGGTGTGCCTGCTCGGCTGCTGCGGATCGGGAATCAGTTGAGTTCGATCGTTTTGCGACATCGTATGCATATCCTTCGATTTTCGCCTTGCGGTTCATCGTGTTTTTACTGGGCTTGCATTATAGCGATTGCCCTGCTGTTTGTGGTACGGAAACGGTGGCATTCAAAAGAGGTGGGACATTAGTCCCACCTTTGAGTCGTTCTTTGCCGCTATCCGCACACACCGCATTTTGCACATGCCGAAAGTGCGGCCGGAGCCTGCGCGATGCCGCCCTTTGCCGTCTCGCGCAGCGTGGCCGGCAACGCGTGGCCCACCGAGAGCATGACATGTGCCATCTGGTCAAACGGCACCAAGCTCTTAATGCCTGCGAGGGCGAGTTGTGCCGAGCTAAAGGCCGCTGCCACGCCAATGGCGTTGCGGTTTTGGCAGGGCACCTCCACGAGGCCACCGACGGGGTCACAAACGAGGCCCAGCAGGTTACTCAGCGCGATGGAACTGGCGTCGAGCGCCTGCTCGGGCGTGCCGCCGAGCATCTGCACCAGCGCGGCGGCTGCCATGGCAGCGGCGCTTCCCACCTCGGCTTGGCAGCCGCCCTCGGCGCCGGCAACGCAGGCGCTTGTGGTGAGGTTGAGGCCGATGGCGGCTGCGCAGTAGAGCGCGTCCATGACTTGCTCGTCGTCGAGCTGCAGGCGATCGGCGAGCGCCAACACGCAGCCGGGCACGACACCCGCGGAGCCTGCCGTGGGGGCGGCGACGATCACTCCCATCGTGGCGGAGCGCTCAAGCACGGCCATCGCGCGGGCCACGGCGTCGGTCTGAACGGGGCCCATCAGGCTTAGACTCAAATCGTTGCGGCCGGTGGCTTCGACGAGCTTGGCCTCGCCGCCGATAAGCCCGCCGAGCGAGCGCTGCGGATTGGCGATGGGGGCCGTGGTCTCCTCGCGCATGACGTCGAGCACGCGGCGCATGGCGGCGACGGCGTGGGCCTCGCCGGTCAGACGTGCCTCGCGAACGGCCATGACGGCGCCGATGCTGAGTCCCAGTTCCTCGCACGCAGCGAGCAGCTGCGCGCCGTCGTCGAAGATCTCCTTGGCCGAGACGCCGGGGGAGAGCGACGAGGCAGAACCGGGGAGCTCGATAAAGGTCGCGTAATCGACATTGTCGAGCTTGCGTAGCATGGGGATAACGGTGTCGTCGGGCGCGCCGTCGGTCTCAAAGACGGAATAGGCCTGACCGCCTACTTCGGTGCGGTAGGTACGGCAAAACGCAATGTTTACATGGGCGTAGGCGAGCAGGTTGGTGAGCGCGGCAAGTACACCGGGAACGTCCTGGTGCGCCACGAAGAGCGTGGAATACATGCCCGAGATGTCGACGCCGACGCCGTTAATGCGGCTGATGCGCATCTTACCTCCGCCCAGGCTCTCACCGCGGACCTGTGCCGTGGCGCCCGTGTCGTCGACCATGTCGATGTCGACGGTATTGGGGTGAATGGAGGCGTCGTCGCCCTTGATGTCAAAGTGATATTCGAGGCCCTGCTCGCGCGCGAGGTCGAAGGCTTGTTTGATGTTCTCGTCATCGGTGTCGAGGCCCAGGATGCCCGCGACGAGCGCACGATCGGTGCCGTGGCCGCGGTAGGTGTGGGCGAATGAGTTCCACAGGCCAAAGGTGACCTTGGTGATGCGGCCCTCCAGCAGGCTGGCGGCCACCTGTGCACAGCGTAGGGCGCCGGCGGTGTGCGATGAGCTGGGGCCGACCATGACGGGCCCCAAGATCTCGAATGCCGAGGTCGTAGCTAGTGTTTGCGGCTTGCCTGCCATGGGTGCTCCTGTTCTATCCCGTCGTTCCGAGGACTTTGGTATTTGGTCGCCTGCTCTACAGTCCTGGCTCGCACGGAGGCCACATTAAGTGGCCTCCGGCTCGTGCGGAACTCGCGACCGACCAAATACCAAAGCCCTCGGAACTAAGGATACATGGTAGAGGCGCGTGTGCTGCAAAATTCATTAGCTGGTGACGCAGCGTAGGCTCATATCGAAGCATCTTCACCACCGGATTAATAAAAAAGAAGCACCGCTTGGGGGCGGTACTTCTTTTGAAAGCGCATGCGTGTTGTGACCTTAGCGGCTCTTAATTACAGGCCGCAGGCTACTTTGAGTTCTTCGACTCGGTCGGTTTTCTCCCAGGTGAAGTCGGCGTCTTCTCGGCCGAAGTGACCGTAGGCTGCCGTCTTTTCGTAGATGGGGCGACGCAGGTCCAGGTCGCGGATGATTGCGCCCGGGCGCAGGTCGAAGGTCTTCTCTACGGCTTCAACGATCTTGTCCTCGGCAACATTCGCGGTACCGAAGGTGTCGACCATGATTGAGAGGGGTTTGGAAACGCCGATGGCGTAGGCCAGCTCGACTTCGCAGCGGTCGGCCAAGCCGGCGGCGACCACGTTCTTGGCGACCCAGCGCGCGGCGTATGCGGCGGAGCGGTCGACCTTGGTGCAGTCCTTGCCGCTAAAGCCACCGCCGCCGTGACGGCCGTAGCCACCGTAGGTGTCGACGATAATCTTGCGGCCGGTCAGACCCGTGTCGCCCATGGGGCCGCCCACGACAAAGCGACCGGTGGGGTTCACGTAGATGTCGGCGTTGTCCCACGGCATGTTCTCGGCGGCCATGACCGGGGTGATGACGTGCTCGATCAGATCGGCCTTGATCTTGCCCATGTCCTCGATCTCGGCGGCGTGCTGCGTGGAGATGACGATGGTCGTGACCTCGACGGGCTTGCCTTCCTCGTAGCGCACGGTGACCTGTGTCTTGCCGTCGGGGCGCAGGTAGGGCAGGGTGCCGTCGTGACGCACCGCGGCCAGGCGCTCGGCCAGGCGGCTTGCCAGGTAGTGTGGCATGGGCATGAGGGTCTTGGTCTCGTTGGAGGCATAACCGAACATCATGCCCTGGTCGCCGGCACCGATAAGGTCGATCGGGTCGGTGGTAGCGCCGGTCTGGGTCTCGAAGGACTCGTCGACGCCCTGGGCGATATCGGGCGACTGCTCGTGGATGAGGCTCATAACGCCGCAGGTGTCGCAGTCAAAACCGAACTTGGCACGGTTGTAGCCAATGCGGCGGATAACGCCGCGGGCGATTTCCTGCACGTCGACGTAGGCCTGGGTGCGAATCTCGCCGGCGACGATGACGGTGCCGGTGGTCACGAGGGTCTCGCAGGCGCAGCGAACGTTCTCCACGTTGGCAGGCACGCCGTTGGGGGCGATGTAGCCCTGCTCCTGGAGCTCTATTTCTTTGGCGAGGATTGCGTCGAGGACGGCATCGCTGATCTGGTCAGCGATCTTATCGGGATGACCTTCGGTCACCGACTCCGACGTAAAAACGAAGGACCCGTGTTGGGGCGGGATGGAACGAAGTTCTTCTGACATGATAGTCCTTTCAAAAACGTGTCCCGGCGACCGTTACCATTCCGCCGGGCTCTCTATGCAAGGGCATATCATAGCGCGTAAATCAAACATTCACACCCTTTCCGCACCCACTCATTGGGGACAGACTTAAATGATCAGCCTTACCTAAGTGCCGACAGGTTGCCCAAAGAATGGTCATTTAAGACTGTCCCCAATGAGTATCCCCAATGAGTGGTCGATGCCCTTTGTGCGGAGGTTGCTCTGATGCTTTATACTGATGCGGTTAGACATCCATCCTGCAATCGAGGAGATATCCATGGCATCAGACGTTCGCGTCCGCTTTGCACCCTCACCGACGGGCAAGCTGCACATCGGCGGCGCCCGCACCGCTATCTATAACTGGGCTTTCGCCCGCGCAAACGGCGGCACGTTCATCCTGCGCATCGACGACACCGACCCCACCCGCTCCACCGACGAGAACACGCAGATCATCCTGCGCGCCATGCGTTGGCTGGGCCTGGACTGGGACGAGGGTCCCGAGGTGGGCGGCGACTTTGGCCCCTACGCCCAGACCGAGCGCCTGGACCTGTACAAGCAGGCCGCCCAGAAGCTTTGGGACGAGGGCAAGGCCTATCCCTGCTTCTGCACCAAGGAGCAGCTCGAAGCCGACCGCAAGGCCGCGCAGGAGCGCAAGGACCCCTTCCAGGGCTATCAGCGCCGTTGCCGCGATCTTGATCCCGAGGAGGCCCGCCGTCGCATCGAGGCCGGCGAGTCCTACGTCCTTCGCATCAAGGTGCCCGAGGACCGCGGCGACGTCGTCATCCACGACGCCGTCCACGGCGAGGTAACCTTCGACGCCAAGGAGCTTGACGACTTTGTCATCTTCCGCTCCGATGGCACGCCCACGTACAACTTCGCGACCGTCGTCGATGACGCCATGATGAAGATCACTCACGTCATCCGCGGCGACGACCACCTGTCCAACACCCCGCGTCAAGTCATGGTCTACGAGGCCCTCGGCGCGCCCGTGCCTACGTTCGCCCACATCTCCATGATCTTGGGTTCCGACGGCAAGAAGCTCTCTAAGCGCCACGGCGCCACCTCGGTGGAGGAGTACCGCGACGCCGGCTACCTGTCCGACGCCTTCGTCAACTACTTGGCGCTGCTCGGCTGGTCGCTCGACGGCGAGACCACGATCATCCCGCGCGATGTCCTGGCCAGCAAGTTCTCGCTCGACCGCATCTCCAAGAACCCGGCGACCTTCGACCCCAAGAAGCTCGACTGGGTCAACGCCGAGTACATCAATGGCATGTCCGATGCTCAGTTTGCCGACGAGATCATGGTTCCCGAGCTGCACGAGGCGGGTCTCATCGAGGGTAATGTCGAGTACGGCGAGGATTGGATCGACGCGCTCGCTGCCATCGTTAAGCCGCGCACCAAGATGCCGGCCGACGCCGTGACCGTCGCCGCTCCCATCTTCGCTACGGCCGAGACGCTCGAGTATGACGAGAAGTCCGTCAACAAGGGCCTGGCCAAGGAGGGCATGGGTGCCATTCTGGATGCCGCCAAGGCCGCGCTCGAGGGCGTGGACGAGTGGACGGCTGCCAACATCGACGCCGCGCTTGAGCCGCTGCCCGAGCAGATGGACCTTAAGAAGCGCGTGGTGTTCCAGGCCGTGCGTGTCGCCGTCTGCGGCAACATGGTGAGCCCTCCGCTGGGCGAGACCATGGCGCTCGTCGGTCGCGACGACTGCCTGGCGCGCATCGACCGCGCCCGCACGATGGCGCTGTAATCGCTGCGCAAACGTATGTATCCGAGCCCCGTTCACCCCGAGCGGGGCTCTTGTTTCTGTAGATGTATGGGATAGGAGGTGCTGGGGCCATGGTCGAGCAACTTTCGCTGTTTGGTTCGCCGGAACCGGAGGAAGCTCCGAAGTCCGCGGCTCCTGCCGCCGCCCCGGTGCAGCCCGAGCCCGCACCTGAGCCCATCGCCGCCTATGCGAGCGTGGTTCTCGACATCCCGACGCGTGCGCTGTCCGAGCCGTTTGCCTATGGCATTCCTCAACCCCTTGCTAGCGAAGCGCAGATCGGATCAACGGTCCTGGTCCACTTTGGTAACCGTGCCGCCGCGGGCTATATTGTTGACATTGCGCCTGAGCTGGGCGACCTACAAGGCAACATCGCCCTCGACCCCGCATGCATCAAGCCCATCGAGGCTATCCTCAGCAAACCGCTCTTTACTGTCGAGGCTGCCCGTATCGCACGCTGGATGAGCCGCGAGTATGTCGCGACGCTTTCCGAGTGCCTGCGTTTGTTCTTGCCCCCGGGTGGAAGTCCGCGCGTGGTCAAGGGCGATGACGGCGTGTGGACGGTTGAGCGCCCCGCCGTCAAGCCTATCCAAAACCGCTGGGTCATGCTCACGCCCGAGGGTTTCGATTACACGCCGCCCAAGACAGCGGTTCGCCAACGTCAGCTCATCGAGGCGCTCCAATGCGGCCCGGTCACGACGCGCGACCTCAACCTGCTCTATAACAGCATGTCTGCGACCATCAAGGCGCTTGAAAAACGCGGTGTCGTGGTGGTGGAAGAGCGCCGTGCGTGGCGTGGCTGCAGCGAGCAGACCACGCTGTCCTCGGCGAGCGGTAAGGCGCCGGTGGCACTCACCAACGGCCAGCAGCAGGCACTCGCGCAGATTGAGCGAGCTCGCCTGGATGCACACGGCGACGTGGTGCTCGTCGATGGCGTCACCGGTTCCGGCAAAACCGAGGTCTACCTCTCCGCCATCGAGCGCGTGCTGGCAGCCGGCCGTTCGGCCTGTGTGCTCGTGCCCGAGATCTCGCTGACGGCCCAGACCGTCGGCCGTTTTCGCTCGCGCTTTGGCGAAACGGTTGCGGTCTTCCACTCGCGCCTTTCGGCCGGTGAACGCTTGGACCAATGGGATATGGTCGCCAGCGGTGCCGCGCGCGTGGTCGTGGGCGCCCGCTCGGCGCTCTTTTGCCCGCTCAGCGACTTGGGCCTCATCATCATCGACGAGGAGCACGAGACCAGTTACAAGCAGGGTTCCAGTCCGCGCTACCACGCGCGCGAGGTGGCGGCCGAGATGGCGCGACGCTACCGCTGCCCGCTCGTGTTGGGCTCCGCCACGCCTTCTGCTGAGGCCCTCGATCGTTGCCGCCGTGGCACGTATAACGGTGCCACATGGATGCGCGTTGAGATGCCCGAGCGCCCGGGACATGCTGTTCTGCCCACGGTTCGCATTGCCGACCTGCGTCGCGAGTTCTCGCACGGTAGCCGCTCAATGTTCTCAAAACCGCTCATGGAAGGCCTGGAGCGTGTGGTCGAGCGCCGCGAAAAAGCCGTGTTGCTGCATAACCGCCGTGGCTTTGCGCCGTTCCTTATGTGCCGCGAGTGCGGCTGCGTCCCCACCTGCAACCACTGCTCCACCGCGCTTACGTATCACGAGCGCACGCACACGCTGCAGTGTCACACATGCGGTTCGTCTTGGCGCGTGCAGCCGTATCCCGCGCCCACGAGCCGTTGCCCCAAATGTGGCAGTCGCTACCTGGCAAAAATGGGCCTGGGTACGCAGCAGATCGAGGACGCACTGCACCAGATGTTGCCCGACGACGTCGCCATTATTCGTATGGATGCCGATTCCACGCGCGGCAAGGATGCGCACAAAAAGCTGCTCGAGCAGTTCGATGCCGCCGATTGCGCGGTGCTGCTGGGCACCCAAATGATCGCAAAGGGCCTCGACTTTCCCGAGGTCACGCTCGTGGGCGTGGTCAATGCCGACTTCGCCCTCAAGCTGCCGGACTTCCGCGCAGGGGAGCGCGCCTACGATCTGCTGGAGCAAGTCGCCGGCCGTGCCGGTCGTGGTGATCGCCCCGGCGAGGTCATCATCCAGACCTACCTGCCCGAGGACCCGGTCATTCGCGCCGTCGCTGAGCATGACCGTTCGATCTTTACCGACTACGACCTGGACCAGCGCCGCGACGCGCTGTACCCGCCGTTTGTTCGCCTGGTCAATATTTTGGTGTGGTCGGCGAACCGAGATGACGCGCAGGACAACATCGGGCGCATTGCAAAGCTTCTTAAGCGCCGCTGGCATGCCGCCGCGCCCGACTTTTTGCGGGCGGGGAGCGCCATGCCGCAGGTACTGGGCCCGGCTTCGTGTGTAATCGAGAGAGCCAAGGACCGTTACCGCTTCCATCTGCTTGTGAAGTCGCCCGTGGGGTACCATGTCTCTGATGATATCGACGCCTGCCTCAAAGAGGTGGGCTCTGTGCGCGGCGTGAGCGTGAGCATTGACGTCGACGCCTATGATTTGATGTAACAACCCGAAAGGATGGCCATGGAAGCCAACGGAATCGTACTGTCGCCCGACCCTCGTCTGCGCCAGGAGTGCGCCGTCATCGAGGAGATCACTCCGGCGATTGAGGCACTTGCCGAGAAGATGAAGAAGATGATGTTCGATAACGGCGGTTGCGGCCTGGCTGCCCCGCAGATCGGCGAGCTCATTCAGCTCGTCACCATCGACTGCGACTACAGCGACAAGAACGACTACGATCCGTACGTGCTCATCAATCCCGTGATTGTGGAGCAGAGCGACCATCTCGTTCCGTTTAGCGAGGGCTGCCTGTCTATCCCCGGCATTAGCTGCGAGATCGAGCGTCCCGACCATGTTGTCGTCGAGGCGTATGACCTGGATGCCAACCTGATTCGCTACGAGGCCACAGGCGATCTGTTCTGCGTGTGCCTGCAGCACGAGATCGACCACCTGCACGGCAACACCATGTTCGAGCGACTGAAGCCGATGCAGAGGATCAAGGCCGTCAAGGAGTACCAGGACGCCCTGGCCCGCGGTGCTCGACCGGGCGAGACGGAGTAGGTTTGTCCGTCCCCGGGGCGCCCGCCTATATCATCCCGTGCTCAAACATTCTCGCTGCGCTGCGAAACTGCGCGCGGGACGATATAGGCGGGCGCCCCGGGGACTACGTTGACGCTGCATGTCTCGCCCGGGTGCCGTCGGGCCAGGGAGGGGCGTCTTCGCTGATAATTGCTTTATTGGAAGAGCTGCTTTTATTGCGGCTCTTTCTTTGGTTTTGGGTATATTTGTTTTTGTTGAAATGTTATTGCGGATGGGCTGGTGACTTGGCTTTCCGCTGTTGTTTGTAGCCGTCTCGGCTTTGGTTGAGGGGAGACGTTCTTTATGCGTATTGTGTTTATGGGTACGCCTGATTTTGCTGTGCCTTCGCTGGTTTCGCTTGTTGAGGCTGGTAACGAGATTGCGCTTGTTGTTACTCGTCCTGATGCTGTTCGTGGGCGTGGTAAGAAGCTGGAGCCGTCTCCTGTTAAGGCTAAGGCGCTTGAGCTTGGTCTGCCGGTTGTTGAGGCAAATCGTATGACGCCTGAGGTTGTTGAGGCGCTCCAGGCTGCCCAGGCTGACATTTTCTGCGTGGCTGCTTATGGTTGCATTTTGCCGGATGACGTGCTGCATATGGCACCGCTCGGCATTGTGAATGTTCATGCGTCTTTGCTGCCTCGTTGGCGTGGGGCTGCTCCTATTCAGCGTGCGATTCTCGCTGGTGATGAGGTTGCTGGTGTTTCCATTATGCGTATTGGGCATGGCGTGGATACCGGCGCTTATTGCGCACAGGCCTCGACCTCGGTTGCCGGTAAGCATGCTGAGGCGCTGACCATGGAGCTTGGTGAGCTTGGCGGCAAACTGCTTGCCGATACGCTTCCTTCGCTTGCCGATGGCTCGGCTGTTTGGACTGAACAGGATGAGGCGCTCGTTACCCATGCTGCCAAGATTTCTAAGCAGGAGATGCGTCTGGATCCGCAAATGGCGGCGCTTGATTGCGTGCGTCATGTGCTGGCCTCGTCCGATACCGCGCCTGCTCGTTGCGTGATTGCCGGCAAGACCGTGCGCGTACTCGATGCTGTGCCGGCTGATGTGTCGCTTGGCGAGGGTCAGGTTCTCGTTAAGGCCAAGCGTGTTTTCCTTGGTCTTTCCGATGGCGCGGTTGAACTGCTCGAGGTTAAGCCCGATGGCAAGCGTGCTATGTCTGCTTCTGCCTGGGCTGCCGGCCTGCAGGGTGCCGATCTTTCGTGGGGTGTTTTGTCATGAGCAAGTTGTCTCCCGCGCGCAAGCTTGCGCTCGATGTGCTCATGGAGGCCGATCGCCGCGGCATGTATGCGCGTGACGTGCTGTCCTCTCGCGCATCGGCCAAGGCTATTGACCAGCGCGATTCTGCTTTTGCCGCTCGTTTGGCGCTCGGTGTTGCCGCCACGCAGGGCATTTTGGATGAGTTGCTCGATCAGTTTCTCGATAAGCCTAAAAAGGTTGCGCCGCGTGTTCGCATGGCGCTCCGCATCTCGGCCTTTGAGATGCTCTATCTGCATACGCCTGGCCGCGTTGCCGTAAGTCAGGGTGTTGAGCTGGTTCGCTGCGGTGCTAAGTCCGCCGCTGGCTTGGCCAATGCTGTACTGCATAAGGTTGCGGACAATGTTGAGGACTTTGCTACTGCATCCGATGTGGATGAGTCTGAGCGACGCTTGGTCCGTCTGTCGCGCCTGATGGGGCTGCCGCGTTGGCTGTGCGCTCGTATTATGGCGTCGTTTGACACGCCTGAGGGTGCGCTTAACTTTGCCGGCAATCTGGCCCCCGCGCCGCTGGCCCTGCATGAGAACGCCTTTGCGACCAAGCTCGATCCGTATATCTCGCAGCTTGTGGCACCTGTGTTCCCGGGCTGCCATGCCCCGGTTGATGCCCAGGTTACCGTTGCTTCGGGTGTGTTTGAGCGTGCTGCCGCGGTGGCATCTGATCTCAATGCGCAGCTTATCGCCACAGCTGCCACGCGCCCTGGAAGCTGCCTTGAGATTGGTGCCGGTCGTGGCACCAAGACCTATGTGATGATGTGCCAGGCCAAGCGTGCAGGCTATGAGCGTCAGCATACGGCGCTCGATCTGCATGATCGCAAGTGCGATCTGAATCTCGCTCGCCTGCATAAGGCCGGTATTCAGGGCGTTCGTACGGTTTCGGGTGATGCCTGCGAGCTTGATGAGGTGCTCACATCGTTTGATGCCATGCTTGGCGAGCCGGTTAAGTTCGACACGGTTTTTATCGATGCGCCGTGCTCGGGCACCGGCACCATGCGCCGTCATCCCGAGATCCCGTGGCGACTGACTGAAAAGGATGTGACGGTTGAGCTGCCCAAACTGCAGCTGACGATGCTCAAGGAAGCCGCCGCGCGCGTGGCTGCCGGCGGCGAGCTTATCTATGCCACCTGCTCGGTTTTTGCTGAGGAGAACACTCAGGTCGTGGATGCCTTCCTGGCTTCTCCCGAGGGTGCCGGCTTTACCGTGGCGCCGCTCTCCGAGGCGCAAATCCTGCAGCTGCCCGAGTTTGCCCAGGCTAAGAAACTCGTCTCCGTCCGCCAGAACGCTCGAGGCCTCTTCCAAAGCGTGCCGGTAAACGCCGACTCCTACGACGGCCACTTCTGCGCCAGACTGGTCCACAAGTAACTACTAAGTTGCGGTGAAATAGGGATTAAAAAGCCGTTTCTGCCCGCCAAACAGTCCTTATTTCACCGCAACTCATAAGGAAACCTGGACAGCTAAAGAAGCGGCCCCGCGATCGGGCTTGATCGCGGGGCCGCTTGGTTTCTAGTGGTTATGCGGGCAGTTGGCGCAGCAGCCGCTGGTGGCGCTGGTGCTGGAGCCGCCGCTTCGTTGATCGGTGTTGTAGAAACCGCTGCCCTCAAATTTAATGCCGCTGGCCGAGAACGTCTTGGCCGCCGGGGCACCGCAGCTGGGGCACACGACCTCGGGAGTCTCGGACATGGGATGCTCAACCTCAAACACGTTGCCGCAGCTCGAGCACTTGTAATCGTAGCGCGCCATAATACTTCCTTTTCAGCACAAAGCGGGCAGATTACTCTGCCCGCATAAATTCAAACGTCTGTAACTGTACCCTATATCGGGGGTTTTATCACGCTTCGCCCCAGAATCTATGGTTGTTGCGCAGGAGCTGTGCGGTTTTGTTCTCGGCGGCTGCAATGTCCGCCTCGTCAGCCTGCCAGGTCCAGTTGCCCGTGGCCACGCCCGGAACGTTCATGCGCGCGTCGTCGCCAAGCCCCAGGACATCCTGCAGTGGCATCATCACCAGGGGAGCGTCGCTTGCCAGCGCGTCGCTCATCAGCTTGGCCGCCACCTCAACACCGCTCGGTTCATCGCCGCCCGCAAAGGTACGGGTGCACCAACCGGCCAGCGTCGACGTATCGTGCGTCGAGGTGTACAGAATCTTGCCGGGCGTGGGATGCACACCGCAACGAACGTCGTAGTCGCTAAACTCCAGCACGTCCATGCCGGGGAAACCGCAGGTCGATGCCATGGCGCGAACACCGGGCGTCAGATAGCCCAAGTCCTCAGCGATAAAGTTGAGCGGACCCAGTTCGTCATAGGCGGTCTGGAACAGGTCCTTGCCCGGGCCCGCCAGCCAGCGGCCGTCGGCGCATGCCTTGCCCGCGGGAATGCTGTAATAGCTGTGGAATCCCAGGAAGTGATCCAGACGCACGCGGTCGTAGAGCGAGAACGCGCGGCGCAGGCGATCCATCCACCAACTATAGCCGTTCTGCTTCATGTGGTCCCAGCGGAACGTCGGGTTGCCCCACATCTGGCCCTCGGGCGCAAAATTGTCGGGCGGCGCGCCAGAAATCTCAATCGCCTTGCCGGTATCGGACAGCCAGAAGTTCTCGGGCTCGCTCCACGCATCGGCCGAATCGTCCGAAACGTACATAGGAATGTCGCCGATGACCTCGATGCCCTTCTTGTGCGCGTAGTTCATGAGCTCGCACCAAGCCAGGTCAAAGCGGTACTGCATGTACGCCTGAAGCTCGGCCTCGTTGTGGAAGCGCTTGTCGTCGATCAGATGCTCGTTGTAGCGCGCAACATCTGCCGGCCAATCATGGCGCGACTCGCCCTCAAAGTACTTCTTAACGGCCATGTAGACGCAGTATTTCTCGAGCCAATCGGCATTGCGATGTTTAAACGCGGTGTACAGCGGATCGGCATCCTCGCCGCCGCGGGCCTTCCAGGTCTCAAAGTCGGCTGCCAGCTCCTCGTGGCTCTCGGGTAGCAGGTCGATATTGCCTGCAAAGGCCGAAGGACCAGCGTAAGGGGAGCGGAAGAAGTCCGTGGGGTTGACGGGGAGAACCTGCCAGTAGCGCATGCCCATGGCGGCCAGATGGTCGATAAAGCGACGCGTGGGCGCGCCGATCGTGCCGGGCTTGCCGTCGTCGGTGGGCACCGAGGTGATATGGCACACGACGCCCGCGCCGTGATCGAGCGGCTCCTGCAGGCGCTGCTCGGCATGGTGATAGATGATCGACGAGCCCAGCGGATATAGATCGAGCGTGACCGTACCGTTGTGGATCTCGCACTCGTGACCGCTGATCACGTCACTCGCGCATTCGCCGAGCGCCGGAATCGTCACGCGGTGCGAATTGCGCAGGCTTCGGTTGATGATAACCGTCGCGGACTCACCATTCTTGCCGGTGCGGTTGTAGGCCAGCACCTCGTCGTTGAGCGCGAAGGCCTTAATCTCGCCGTCGATCATAAAGGGCAGTGCGCGGCGTACGGCGGAGGCGTTCTTGACAATAGCCAGCGTGTCGAAGTCGTGCAGTTGGTCCTTGGTCGGCAGGGTGCGGCGGTTGCCCGGATCGGTAAGACCCTCCAGGCCGTATTCGTCGCCGTAGTAGATCGAAGGCACGCCGGGGAACGTCATCTGCATAAGCGTGGCGAGCCAAAAGCGGCTCTTGGCCAGGCCCATCGAGTACTCGTCCAGGCGCCACTTGCTGCGCTCGCTCTCGGGCAGCTGCGACTCGTCGGGGCCACCGCCGAGCACCGAGATAATGCGCGGGCGGTCGTGGCTCGAAAGCAGATTGAGCGCGCAGGCCAGTGCCTCGCGCGGGTAGTTCTCGCGCAGGGTTTCGATATCCTCGGCAGCCTGGTAGGCGTTCTTGTAGCCCATCAAAAAGCCGATGACCATGTCGCGGAAGGGGTAATCCATAGCAGAGTCAAGCTCGGAGCCCTGCAGGTAGCGGCGCAGATGACCGTAGCTAATCTTGTTGGAAGCGTCTTCCCAGACTTCGCCGAGCAACAGTGCGTCAGGCTTTTCGGCAAGTACGGCCTTTTTGATCTCGGCCAGGAAGTCGTCGGAAAGCTCGTCGGCCACGTCCAGACGCCAGCCATGGGCGCCAGCGCGCAGCCATTTGCGAATCACGCCGTCCTTGCCCAGAAGCTTTTCGCGCACCAGTTCGGAGCTCTCATTGATGGCTGGCATGTTGCCCACGCCCCACCAGCAGTCATACGAACCGTCCTCATGGAAGTAAAACGCATCGCGCCACGGCGAGTCCTCGCTCTGCCAAGCACCGACGCCGGGATAATTGCCGTAGCGGTTAAAGTAGATCGAGTCGTCGCCCGTATGGTTGAAGACGCCATCCAGGATGATGGAAATGCCGAGCTTCTTGGCCGCCTCGCACAGCTCCGTAAAGTCCTGCTCGGTGCCCAGAATCGGGTCGATCTTGGTGTAATCGGCCGTGTCATAGCGGTGGTTGCTCGCGGCCTCAAAAATGGGGTTGAGGTAGATTGCCGTAAAGCCTAGCTCCGCAATGCGGGGCAGGTCATTTTGGATGCCCTTGAGCGAACCGCCGTAAAAATCCCAGGTCTTGATGGAGCCGTCTTCGGCACGCTCGTACTCGGGCGGTTCGTTCCAGTCCTCGACCATGCGGCGCTGGATTCCGTTGCGCGGTTTTTCAACTTCGGCAAGCGTTCGCTCGCGCCAGTTTTCGTCGCGAGCATAGCGATCGGGGAAGATCTGGTAGACCATGCCCCGCTCGTACCAGGTGGGACGGTTCTCGCGGTGCTTGTAGACGGTAATCTGGAACGACGGGACCTCGGCGTAATCGTAGGTTACGCCCTCGCCACCGGTGCGACCCTGCGGTGCACCCAAGCGAACCTCGGGCTGGCCCTCGATGTTGCAGATAAAGCTGTACCAGATAAGACAGGGCTCAGTGCACTCAAGCTCTACGGTAAATATGCCGTCGCCCTCGTGCGTCATGGGATACAGAGACTCACCGATCTCATCGATCCAGGTGCGCAGGGTGAGCGTCGCCTGGTTGGGGTCGGCATCCTCCAAAATCACCGAGAGCGAAACGGAAGTTCCAGTGGTCACAGCGCCAAACGGAGTACGAAACTGCGGCAGACGGCTGTTGTGAATCAATCTCATAATACGGTCCAGTTCAATAGAATCACGGCCTGCGGGCCATGGGCTTTACGCACAGGATATAAGTATATCTGTTGTACACAGGCTGTATAAACAACATCCGTTTACCATCGGCGAACGGTTGTCCTAGAAAATCGTTTTACCACCCAAATTATCGCGATATTTAAAAACATCTATACCGATACTATTTGTAGCCAACCAAAAATACTTCGGTTTACTACGACGAATTGAATGATCTCAACCACGGTCATTTTCGTGATATTAAAACCGCAGGTAGAGGCGTTGCCAATTTCGTAGATTACTCGCCGTGGTCAGCCGGAGCCATTTTGTCGTAGTAAACCGGGCTTCTTTTTTACTAGAGAAGTTCAACCAAGAAGAGGGCGCCTGGTTGGGGCGCCCTCTTTTGCGTTGAGGATTACGTTTTAATCGTCCGGACTAGTGACGCTTGCGGGCGGCCGTTGCCTTGCGGACGGAGGTCTTCTTGGTCGGAGCCTTTTCCTCGGCCGAAACGGCGGGGGAGACCGGGATCTCCTCGGCGGGCTCGGTCTTTGCCGTAGCCTTCGGAGCGGTCTTGACCTCAGCAGCCTTCGGAGCCGGCTCGGCCTTTACTGCGGGCTTGTCCTCGGCCTTAGCCTCTGCCTTGGGAGCAGCAGCCTTGGTCGTGGCCTTTTTGGCCGTCGTGGTAGTGCGCTTGCGCGTGGTGGTCTTGGCGGCCGGCTTTGCCTCGACAGCTGCCTTGCCCTTGGGCTCGGCGGGCGTCTCCTCGTCCTTGGCGGCCGGCTTTGCGGCTGCCTTAGTCGAGGCGGCCTTTTTGGTCGTCGACTTCGTAGCCGCGGCCTTCTTGGCAGTCGTGGTCTTGGTTGCAGCCGTCTTCTTGGCAGCGGTCTTGGCCGGAGCCTTTGCCGCGGGCTTAGCCTCGGCAGCGTCGGCCTTTATCTCGGGAACGACCTCGGCCTCGGCGGCCTTCTTGGCAGCGGCGGTCGTGCGCTTGCGCGTGGTCGTTGTCTTGGCAGCGCTAGTCTTGCTAGCAGCGGCCTTCGTGGTCGTGGCCTTCTTAGCCGTTGTCTTGCGGGTGGTCGTCTTCTTAGCGGCAGGTTTCGCTGCGGGCTTAACTTCGGCATCGGCAGCCGGCTTCTCCTCGGCCTTGGGCTCCTCGGCGGCAGCGGACTCCTTAACGGGCGCCGCAGGCTCGGCCTCAGCGGCAACCGGCTTCTCCACAGCCGCAGCAGCCTCCACAGCCGCCGGCCTCTCAATCTCCGGGTGCATAAAGAAGTACAGGTCCAGATACTTGTCGGCCGAGCGCGTCCAGCTAAAGTCCTGGCTCATGGCCTGCGTGACCAGCTGGTTCCATGCCTCGCGGTTATCCCAGAACAGGCGTGCCGCGCGGAACACGGCGTCGCCCATCTCGTCGCCGTTAAAGTTGCTAAACGAGAAGCCCGTGCCCTCGCCGGTAAACTCGTTGTAAGGCTGCACGGTGTCCTTCAGGCCGCCGGTCTCGCGCACGATGGGCAGCGTGCCGTAGCGCATGGCGATGATCTGGGACAGGCCGCAGGGCTCAAACTTCGAAGGCATCAGGAACATATCGGCGGCGGCATACATGCGCTGCGACAGCGCAGGATCGAACTCGATGCGCGCGGCCATGGTGCCGGGGTACTTGTCCTGGAAATAGCGCAGGCCGTCCTCGTAGTCGCGGTCGCCGGTGCCCAGCACCGCCACCTGCACGCCGCCGGCCAGGATGCGGTCGAGCGCGTACATGACCAGATCCAAGCCCTTCTGGCGCGTCAGGCGCGTGACCATCACCATAAGCGGGCGGTCGTCGCGAACCTCGAGGCCCAGCTCTTCCTGCAGTTTGGCCTTGCACACGGCCTTGCCGGAACGGTCCTCCACGGTGTAGTTAGCGGCAATGCGCTTGTCGGTCGCCGGGTCAAAGCCCGCGACGTCGATGCCATTCAAAATGCCCTGCAGCGCGTAGGAACGCTCGCGTAGCACGCCGTCCAGGCCCTCGCCAAACTCGGGCGTCTGGATCTCGCCCGCGTAGGTGGGGCTTACCGTGGTGATGGCATCGGCATAGTGCAGCGCGCCCAGCATGTAGTTGATGCTGCAGGCGTCGCAGCGCAGCTGCGAGGCGGCCGCCGGAATATGCGCCACGCCCAGGATGTCCTCCATCACGGTGTCGCTAAACTGGCCCTGGAATGCCACGTTGTGGATCGAGAACACGGTCTTGACGCGGTCGTACAGCGGCAGGCCCTGGTAGAACTCGCGCAAAAACACGGGCGCCAGCGCCGTCTGCCAGTCGTTGCAGTGCAGGATGTCGCACTCAAAGCCGGCGGGCAGGTGCTGCAGGCTCTCGGTGATGGCCTTGGAGAAGAACGCAAAGCGCTCGCCGTCGTCAAAGAAGCCGTACGGATAGTCGCGCGCAAAGTAGCGCTCGTTGTCGATGAACATATAGGTGACGCCGTCGTGCTCGAGCTTCTCGAGTCCGCAGTACTCATTGCGCCAGCCCAGGCTCACGTAAAAGTCGGAGAAGTGCTCCATCTGCGACTTGTACTCGTCCTTGATGGTGGCGTACTTGGGCACCATCACGATTACTTCGGCGCCGGCGCGCACAAGCGCCGCAGGCAGCGAGCCCGCCACGTCGCCCAGGCCACCGGTCTTCACAAACGGTGCGCACTCGGCCGAGGCAAACACGATCTGCATCTTTTTGCTGGAATCAGCCATATTGTCTCCCTGTTGCAATTCGAGAATAGCCGCCTGGCGCAAACCGGGCGGCTATTCTACGTGTTACGAGCGATGTTGCGGTGCCAAAGCTAGCTCGCGTTGGTGATATCAGAAGTTAACGGGGCCTTTCCCAGCACCAGGATGTTCTCGGGCGTGCCGCGAAGCTCGGTGTTGGTGGGAACCACGTTGTTCTTGTCCAGGATTGCATTCTCAACGCGGGCGCCGCTCTTGATGACGCAGCTCTGGTTGATGATCGAATTGGTCACCGAGGCGCCTTCCTCAACCACAACGCCGCGCGACAGGATCGAGTTGCGCACGGTGCCCTTGATGATGCAGCCGGCCGAGATGATCGAGTTGCAGGCGTGGCTGCCGGTCGCATAGCGCGAAGGCGGCACGTCGTGGGCCTTGGTCAGGATCGGGCGCTCGGGGTCAAAGAGCTGGTCGGCCACGGTCTGGTCGAGCAGGTCCATGCTGCGGCGATACAGCGACTTCTCGCTAAACACGCCCACGACCTCGCCCTTGTACTCGTAGCTGCACACGTCGATGTTACCAAAGTCGCCCTGGAGTGCCTCGAGCAGGTCCAGATAGTCGGCGGCCTGGTAGTGGTCGATGATCTCGAGCAGCGTCTCGCGGTTGACGATGCAGCAGTCCATCGAGGCGTTGTCGCCGTACACGACGCCGGCGCTCACGCCCGTCAGGCGTCCGTTCTCGTTGATCTGCAGCTTGGTCTCGTCATCGACGTTGCGCGTGGCCTTGCAGTACACCACGGTCATCTGGGCGCCAGAGCTCTCGTGCGCGTCAATGATGGTGTTGAGGTCCATGTTAAAGATGATGTTGGTGCCCATCATCACGACATAGGGCTTGTCCGAGCGCTGGAACAGCGTCTTGTTGGAGATAATGTCGCGCAGCAAGAAGCGCATGCCGCCCTTGGTGGTGCCATACGCGTTGCCGGGCACCATGAACAGGCCGCCCTTCTTGCGGTCCAGGCCCCAGTCCTTGCCCGAGCCCACGTGGTCGATCAGCGAGCGGTAGTTGCCCGGCATGACAACGCCGACGGTTTTAATGCCGGCATTCATCATGTTGGACAGCGGGAAGTCGATCAGGCGGTAGCGGCCCAAAAACGGAACGGACGCGATGGGGCGGTCCTTGAGCAGCACGCTGCCGTAGGTCGAAGAGTAGTTAGCGGTGATATAACCGATGGCCTTGCGATTGATCATCGGATCATTCCCCCTTCCCGATAACGACGTCATTTCCAACGACGGCCGTATCCTTGGTGGTATCGACAGAGCCGAGCTTCACGCCCTCTTCGACCGTGGAGTTCTCGCCCAAAATAGCGCGGCAGATGTGCGCGCCGCTCTTAACGTGCGCACCCGGCAGCAGCACGGAGTCCTCGACCACGGCGCGCTCCTCGATGATGACATCGGTCGAAAGGATCGAGTGGCGAGCGGTACCGTAGATCTTGCAGCCGTTGGAGACCAGGCAGTCGTCCAGGCGACCATCCGGGCCAATGTAGTGCGGCGGACGCGTGGTGATGTTGGACATGATGGGGAAGTGCTTGTCAAACAGATCGAACTCGGGGTTGTTGCCCAGCAGGTCCATCGAGGTCTCGTGGAAGCTGGCGATGGTGCCGACGTCCTTCCAAAAGCCGTGGAACTCGTAGCTGTACAGGCGCTTGCCCTCGCCGAGCAGCTTGGGGATGATGTCCTTGCCAAAGTCGTGGCTCGAGCGCTGGTCCAGAGCGTCCTCCTCGAGCGCCTCGATCAGCACGTCGGCCGAGAAGATGTAGATGCCCATGGACGCGAGGTTCGAATCGGGCTTATCGGGCTTCTCGGTGAACTTGGTGATGCGGCCGTCCTCGGGGTCGGTGGTCAAGATGCCAAAGCGGCTGGCCTCCTCCCACGGCACAGGCATAACGCTCACCGTGAGGTCGGCGTTGTTCTCAATGTGCGTCTTGAGCATCTTGCGGTAGTCCATGCGATACAGGTGATCGCCCGAAAGAATAAGGACGTACTTGGGGTCGTTGGCCTTGATGTAGTCCAGGTTCTGCGTAATGGCGTCTGCCGTGCCCGCATACCAGGCGCCGCCGGTCTGCGTCTCATACGGCGGCAGGATCGACACGCCGCCGTCACGGCTGTCCAGATCCCACGCCTCGCCGGAGCCCACGTAGGCATGCAGCAGATAGGGGCGATACTGCGTCAGAACGCCCACCGTGTCGATGCCCGAGTTGGAGCAGTTGGAGAGCGAGAAGTCGATAATGCGGAACTTGCCACCAAAGCTAACCGCCGGCTTGGCGATTTTTTGGGTGAGTGCCCCCAATCGGCTGCCCTGTCCTCCTGCGAGGAGCATCGCGATGCATTCTTTCTTACTCATCGATTTCTCCTTCTGTCATCGATGTTCCTAAACCCATTAGCGACGGGCGCGGCGCAACGTCACGCCCGTCGAGTAATGCCGTGCTGGCATAGGGGAGCTCGCGCGCTTTACGCGTGCCAGATCTCGTCGCGGTACTCGCGAATGGTGCGGTCGCTCGAGAACCAGCCCGAGGAGGCGGTGTTGAGCAGGGCCTTGCGGTTCCAGGTCTCCTGGTCGCCATAGCTGCCGGTGAGCTTCTCCCACGCATCCACGTAGCTGCGGAAATCGGCCATGACCAGGTCGGGGTCATTGTTGTTCATGAGCTCGTTGTAGATGCTCTCGAAGTTGCCCGAAAGACCCGCAAAGGTGTTGTCCTTGAGCTCGTCCATCACGCGGCCCAGGCGCTCGCGGTCGCCGTTGAGGGTATCCCATGCAAAGTAGCTGTTGGATGCCCAGAGCTGCTCGACCTCGGGAGCGGTCAGGCCAAAGATGGCCTCGTTCTCGCGTCCGGCCAGGTCGGCGATCTCGATGTTGGCGCCGTCGAGGGTACCCAGCGTAATGGCGCCGTTCATCATGAGCTTCATGTTGGACGTGCCCGAGGCCTCCTTACCGGCCGTGGAAATCTGCTCCGAGATCTCGGCGGCGGGGTAGATGAGCTGGGCGTTGCTCACACGGAAGTTGGGAATAAAACAGACCTTCATAACCTCGTTGACGCGGGGGTCGTTGTTGATGACCTCGGCCACCGAGTTAATGAGGCGGATGGTCTCCTTGGCGAAGGTGTAGCTCGAGGCAGCCTTGCCGCTAAAGATGAAGGTCGTCGGCGTCACGTGGAAGTTGGGATCGGCGATGCGACGGTTGTAGATGTCCATCACCTTCATGATGTTCATGAGCTGGCGCTTGTAGGCGTGGAAGCGCTTTACCTGAACATCGAAGACGGTGTTGGGGTCGATGACCAGACCGGTCTCGGCCTTAACGTAGGCGGCCAGGCGCTCCTTGTTGGCGCGCTTGGAGGCACCCACGGCCTTCAGAAACTCGGTGTCGTTCTGGAACTCCTTGAGCTTCTCCAGCTCAAAGGCGTCCTTGAGCCAGCCGTCGCCAATGGCCTCGGTCACGAGCTTGGCGTAGGTGGGGTTGGCCTCGGCAAAGAAGCGACGGTGCGAGATGCCGTTGGTCTTGTTGTTGAACTTCTCGGGCGTTAAGGCATAGAAGTCCTTGAGCACGATGTTCTTGATGATGTCGGAGTGAATCTTTGCCACGCCGTTGACGCTATGGCTGCAGATCACGGACAGGTTGGCCATGCGAATCTCGCCGTCCCACAGAATGGCGGTCTGGCGCAGGCGCTCCTGCCAACCCTCCTGCGTGGTGTCGAACGACTCATGCCAACGACGGCTGATCTCGTCGATGATCTGGTACACGCGGGGGAGGAGCTTGGAGAACGTGCCGATGGGCCACTTCTCCAGAGCCTCGGGCAGGATGGTGTGGTTGGTGTAGCTCACGACCTGCGTCACGATGTTCCAGGCGTCATCCCACTCGAGCTTCTTCTCGTCGATGAGGATACGCATGAGCTCGGGGCCGCACATGGCGGGGTGGGTATCGTTGGTATGGATGGCCACAAACTGCGGCAGCAGCTCCCAGTTCGCGCCGTGCTCCTTCTCAAAGGTGTCGAGCAGGCTGTAGATGCCGGCCGATACAAACAGGTACTCCTGCTTCAGGCGCAGCAGACGGCCGTGCTCGCCGGCGTCGTTGGGGTAGAGGATGGCGCTGATGGCCTCGGCCTCGGCGCGCTCGGCATCGGCCAGGGCGTAGTCGCCGCGGTTGAAGGCCTCCAGATCGAAGTGCTCCTCGACCGGCTCGGCGGCCCAGACGCGCAGTTTGTTGACGGTCTCGCCGGCATAGCCCACGACGGGGATGTCATAAGGGACGGCAAGAATATCCTGCGTGTCCACCGTGCGGTAGAACGTGCGGCCGTTCTCCTCAAAGCCCTCAACGTGACCGCCAAACTTAATGGTCACGGCCTTGTCCTGACGACGGACCTCCCAGGGATAGCCGTGGGTGAGCCACTCGTCGGTGGCCTCGACCTGGCTGCCGTTAACGATCTCCTGCTTAAACAGGCCGTAGCGGTAGCGCATGCCGTTGCCGTAGCCGGCAATGCCCTCGGCTGCCATGGAATCCAGGAAGCATGCGGCCAGACGGCCCAGGCCACCGTTGCCCAGCGCCGGATCGGGCTCCTGGTTCTCGATGACGGACAGGTCAAAGCCCATGTCGTCGAGCGCCTCGGCGACCATGTCGCGCACGCCAAAGTTAAGCAGGTAGTTGTCGAGCAGGCGGCCGATCAAAAACTCGATCGAGAAGTAGTACACGCGCTTTTTGCCCTCGGCGGTGGCGCGGGCGTCGCTCTTGGTGGCAACGGTGCGTGCCTTCTCGGCCACGAGCTTGGCCAGGGCGTTAAAGCGGTCGAGGTCGCTGGCGGCCTCGACGCTCTTGCCGCTGATGCTCATGACGGCATCGCGATAGAGCTCGATAAACTCCTGCTTGTTGTCGAAGATCTCATTCATACGTTCCTTTCCCCCGGGGATGTTTCTCCCGGAACGGTTATGACTTGTATCCTACGCCCTCACAGGGCGGGTAAATACAGTGGTAACACCTTTGTTACGCTTTCTTGGCAGAAGCCTTAACAGCGGCTGCCTTGGCCTTGGGAGCAGCCTTTTTGGTGGCTGCCTTTTTGGCCGTGGTGGATTTGGCCGAAGCCTTGGCAGCGGGCTTGGCAGCCTTCGCCTTGGCCGGAGCCTTCTTTGCAGCCGCGGCCTTGGGCTTCACCGAGGACGTACGCTTACGCGTGGCCTTCTTGGGCTCCTCGACCACGGGCGGCTTGTAGCTGCTGGGACCGCGGCGCTTAAGCACCACGCCTGCCAGGCCGGGCACCTTCATCTCAATGGAGTCCATCTGCCCGTTCCAGGGATAGGGCTCGCTCGAGCAAGTGTAGGGCTCCTCACCGGCGTATCCGCTGCCACCAAACTCGGGACGGTCGGAATCGAAGATGACCTCCCAGTCGCCCTCGCGCGGCACGCCCACGCGGAAGCTCTCGTAGCTCGCCGGGTCAAAGTTGATCAGGATCACCAGGTCGTCATCGACGTCCTCGCCCTGACGCACAAAGCTCACGATGGACTGCTTGGAGTTGTCCGCGTCGATCCAGGTAAAGCCGTCGTCGGTGTAGCCGCGCTCGTACAGGGCGGGTTCGTCGGTGTACAGGTGGTTGAGCGCCTTGATAAACGCCTGGTGATGACGGTGGGTCTCGTACTCCTCGGTCAGGAACCACTGGATGGATTCGTAGTAGCGCCACTCAATAAACTGCCCGATCTCGTTGCCCATAAAGTTAAGCTTGGCACCGGGGTGCGTCATCTGGTAGAAGGCCAGCGTGCGCAGGCCGGCAAACTGGCGCCACCAGTCGCCCGGCATGCGGCCGATCAGCGAGCACTTGCCGTGCACGACCTCGTCGTGGCTCAGCGGGCAAATAAAGTTCTCGGTAAAGGCATACATGATGGAGAACGTAAGCAGTCCGTGGTTGCCGGGGCGCCACGGAAAATCGGTCTGCATGTAGTGCAGGGTGTCATTCATCCAGCCCATGTCCCACTTGTAGTGGAAGCCCAGGCCGCCGTCCTGCGGCGGATAGGTCACGAGCGGCCACGCGGTGGACTCCTCGGCCATCATCATCACGTCGGGGTAGTGTGCCTCCACGGCGCAGTTGACCTGACGGATAAACGCGCTGGCGTCCAGGTCTTCCTCGGTGCCGTACTTGTTGCACTTCTTTTGGCCGGGGTCGTCGATACCAAAGTTGAGGTACAGCATGCTGGACACGCCGTCCATGCGAATGCCGTCAACGTGGAAGTTCTCGAGCCAGTACAGCACATTGGAAACCAGGAAGGAGCGGACCTCGCCGCGAGCGAAGTCAAACTTATGCGTGCCCCAGTTGGGGTGAATCTCGTGCTCAAACAGCATGTGACCGTTAAAGGTGGCAAGGCCGTGGGAGTCGGCGCAAAAACCGCCGGGCACCCAGTCCATAATCACGCCGATGCCCGCCTCGTGGCACGCATCGATAAAGTGCATGAGTTGCTGGGGGTTGCCGTAGCGCGACGTGGCGGCAAAGTAGCCGGTTGTCTGATAGCCCCAGGAGCCATCGAAGGGGTGCTCCATAAGCGGCATGACCTCGATATGCGTGTAGCCCATGTCGCGCACGTAGTCCACGAGCTCCACCGACAGATCGTCGTAGGTGTAAAACTCGCCGCGCTGCGCGGGGAAGGGGTCCATGGGGCCGGGGTAGTTGCCGTACTCGTCCGGCTCGCCCTGTGGCGTGTCGCCGTGGCGCTTCCACGAGCCAATATGCACCTCGTAGATGTTGAGCGGCTGCGACATGTGGTTGTGGCTGGCGCGGCGCTTGAGCCACGCGGCGTCGTTCCACTTGTAGCCATCGAGGGTCCACAGCACGCTCGCGGTACCCGGAGGGCACTCGGCCTTAAAGGCATACGGATCGGCCTTGTAGAGCTTTTCACCCTCGTTGGTCTCAATAAGATATTTATAGAGCTGACCCTGCTCGGCGCCAGGAATAAAGCCTTCCCAAATAGCGCTCGTATGCACGGGCACCAGCGGGTTGGCCTGCTCATCCCAGTCGTTAAATTCACCAATGACATGGACACTCTTTACGTCGGGCGCCCAAACGCAAAAGCGCCAGCCGCGCGTGCGCTGCTGCGTGTCGGGATGCGCGCCCATCTTTTCCCAGCTGCGCTCCCACATTCCAATGCCAAACAGGTAGACATCGTCCTTGGAGAGCTCCGGTGTGTGCGGAGCCGGTTTGCGGGTTGCGGGCTTTTTAGCCGTTGGCTTTAGCTTTGTATCGCTCACGTTTGATCCCATCATGACGCGGCAGCGTGTTGCCTTGGTGACTAGATGCGAAAGGTCCAAGGCTGCACGAATCGAAGGGACGGCGAAGTTTCTGTGATTCGTTCCACCTCGCGTGCTCGGTGGAACTTTCGGCAGAAACTACGATAACACCTGTGCGTTAGTTTTATGGACGAAAGCGGATTTGCGGGGGCGTTTAATCGGTAAGCGACATGTTTATACCACTGGCAGATTTGACGTGGTAAAACTCTTGACAGTTTTACCAATTTGGGTTTCAAAATTGTTTGGCTGACGTTTGGTAAAACGTTTTTAGCAGGATGTTTACCATTTGACATTGAAAGGTTCGTTTATGTCCCATACCGCCGCTCCCAAGGTTGCTTTTATTTTCGATTGCGACGGCACACTGGTTAATAGCACCCCCGTTTGGGCCTATGCTCAGCCCGAATTATTGCACCGCCACGGAGTTGACGTGACGGTCGATGATTTTGCACAGTTTGAGCATTTGTCGCTCGAGGACGAGTGCCAGGCCTACCACGACATCTGGGGCATTGGCGAAAATGGCGAAGAGCTCTACCGCGAGCTAAGCGATATCCTGATTGATGGCTACTCCAAGGTGCCGCCGCGCGAGGGCCTGCTTGCATTTTTGGAGCAGGCGAAGGCAGCGGGCATCGCTATGGGCGTGGCCACGTCCACGCCGGCCGAGCTGGTGCAGTCTGCGCTCGCCGGTGCCGGGCTCGACGCTTACATGGAGTTTGTTACCACGACGGGCGAGGCAGGACGCTCCAAACAGTTCCCCGATGTGTACGAGCTGGCGCTGCGCCGCCTTGAGGAGCGCCATGGGTGCAAGTTTGAGCGCGCGTGGGTGTTTGAGGACGCAGTCTTTGGCCTTAAGAGCTCTGGCACCGCAGGCTTTAAGCGCGTGGGCATCTATGACCCGCACGGCCGCATGAAGCGCGAAGACGTGCGCGCCAACTGCGATATCTTTATCGACAGCTACGAGGAGCTGGAACTGGCCCGCGTGCTTTCGTTTGAGGGCTAGGCGAGGGCCGTGGCTTGCAAAGTACTTGTAGTCTGCGGCTCGCCCGTGGTGGCGAGCGCGGATTTGTTGCGTAGGCTAGCGGGGGCGTGCGACCACGTTGTCGCCGTGGACCGCGGGCTCGACGCTCTGCTGGGTGCGGGACTGGGCTGCAACGTGTATGTGGGGGATGCCGACACGGTGAGCGACGCGGGCCGCGCGTTGGTCGATGCCGCCACTGACTTTGAAGTTGAGCGCCACGATCCGTACAAGGACTATACCGATCTGGCGCTGGCGCTCTGTTCCGTCCGCCGCCGCTGGCCGGGTGCCGAAGTGGTTGCGACCTGCGCCACCGGCGGTCGCCCGGACATGGCCCTGTCTGTGTTAGGTCTGCTGGCAGGCTATGCGGACGCCCCCGTCTGGATCGATGAAGACGAAGTGACGGCCAGAATCCTGCGCCAGAACGAGACCTGGACCATCGAGGGCGCCGAGGGCAAAACCTTCTCCATCATCGCCATTGCCCCTGGGACGGTGGTAAGTGAACATGGCTTGGAGTGGGAACTAGATCACGCCCCGCTGGGCCTGCTAGCCGACACGGGCATCAGCAACGTCGTCAGGTCAACAGCCACGATCCAAGTCCATCAAGGCGTCGCAATCGGTTATTTGCTGCATCAGGGTTTTATCGGGACGGCGGATAAAAATAATCGCTCGTAGAGTGATTATTTTTGCCCCGTCCCAGGAAAACCCGTAAGGCGGAAAATCAATCCAAAATTCCCCCTTGCATCCCCGTAAACATTCCCCTATAGTACTACCTCGTCACGGGGGCGTAGCTCAGCTGGGAGAGCGCTTGACTGGCAGTCAAGAGGTCAGGGGTTCGATCCCCCTCGTCTCCACCATCGTGAATGCAAAGGCTTTCGGAATCCCGAAGGCTTTTTTCATGCCCAAAACACCACGTGCCACAAACGCCACCCACACCAACAAAAAGTTGCACAATTTATTTCCCATGTCTGTACATAGTTTGTTAGACAAACGCGATTATCAGTGTAGATCGCCGTTCCATTTGGGCTTCAGGAACGCCCCTAATCACCGCCACTACCTCAATAACCTGCATCAATGTGAACAACATCGCAAAACAGCCCCCTTGAACACGCTAAATGAACGAAATGTTGTCCGGTACTGCCCAAATCAGTTTCGCTAACAGCTTGTGCTAGGATACCTAACGTTACATGAGTTCAACTGTGCTCGCGGCTTCAGTAAGCCACAAAGCGCAGGGTCGATCAGCATCCGGCCGTAACGGCGGTGCCAGAAACACCACGAGCTCCAATAAAGAAGTCATGCGACGTTATTTAATTGCATTGCGCTAATTGCATGATGCAATTAATAGTTTGTATGCCAATGCGAAGCAGTCCTTCAGCTGTTTGCGTGCGGTCCAGTTTTGAAATCACTTGACCGGCTCGCACGCAGCCAGCTGAGGTTGCAGGCATTTGTTGCAATACGTGCCTGTAGCCTCAGCGCTGCTTTTATACATACCGTTCACGGTGGGGCAGAGCCACGTGCTTGTCTGACTGGGCTCAGGGTTTGAATATGGAGCGCCTTCGCGCACAAGCGCCCTGGCGAAGCCATACCCAAACCCCGTGAGCCACGCGTAAGACAGCAAGGGGGTGGTGCTCGTGTGGTATGTGATCCAGGTCATTAACGGTCGCGAAGATGCAATGCGCGAGCGCATCGAGCGCATGGTGCCGGCGAGCGCCATGCAGGAGCTCTTTTATCCCCAATTTCAAACCGAGATCAAAGTACACGGCGAATGGGTCAATACGACCAAGCCGCTCTTTCCCGGTTATCTTATCTGCGATACGGCAGATCCCCGTACCGTGCAACAGTATCTGCTGCGTATGGACGACTTTGCCCGGGTGTTATCCCAGGACGGTCAGTTTGTGCCGCTGGCAAAAGAAGAGGTCCAGCTTATTGGCGGCTTTACGCATAGGGGAGACCGCGTAGTGCCCATGAGCGAGGCCCTAAAAGACGGTGACCAGGTCATAGTGACGGCAGGTCCACTGTTGGGCCACGAAGGCCTTATCAAAACCATTAACAGACGCAAGAGCACTGCTTATTTGGAGCTCGACCTTTGCGGTCGACGCGTAACTACGCGCGTTGGCCTTGCCGTGCTTTCGGCCGAGCAGCGCGTCATGCGCAACCTTAAAAAGGCGATCGCCTAGTTGCAGGCGATCGCTACACAGAACAGGGAGGATCCCCGACCCGGGGACGAAGTCTTGGAAGAAAACGTGTCGGATAAAACTCAATTTGCAACGGATGCGCCTGCGGGGGCAGCGCTCATTGCTCAGGCCATGGAACGACGCGAGGGCGCCGGCCGCTACAAGGCCATGCAGTCCATCATGGACTGGGATCGTTCGCGTCTGGCCTATCGGGCCGTTAAGCGCGCCTTTGACATCGTGTTCAGCGGCTGCGTGCTGGCCGTCATCACCGTACCAAGCCTTGTGCTTGCCGCCGCTATCCGCCTTGAGAGCGAGGGCAACCCCTTCTACAGCCAGATCCGCGTGGGCCAGACCCGCCCCGACGGCAGCCTGTCCACCTTCCGCATGTGGAAGTTCCGCTCCATGTACAAGAACGCCGACGAGCGCCTGGCAGATCTCAAGGAGCAGAACGAGATCGCCGGCGCCATGTTCAAGATGAGGGAGGACCCCCGTGTCACCAGGATCGGAAAATTCATCCGCAAGCACTCCATCGACGAGTTTCCGCAGTTCGTCAACGTGTTTCTGGGTCAGATGAGCGTCGTTGGGCCTCGTCCGCCGCTGCCGAACGAAGTCGCGGAGTACACCGAGTACGACCTACAGAGGCTAGCAGTGAAGCCAGGTATTACGGGGCTCTGGCAGGTGACAGAGCGAAACTCCACCGGGTTCGACGGCATGGTCCGCCGGGACCTCGAATACATAGCCAAGCGCGGAGTCATCACGGACTTCAAGATCATCCTCCTAACGGTTCTGGAGGTCTTTAACGGGAGCGATGCGTACTAATGCAGCATGTTTTCATCATCGGATCCAAGGGAATTCCGGCAAACTACGGCGGCTACGAGACGTTCGTGGAGAAACTGACCGAGAATCAGGTATCGCCCGACATCAAGTACCACGTGGCGTGCGCTGTGGACTCCGCCGAGGAGGTCGGCGAGTTCGAGCACAACGGAGCGCATTGCTTCAAGGTACTACGCAGGCCCGTCGGAGCCGCTAGGGCGATCTTCTACGACATAGACGCCCTCAAGTGGTGCACCGCCTATATCGAGAATAACCGTGTCGAGCACCCCATCGTCTACGTGCTGGCCTGTCGCATCGGACCGTTTTTCGGAAAGTACGTAAAGAGGATCCACGCCCTTGGTGGCAAGGTCTTCGTGAACCCCGACGGCCACGAGTGGAAGCGCGCCAAGTGGAGCGCGCCCGTCCGCAGGTACTGGAAAGTCTCGGAGCGCGGGATGGTCAAGCACGCCGACCTGATGGTGTGCGACTCCAAGAACATTGAGAAGTACATTCGAGGGGAGTATGCCGACCTGGACCCCGAGACGACCTTCATCGCCTACGGGGCCGACATCAGGCACTCAGCGCTCGCGGACGACGACCCCAAGTTCACTGGATGGCTCTCCGAGAAGGGCCTCGAGCCCTTCGGCTACTACCTGGTCGTGGGACGCTTCGTGCCCGAGAATAACTACGAGACCATGATCCGCGAGTTCATGGCTTCCGACTCCAAGCGGGATTTCGCGCTCGTGACGGGAGTGGACGACTCCTTCCTCGCGGAGCTCGAGCGGAAGACACACTTCAAGTCCGACCCACGCATCAAGTTCGTCGGGACCGTCTACGACCAGGAGCTCCTGAAGAAGATCCGTGAGCAGGCTTACGGCTACTTCCATGGCCATGAGGTCGGGGGTACCAATCCGAGCCTCCTGGAGGCGCTGGCGTCCACGCGCCTCAACCTCCTTCTCGACGTCGGTTTCAACCGCGAGGTCGCTGAGGACTCGGCCCTGTATTGGAGCAAGGAATCCGGAGACTTGGCTGAACTTATCAATAGCGCCGACGTGATGGATTGGAAGTCGATCGAGGAGCTCGATACGGCATCGACCTCCGTTATCCGCGACCGGTATTCGTGGCGGTCCATCACTGACAGCTACGAAGACCTTTTCCTCGGAAGGAGATAACCAGTGAAAGGCATCATCCTCGCAGGCGGGTCCGGCACCCGCCTGTACCCGCTCACGCTCGTGACCTCCAAGCAGCTGCTGCCGGTCTACGACAAGCCCATGATCTACTACCCGCTGTCCACCCTCATGCTGGCGGGCATCCGGGACATCCTGGTCATCTCCACG
>RQBM01000081.1:0-8488 GCA_008668795.1 Collinsella aerofaciens | reverse complement strand
CTTCTTGGGGCATCGCCTTTCCTTCCATTCGTCACCTTCATTACTCCAACGACGAATTCTAGGCGGTGTCCCCTCCCTTTCAAGAAAGGGAAGAGGCGGGGCATGCCCCGCCTCTTACACCACATCTCTGCGCGCTACCAAAACAAGCCTCGCCAGGGTCGGGAAACGGGCCAAATGCCGGCCTCGAGGCTTATTCCACGGTGCCGTAGACGGCGCCCCAGCCGTGGGCGGCCAAGGCGGAGTTGAGCTGGTCGCAAAGCGATTGGCGGTCGTAGTAGCCGGGCGGCAAAAGGTTGACGATTTCCATGAGGTCGGGCGCGAGGTCCAAGATCTCGGCCTGCACGATGAGATCCAGGCGGTCGATGGCGCGGCGGTCATAAAACAGTCCGTCGACCAGGCGCTGCAGGTCGCCGAATTCCTCGGCCTGGAACGATCCGTACTCCATAGTGCCTCCTTGGGCGCCCCACACCGGCATGCGCGGCGATGTCGTAATTCATTGCGATGGACTTAATCTATCACGGCTTCATACCGTTGCGGCAGTGGCGGTCTATACTTAGACGAACTGCAACGTCCCGCTTCGCGAAAGGTCGCACCCATGCAGACGATCTACCAGAAGATGGAAACCACCGAACTCGATGCCGCCATCGAGGCGCTCAAAGCCGAGGTCGCCGAGGTCAAGGCCAAGGGCCTGGCGCTCGACATGGCCCGCGGCAAGCCGTCGCCCTCCCAGGTGGACATCTCTCGACCCATGCTCGATATCCTCAATGCCGATGCCGATCTGCACGACGGCAACGTCGACTGCTCCAACTACGGTTGCTTTGAGGGCATTCCCTCGGCACGCAAGCTGGCGGGGGAGTTCCTGGGTTGCCCCGCCGAGCAGACGCTCGTACTGGGTTCGTCGAGCCTGCTGATCGAGCACGATATCGCCGGCATGTTCTGGCGCTGCGGCTCGTGCGGCAGCGAGCCTTGGGAGGCTTATGAGACCGCGCATGACGGCAAGAAGGTCAAGTTCCTGTGCCCTGTTCCCGGCTACGACCGCCACTTTGGCATCACTGCCGACTTGGGTATCGAGAATGTCCCCGTCGCGATGACCGACAACGGCCCCGACATGGACGAGGTCGAGCGTCTGGTTGCCGCCGACGACTCCATCAAGGGCATCTGGTGCGTGCCCAAGTATTCCAACCCCACGGGCATCACCTTTAGCGAGGACACCGTGCGTCGCCTGGTCGAGATGCCCACGGCCGCGCCCGATTTCCGCATCTTCTGGGACAACGCCTACTGCGTGCACGACCTGTACGACGAGACCGACGAGCTTGCCAATATCTTCGACCTCGCTCGCGCGGCGGGCACCGAGGATCGCGTGGTGGCCTTTGCCTCGACGTCCAAGATCACCTTCCCGGGCGCCGGCATCGGCTTTATCGGTGCGAGCCCCGCGGTTATCGCGGAGTTCTCCAAGCGCCTGAAGGCCGGCCTCATCAGCGCCGACAAGCTCAACCAGCTGCGTCACGTGCGTTTCCTTCCCACCATCGAGGCGGTCAAGGAGCACATGAAAAAGCATGCCGAGTTCTTGCGTCCGCGCTTTGAGGCCGTTGAGCGTAAGCTCACCGAGGGCCTGGGCGATACGGGTTGCGCCACTTGGACGCATCCCCGCGGCGGCTACTTTGTGAGCTTTGATGGTCCCGAGGGCTCGGCCCAAAAGGTCGCAGCGCTTTGTGCCGACCTGGGCGTCAAGCTTACGCCGGCTGGTGCTACCTGGCCTTATGGCAAGGATCCGCGCGACACCAACATCCGCATCGCGCCGAGCTATCCCACGGTCGATGACCTGGAGGCCGCGCTCGACGTGCTGGTGCTGGCCGTTAAGCTTGTCGCTGCCGAGCTTGCTCGTGCCGAGCGCGCCTAACGCCTAGGGCCCCGCAAGTCCGCGCCCAGTACTATCCGCACTTTCGATACGTAAAGGAGCGTATACATGGATTTGGGTATTTCCACCAACCCCACGCCGGAGATCTACACCATTAAGGTAACCGGCGAGATCGATATCTCTAACGCCGATAGCCTGCGCAATGCCATCGACCTGGCGCTCGAGCAGCCCACTGAGGCCGTTGAGCTCGATTTTGCCCAGGTGAGCTACATCGACTCGACGGGCATTGGCGTGCTCGTGGGCGCCGCGCACCACGCGGTCGACCACGGCAAGCGCTTTAGCTGCACCAATGTGCAGCCCCCGGTGATGCGCGTGGTTCAGCTGTTGGGTGTCGACCAGGAGATTTCGATCACCGCTGCATAATCTTTGCCCCCAAAAGGGCATGCCGTTTGGCATATGTTTGTGATGCGCTCGGACGTTTTGGCGTCCGGGCGCTATACTTGACCGAATGAATAGACGAGTTCCGGCCGAATGGCGCGGTGCGGGCTCGACTCACATCGAGCCTTGGAGGTATGTGTGTTTGGTATTGGAGAGGGTGAGCTCGCGATCATCGTGGTCTTCGGCTTTTTGCTGTTTGGCCCGGATAAGCTCCCGCAGATGGGCCGTACGATCGGCCGTGCCATCCGTCAGTTCCGCGAGACGCAGGAAAAGATGACGGCCGTTGTTCAGTCCGAGATCATCGACCCGGTAAGCGAGGCCGCGTCGGCCCCGGTCAAGCCCAAGAAGGCTGCCGTCGATGATGATTCCGATGCGGACGAGGATGCCGTCGAGACGGCTGCGCCCGCAAAGAAGGAGACCTTTGCCGAGCGCCGTGCCCGCCTTGCCGCCGAGAAGGCCGCAAGCGAGGGTGCCACCGAGGGCGAAGGCGCTGCTGATGAGGCCGAGCCCGCCAAGGCCGAGCCTGCCGCTGCCGCCGCCGAGCCCGAGCCTGCTGCAGAGCCGGAGCCCGAGCCCGAGCCGGCAGAGCCCACGACGGCGGACCTCTACGCCCGTCGTCCCCGCAAGCGCAAAGCCGTTGTCGACCAGCTCGCCCGCGAGCTCGAGGCCGAGGACGACGCTGCTGCCACCGACGCCCCGAAGGGAGGCGATGAGTAATGCCTATCGGACCTGCGCGAATGCCGCTCTTCGATCACCTGGGAGAGCTCCGTCGCCGTCTGACCATCGTGGTCGTATCGGTGTTTGCTGCCGCTATCGTGCTGTATTTCGCCACGCCCGTGGTTCTCGACATCCTGGAAGACCCCATCCGCTCCTTTGTGCCGGACGGTAAGTTTTACATCACCACCACGCTCGGCGGCTTTGGCCTGCGCTTCTCGCTTGCCATCAAGATGGCCGTGGTCATGTGCACGCCCATGATCATCTGGCAGATTCTGGCATTTTTCCTGCCGGCACTGCGCCCCAACGAGCGCAAGTGGGTTGTGCCCACGGTGCTCGCCTCGACGGTGCTGTTCTTCTTGGGTGCCATCTTCTGCTACTTCATCATCATCCCGGCGGGCTTTGAGTGGCTCATCGGCGAGACCTCGGCTGTCGCCACGGCGCTGCCCGATCTGGAGAACTACGTCAACATGGAGCTGCTCTTTATGATCGGCTTTGGTGTGGCGTTTGAGCTGCCGCTCATCATCTTCTACCTGTCCGTCTTCCACATCGTGTCCTATGCGGCCTTCCGCAGCGCCTGGCGCTACGTGTACGTAGGCCTGCTCGTGGGTTCGGCTGTGATTACGCCCGACGGCTCGCCCGTTACGCTGGGTCTCATGTATGGCGCCCTGCTTTCGCTCTACGAGATCTCGCTCGCTATCGCCCGCGTGGTCATTACCGCGCGCGAGGGCAAGGAGGGCCTGTTCGTGAGCCGTCTGGACCTGTTCTCGGACGACGAGGACGACGAGGAGTAAATCGGTATGCACGAGGTTGGCATTGTCAACGGCATACTCGATACAGTGATTCGCGCGGCGCGTGGGGCGGGGGCCTCGCGCGCCGTTTTGGTAACGCTGCGTATCGGGGATATGACCGAGGTCGTGCGCGAGGCGCTCGACTTTGCGTGGGAGACATTTCGCGACGAGGACCCGCTCACGCGAGGCTGCGAGCTTGCCGTGGAGGAGGTCCATCCACAAAGCGAGTGTCTGGACTGCGGTGAGGTTTTCGACCACGATCGCTTCCACTGTCGCTGTCCCCAGTGTGGTGGTGCCAACGTGCGCCTACTGCACGGCCGCGAGCTCGATATCGCAAGTATCGAAATCGAAACCCCCGACGATTAGCCCGCTAGCCATCTGGTGATGGGGTATAAAGGGGCCAAAGTAAGGAGCGCTAAGTATGGCCGAGAAAACGATTGATATTGCATCGCCGATTCTGTCGCGCAACGAGCGCCTGGCAGATCAGCTGCGTCAGCGATTTGAGCAGACGAACACCTACGTGATCAACGTGCTGTCGAGCCCCGGCTCGGGTAAGACCACCACGATTCTGGGCACCAACGAGCGCCTGCGTGACAAAGCCGGCCTGCGCTGTGCTGTCATCGAGGGCGATATCGCCTCGGATGTCGACGCCATCACCATGAAGGAAGCCGGCATGCCCGCCATCCAGATCAACACGGGCGGCCTGTGCCACCTCGAGGGCAACATGATCATGGAGGCCGTCGATGCCTTCGACCAGGCTGTGGGTCTGGAGAACATCGACGTCATCTTTATCGAAAACGTGGGTAACCTGGTCTGCCCGGTCGACTTTGACCTGGGCGAGAACCTGTCCATCATGATTCTCTCGGTGCCCGAGGGCGACGACAAGCCCATCAAGTACCCGGGCATCTTCCAACACGCCGGCGCGCAGCTGCTCAACAAGGTCGACGTGGCTCCGGCTTTCGATTTTGACATGGATAGGTATACTAAGACACTCGATGACCTCAATCCGCAGGCGTCGCGGTTTGCCGTGAGCGCGCGCAAGGGCGAGGGCATGGATGCCTGGTGCGATTGGCTCATCGGGCAGATTGAGCAAGCAAGGGCGTAAGTCGGCCGCCATACGGGCGGGCGTAGCCGCAGAGATACGAGATAGGAGCCTCTTTTGAAGCTCATCATCGCCGAGAAAAACGACGCCGCGCGTCAGATCGCCGAGCGTCTGTCCACGGGCAAGCCTAAAAAGGACAAGGTGTACAACACCGCCATCTACCGTTTTGAGTGGAAGGGCGAGGAGTGCGTGACGATCGGCCTTGCCGGTCACATCCTGGCGCCCGATTTTTGCGACAGCGTGCTGTTCGATAAAAAGCTGGGCTGGTATTCGGTCACCGAGGACGGTGAGATGCTGCCGGCCGACATGCCCGATGGCCTGGCCCGCCCGCCGTACGACACCAAGCGCAAGCCGTTCCTTGCCGATGGTATCTCCATCAAGGGCTGGAAGCTCGAGAGCCTGCCTTACCTCACCTGGGCGCCCGTCATTAAGCTGCCGGCCGAGAAAGAGCTCATTCGCTCGCTCAAGAACCTCGCCAAAAAGTCCGACAGCGTCATCATCGCCACGGACTTCGATCGCGAGGGTGAGCTGATCGGCTCGGACGCCCTCAACAAGGTGCGCGAGGTCGCGCCGGACTTGCCGGTCGCCCGCGCCCAGTATTCTTCGTTTACCAAGGCCGAGATCACGCAGGCCTTCGATAATCTTGTCTCGCTCGACCAGAATCTGGCCGACGCCGGCGAGAGCCGTCAGCACATCGACCTCATTTGGGGCGCGGTGCTCACGCGTTATCTGACGCTCGCCAAGTTTGGCGGCTTTGGCAACGTGCGTTCCGCCGGCCGCGTGCAGACGCCGACGCTCGCCCTGGTGGTCGAGCGCGAGCGCGAGCGCATGGCGTTTGTGCCCGAGGACTATTGGCAGATCCGCGGTATGGGCGCCGCGCAGGGTGCTGCCGAGGACGATCGCTTTAAGATCGCTCACAAGACGGCGCGTTTTACCGACAAAGATGCTGCCGAGACGGCGTACGGCCATGTCGACGGCGTTGCGACGGCAACCGTCGCCGCGGTGACCAAGCGCTCGCGCAAGCAGCAGCCGCCCACGCCGTTTGCGACGACCTCGCTGCAGGCTGCCGCCGCGGCCGAGGGCATCTCACCTGCACGTACCATGCGCATCGCCGAGTCCCTCTACATGGCGGGCCTCATCAGCTATCCGCGTGTCGACAACACCGTGTACCCTGCGACGCTCAATCTGGGCGCCGTGGTGAGCGACCTGGCAAAGATCAACCCGGCGCTGGCGCCCGTGTGCAAAAAGGTGCTCGCCGGCCCCATGAAGCCCACGCGCGGCAAAGTCGAGACCACCGACCACCCGCCCATCTACCCCACGGGCGAGGGCGATCCGTCCACGCTCGACGGCGGCCAGCGCAAGCTCTACGACCTCATCGCCCGCCGCTTCCTGGCGACGCTTATGGGTCCCGCGACCATCGAGAATACCAAGCTCGAGCTCGACGTGAACGGTGAGCCGTTCGTGGCTTCGGGCGATGTGCTCGTGACCCCGGGTTTCCGCGAGGCGTACCCGTACGGACTCAAGCGCGACGAGCAGATGCCGCCGCTGGAGCAGGGCGACACGGTCGACGTGTTCGACATTAAGCTTGAGGCCAAGCAGACCGAGCCGCCCGCGCGCTACAGCCAGGGCAAGCTCGTGCAGGAGATGGAAAAGCGCGGTCTGGGCACCAAGTCCACGCGCGCGAGCATCATCGAGCGCCTGTACGCCGTGCGCTACCTCAAAAACGATCCCGTGGAGCCGAGTCAGCTGGGCATCGCCATCATCGATGCACTGACGCAGTTTGCCCCGCGCATCACGAGCCCCGATATGACCAGCGAGCTCGATGGCGACATGACCCGTGTGGAGCGTGGCGAGGATACCGAAGAGCATGTCGTGACGCACTCGCGCGCGCTGCTGGCTGGTGTGCTCGACGAGCTGCTCAAGCACACGCAGGAGCTGGGCGACGCCATCAGCGACGCCGTC
This sequence comes from Collinsella aerofaciens, assembly GCA_008668795.1. GTDB lineage: Bacteria > Actinomycetota > Coriobacteriia > Coriobacteriales > Coriobacteriaceae > Collinsella > Collinsella aerofaciens_AS. The sequence goes on along the minus strand of RQBM01000081.1, from coordinate 1,623 downwards.
ACGGCCGATGCGCGCGTGGGCGCTTGCCCCAAGTGCGGCAAGGACCTGGTTATGAAGACGAGCGCCAAGACCCGCGGCAGCTTTATCGGCTGCATGGGCTGGCCCGACTGCGACGTGACCTATCCGGTGCCGAGCGGCGTCAAGGTAAGCCCGCTCGAGGGCGAGGCCGCTGTGTGTCCCGAGTGCGGTGCGCCACGCATTAAGTGCCAGCCGTTCCGCCAGAAGGCCTTCGAGATTTGCGTGAACCCCACGTGCCCCACCAACTACGAACCCGACCTTAAGGTGGGCGAGTGCAAGGTATGTGCCGAGGCCGGACGCCATGGCGACCTGATCGCACACAAGAGCGAGAAGAGCGGCAAGCGCTTTATCCGCTGCACCAACTATGACGATTGCGGCGTGAGCTATCCGCTGCCGGCACGTGGCAAACTCGAGGCGACGGGCGAGACCTGTCCCGAGTGCGGCGCCCCCATCGTGGTGGTCAACACGGCGCGCGGCCCGTGGCGCAGCGGCGGGACCCTGGACTGCCCGACCAAGGAGAACACGCCCGCTCGTGGCCGCAAGACTGCGACCAAGGCGAGCACGGCAAAGAAGACCACGGCAGCAAAGAAGACTGCTGCCAAGAAGACGACGGCCAAGAAGTCGACTGCCAAGAAAGCAGCCGCCGACAAGTAACGGCGCAGTCAAAACATTGCCCAAAAAAACGAGCGAGGACCCCACGATCCTCGCTCGTTTTTTATCCGGCATTTAGGGACGTTCCTTTTCTGCCGGCAGTTTAGGAACGTCCCTAACTGCCGGCTCGGGAACGACAAAGCACTAGTTCACCTCGACAGGCTTGGCGCCGGGATAGCGCTCCTCAAAGTCTAGGCGGTACTTATTGTCATTGGTGCCCGCCACGTTGTCGCGCGACAGCGGCGCCACGATCTCATTCTTGTGGTCCGCAGGCTTGGCGTATTTCAGGCTGATCTCCCAGGCATCACAGATTGCGTCAATGCGGTGATCCAGGTCGTCATACAGGGCGATGATGTCCTTCCAGGAGCTGTAGTTCTTGGAGCTCGTCGGGACGTCTAGGTCCTCGACGATGTCGTAATACTGCTCGATGGTGTCCTCCGTGCGCTCGGCGACGTCAGCGAGATTTTGACGGGTGGTACGATCCTCTTCCAGATAGCTGCCATTAAACGTCTCTGCGCAGGCACGGACCTGGCTATCGAGATCTTCCAGCAGGTCGTAGTATTCACTCAGGCGACGGTAGAGGTTCTGTTCGGAGAGGCTTGCTTCGCCGCCATCCTCGTCGTCATCGTCATCATCGTCGTACAGGCTGTTGGGATTGCCGAGAGGCTTTAGATCATCGTCGTCGATGTCATGGTGCAGCTTAGCTACCTCGGCAGTCGTCTGCGTGGCGGCGTTGTCGAAAGGCGTGATCACAAAGAACACGACCAGGGCGATGATGATCGCCACCAGCACAACGATAACGGCGATAAGCGTCCCGGTGCCGCTCTTTTTGGGAGCGGGGGTCTGTGGCGAAGCGGGCGCGTATGCGGGAGCCGGCTGCTGTTGGGGCGAGCCGCTCGCGACGGGTATGCGCTGCGTGGTCTCGACGGCCGCGGGGCTTGCGGCGGGGTCGGG
>RQBM01000174.1:0-4706 GCA_008668795.1 Collinsella aerofaciens | reverse complement strand
CTCCAGGTCAAAGTTGAGCGGCATCTGGAAGTCGAGCTGCACGGTACCGCACTGCCAGGTACGGCCGAGCGAGTCCTCCAGGTGGAAGTCGATCTTGGGGCCGTAGAAGGCGCCGTCGCCCTCGTTGACCTCGTAGTCCATGCCCAGCTTCTCCAGAGCGGTGCGCAGGCCCTCCTCGGCGCGCGCCCAATCCTCGTCCGAGCCCATGGAGTCCTCGGGGCGGGTGGAAAGCTCAACGTGGTACTTAAAACCAAACTTTTGGTACACGGAGTCGATAAGGTTGACCACGCCCACGATCTCGTCGGTCAGCTGGTCGGGACGCACAAACAGGTGGGCGTCGTCCTGGTTAAAGCAGCGCACGCGGAACAGGCCGTGCAGGGCACCGCGCAGCTCGTGGCGGTGCACAAGGCCAATCTCGCCGGCGCGGATGGGCAGCTCGCGATAGGAGTGCGGCTTGGAGGCGTACACCAGCACGCCGCCCGGGCAGTTCATGGGCTTAATGCAGTACTCTTCGTCGTCGATGACGGTGGAGTACATGTTGTCCTTGTAGTGGTCCCAGTGGCCCGAGGTCTTCCACAGCTGCTTGTGCATGATGAGCGGCGTGGAAATCTCCACGTAGCCGGCCTTGTGGTGGATCTCGCGCCAGTAGTCCAGCAGCGTGTTCTTAATGATCATGCCGTTGGGCAGGAAGAACGGGAAGCCGGGGGCCTCGTCGCGCATCATAAAGAGGTCCATCTCGCGGCCGATCTTGCGGTGGTCGCGCTTCTTGGCCTCCTCCAGCATGTGCATGTGCTCGTCGAGCTCTTCTTTGGTGGCAAAGGCGACGCCGTTGATGCGGGTGAGCATCTTGTTGTCCTTGTCGCCCTTCCAGTAGGCGCCCGAGACGCCGGTGAGCTTAAAGGCCTTCAGCGCCTTGGTGTAGCAGATGTGGGGGCCGACGCACATGTCGATGTAGTCGCCCTGCTGGTAGAAGGTGATGCGGGCGTCGTCGTCCAGGTCGCCGATGTGCTCGACCTTGTACTTCTCGCCGCGCTCCTCCATAAGGGCGATGGCCTCGGCGCGGGGCTTCTCAAAGACGGTGAACTTGAGGTTCTCCTTGACGATCTTTTTCATCTCGGCCTCGATCGCGGGAAAGTCGTCCTCGCTGATCTTGACGCCCTCGGGCAGGTCGACGTCGTAATAGAAGCCGTTGTCGGTCGCGGGGCCGTAGGCAAAGTCGGCCTCGGGGTACAGGCGCTTGATGGCCTGCGCCATGATGTGCGCGGCAGAGTGGCGGATGACGTGCGTGACCTCGTCCTGCGGGAGCTCGGCCACCGAACCGTCATTGTAGAGTGCCTTCATGGGTATGTTTTCTCCTCTCGGATGCCTGATGCAAGTGCGTGCGATGCGCTCGGCGTTTTTGACTTGCATCATTATAGGCAGGTTGCCTTGGTATACAAGCGCCCGCCGCACCTTAATGGCACGGCGGGCGATTTTCTACGCATGCTTCATCGTGTGGGCGGGACGCGCGTGTGGCTTGCGCAGAACGCGCGGTACCCGTGGCTTGCGGCCGGCCCGGCGATGGATGCGTTACTGGATGCGAGTTCGGCAGTAGGGGCAGACCTTCCAGTGCGCATCGAGCGGGCGATGGCAGCTGGGGCAGACGTTGCGAACCTGGGTATCGCACACCGGGCAAACGACGAAGTCCTTCTCGATGGGCGCGCCGCACTGCGGGCAGGTACCGTACTGGGCAAGCTGGCGCTCGCGCAGGGCCATGTCCAGCTCCTGCTCCTCGCGGTCGGACGCATAGGAGTGCGGGCGCAGGACCAGGTAGGAGATGAGGCCCACAAACGGGATGAGGGCGATGATGCCCCATGCCACGTAGGCGCTGGCGCCGCGGCGGCGAGCGTCGATGAACACATAGACGACCGACAGCACATACAGGGCGATGATAAAGCCAACAAAGGCATAGATGACGCCCATAAGCTGCGGCGACATGAGCTCGGAGATGTACTTGGACATTACGGGTACCTTTCGGAATATTAACAGTCCGGTCAAGTTTACCACGGGGTTTGTTTATATGGGACTACGGCTGGGTACGGGGCTGGCGCGGACACAAACATCTCAATCTGTAACAGTTAGGAGCGGAATCCGGGTCTAGATGTTACAGATCGAGATAAAGGGAAACTTCCAGACCCAATGTCTCAATCTGTAACAGTTACTCAGCTTAAACAGGTCCAGATGTTACAGATTTAGACTGAAGAATCTCTCACCGACTTCAATCTCAATCTGTAACATCTTGGACTTCAAAAACCTTCTTACTGTTACAGATCGAGACGAACGGTGAGCCCTCCGTTAAATATCTCAATCTGTAACAACAACTCGGCAAAAACAGGTCTAACTGTTACAGATTTAGACATTCGAAATCGACTGATTGGTTCATCTAAATCTGTAACATCTAGACCCCAAAACGGTCCCTAGATGTTACAGATCGAGACAAACCTCCGGCACCGGGATCAGCAGACAAAGACGTCGACGTTACTGAGCCTCCCCTTGCCTGCCGTTGGCGGGTGCTGTGGGGCTGTTCGCCGCATTGCCGCTGCGCTGGTGGTGTGTAGCCCGTAGGATAGTCTTATTGACAGCCTGTCAACTTGTCTTGGAGGCACCGTGGCAGAAACGTTTGATATCGCGATTGTGGGCGCAGGCATTACCGGGTGCGCCATTGCGCGGCAGCTCGCGCGCTATGACCTGTCCATATGCGTGATCGAGGCGGCGAACGACATCGCCCTGGGCGCGTCGAAGGCCAACGGCGGCTTGGTGCACGCCGGCTACGATCCGGCGCCGGGCACGGTCAAGGCGCAGGTCAACGCCCGTGGTTGCGAGCTATATGGCACGTGGGCCCAGGAGCTAGGCTTTTTGTTCCGCCGCACCGGTTCGATGGTGCTGGGGTTTAACGACGAAGACCGCGCGCACCTGGAGAAGCTGCGCCAGAATGGCCTGGCCAACGGCGTGCCCGAGCTGTCGATTGTCGGCCCCGAGCGCATCCACGAGCTGGAGCCGCGCGCGAGTGCCAAGGCGACGTGCGCGCTGTGGTGCCCCTCGACCGGCTTTGTCGATCCGTTTGAGGTCGCCATTGCCGGGCTAGAGAACGCCGTTGCCAACGGTGTGACATTTATGCGGTCCGCGCCAGTGGAGGCAATTGAGGTTGATGGCTCGGATGACGGAGCCGCACGCTTTACGCTGGCAACGCCCGCCGGCGACGTGCGTTGCCATTACCTGATCAACGCCGCAGGCAACGGAGCCGCGGACATCTCGCACATGGCCGGCGCCGAGGAGTTTCAGATGGTCTGGCGCCAGGGCAACATCGTGGTGCTGGACAAGGAACCGCGCACGCTCATGCCGCTCTACCCGTTCCCACGCCGGTGTCCAAGGGCGTTATCGTCACGGGTACCGTACATGGCAACACCGTGATTACCGCGACGGCCGCCGTGCGCGAGCCCGGCGATACGCAGACCTATGCGAGTGATATCAACACGCTCCTGACCGGTGCACGCAAACTGGTGCCCGATCTGGACACGCGCCGCGTGGTGCGCGTGTTTGCCGGCGGTCGTCCAGTCATTCAGGGAACGAACGACTTCTTTATTGGACAGTCGGCCGTGGTGCCGGGGCTTTTCCAGGCGGCGGGCATTCAGTCGCCGGGCGTGGCAAGCGCGCCAGCCATTGCCGAGCGCATGGAGCAGGTACTGCGCGATGCCGGCGTGGCCCTGCGCGAACGGGACGATTGGGACCCGATTCGCCGCGCGCCGGACGACTTTGACCACGCACCGCTTGCGCGCAAGGAGGAGCTGATCGAGTCCGATCCCGCGTGGGGGCAGATCGTCTGCCGCTGTGAGACAGTGCCCGAGGCCGAGATTGTGGCCGCGATTCGACGCCGCCCGGGCGCGGTTTCGGTCGAAGGCGTCAAGCGCCGCTGCCGTGCCGGCATGGGTCGGTGCCAAAGCGGCTTTTGCCAGAGCCGTGTGGTGGCGATTCTTGCCCGAGAGCTGGGCTGCGACCCCAGCGAGGTATTACTGGAGGACGCCGGCTCCTGGCTGGTCGAGGGACCTTTGAAGGGGGTGCGCTAGGATGGCGACGTTTGATATGCGCGACGAACGCGCGGAGGCCGGAACTGTAACGTCGGTGTCGACGCAGGCCTTCGACGTGGTCGTTATCGGCGGCGGACCTGCCGGCATGGCGGCCGCGCTGGCCGCGCATAAGGCAGGGGCACGCGTAGCCATCGTGGAGCGCGAGCAGCACCTGGGCGGCATCCTCCGCCAGTGCATCCACCCCGGCTTTGGCCTGTCGAACTTTAAACAGGAGCTCACCGGTCCCGAGTACGCGCAGCGCTTTATCGACCAGGTGCACGCAACCGACATTACGCTGTTCCTGAACAGAATGGTGATTGGGATTGATTCAAGCGAGTCTGCGGTTGACACCGCGGTCCACACAGTCACGCTCAGGCGCCCTGCCGACATGGTGCAGCTCACCGGGCACGCGATAGTCCTTGCCATGGGGTGTCGCGAGCGCACGCGCAGCTAGATCAAGATCCCCGGCAGCCGTCCCGCCGGAAGCACGCGGGCGGGGCGGGGGGCGGGGGGGGGGCGCGGGCGGCGCGTGGGGTGGCGGCACCCCCGGGCGGGGGCGCGCGCGTTCCCGGTGAGCGGCAGGAGGTCGGCGGGGGTCGAGGG
>RQBM01000030.1:0-2823 GCA_008668795.1 Collinsella aerofaciens | reverse complement strand
TGAGCCGCGTGGACACCTTCGTGACCAAGGACGGCAAGGTGATGGTCAACGAAATCAACACCATGCCGGGCTTCACGTCCATCTCCATGTACCCCAAGGCATGGGAGGCCACCGGCGTGCGCTACACCGACCTGATCACCATGCTCATCGAAGGCGTGCTGCGCTGAATCCTGAATCTCAGCCGAACTGAGCCGAAGCCGTGCCGTATTCCAAGCTGAAAAGCGCAAAGAAAGCAACACGAAGCAACACGAAAAAGGCCAGTTCATCGTAAGTTTGCCGAAGCGAAACGGGAATATTCCTAAAAATCGCTTCGGCTTTACTTATTCTTTGACACTACGTTAGGTAACGCCATTACGTTTCCATGTTGTCGATTCCAAGAACAACAACACAACAAGGGAAACGAAAACGATGAACGCTTTGCGCAAGATCGCCGCCGGCTCGCTCGCCGCCGTGCTCGCATGCTCCATGGCCGCCTGCGGATCAGGCAACGCCAATTCCACCGATAGCGCCTCCAACACCGGTAAAACCGTGAAAGTGGACGAAAAGTCCGCAAAGGCCACTTCGATCTCCGATTTCGGCGGCATGGACGGCCTCGTGGCCGCTGCCGAAAAGGAAGGCGCGCTCAACGTGATCGCGCTTCCGCACGACTGGTCCAACTACGGTGACGTGATCAGCGGCTTCAAGAAGAAGTATCCGAAGATCAAGATCAACGAGCAGAACCCGAACGCCTCCTCCAAGGAGGAAGTGGACGCCGGCAAGACCAACAAGGGCACCGACGCCGCTCCGGACGTGTACGACCTCGGCCTGGCCGTGGCCTCCACCAGCACCGACAACTTCGCCTCGTACAAGGTGCAGGCCTGGGACAAGATCCCGGATTCCGTCAAGGATAAGGACGGCAAGTACTACGCCGACTACACCGGCATCATGTCCATCGGCTGGAACGCCGACAAGTACGGTGACATCAAGTCCATCAACGACCTGACCGACCCGAAGTTCGCCGGAACCGTGGCGCTCAACGGCAAGCCGGCCGAAGCCGGCGCCGCGTTCAACGGCTACCTGATGATCAACCAGCTGGCCGGCGGCGACATCAAGAACCTGCAGCCGGGCCTCGACTTCTTCAAGAAGCTCAAGGACTGCGGCAACCTCACCACCGTCGACGTGACCGACGGCACCATCGACTCCGGCCAGACCGGCGTGGTGATGGACTGGACCTACAACCAGGCCTCCTACCAGAAGAGCCTCAAGGCCAAGGGCGTGAACTGGAAGTTCAAGACCTTCAAGAACGCCCAGGTGGTCAGCTACTACAACCAGGCCATCAACGTGGACGCCCCGCACCCGGCCGCAGCCCGTCTGTGGGAGGAATACCTGTACAGCGCCGACGCTCAGAACGACTGGTTCAAGGGCGGCGCGAACCCGGTACTGCTCGACTCCATGAAGAAGGACGGCACCGTCGACCAGACCACCCTCAAGAGCGCCATCACCATCGACGGCGATCCGGTGAGCTACACCAACGAGGATTCCACCCGCATCACCACATGGCTCCAGGACAACTGGGACAAGACCATCGGCAACTGACATGACCGCAGTGCTTACCTCAGGAGCTCACGCCAAGCGCGCGGGCTCCTCCGCCATCTCGTTTGCCGCGCATAGGCGTGAACTCGGCACCATCGCCGTGTCCATCCCGTTCTTCGCCTACACCGCGTGCTTCCTGCTCGCCCCGACGGTCATCGTCATCGTGGGCGCCTTCCAATCCGCCGACGGCAGCTTCACCGTGGCGAACTTCAACAAACTTTTCGAAGCGAACACCATCGCCGCATTCGGCACATCGATACTCGTATCGGTCGCATCCGCGGTCATCGGCGCCATCGTGGGCGCGCTCGCCAGCTACGCCCTCGTCATCGGCTCCAAGCCGAACGGCCTGCTGCGCCGCATGATTTCGGCCATCTCGTCGGTACTCGCCCAATTCGGCGGCGTGATGCTGGCGTTCGCGTTCATCGCCACCATCGGCATCAACGGCGTGGGCACCATGCTCATCAAACAGCTGACCGGCTACGTGGTGAATCCGAACTGGCTCAGCTCGCTGCCGGGCCTGATCACCATCTACTGCTACTTCCAGATTCCGCTGATGATCATCATCTTCCTGCCCGCGGTCGATTCCATCCGCCCGCAGTGGCGCGAAGCCACGGAAAGCCTCGGCGGCAACACCTTCCAATACTGGACGCGCGTGGCCGGCCCGATTCTGGCGCCGCGATTCATCTCCGCGTTCCTGCTGCTGTTCGCGTCCGCGTTCTCCGCATACGCCACGGCCGCCGCGCTGTTCTCCCAGCGTTCGATTCTCGTGCCGCTGATGATCCAAGGCGCGATGCGCAACGAAATGGACCCGAACCAGCAAGGATTCGCGCAGGTGCTCGCCTTCGCCATGATCGTCGTCGTGGCGGTGGTCATGATGATCAGCCACGCCGTGGAAAAGAGGGCAGGACGATGGCAGTGAACGCAAATGCGCAAACCGTAAGCGCGCAATCGCAGGAAAAGCAGAACATGCAGGAATCGCAAACCATGCCGCCGCAGCTGCGTGCAGCCAGACTCGGCAAGCAACGCATCGTCAAAACCATCATTCTCACGGTGACGCTGCTGTTTCTGTTCGTGCCGCTGGTGTCCATGTTCCTGTTCACCATCCGACATCCGTTGTCCGGAAAATGGAGCTTCGACCCGTGGATCGCCATCTTCACCGGCGACGGCAGCGCGCTCGGCGCCGACCTGAGCACCCTGTGGAGCGGCCTCGGCGCTTCGCTCGCGCTGTGCGTGGTGACCGTGCTGATCATG
>RQBM01000129.1:0-2860 GCA_008668795.1 Collinsella aerofaciens | reverse complement strand
CTTGGTGAGCGTGGTCACCAGCACGCGCTCCTTGCGGGCAACGCGCTCGCGAATCTCGTCCTCAAGATCGTCAATCTGCCCACGAACCGGACGCACATCGATCTTGGGGTCGAGCAGACCGGTCGGACGAATAATCTGCTCAACGTCGTTCTGGCTAACCCGCAGCTCATAGTCGCCCGGCGTGGCCGAAACGTAGATGAACTGGGGAATCCTCGCCTCAAACTCATCGAAACGAAGCGGGCGGTTATCGAGTGCCGAAGGCAGACGAAAACCATGCTCAACCAGCGTCACCTTACGCGAGCGGTCGCCTTCGTGCATGCCGCGGATCTGCGGCACCGTTACATGGCTCTCGTCGATGATGCAGAGCATATCCTTAGGAAAGTAATCGATCAGGGTAAACGGCGGCTCGCCCGGTTTTCGGCCGTCCAGATGACGCGAGTAGTTCTCGATACCGTTACAGAAACCCATGGTCTCGAGCATCTCGAGATCATAGTCGGTGCGCTGCTGCAGACGCTGCGCCTCGAGCAGCTTATCAGTCGCCTTGAGCTCGGCCACACGCTTCTCGCACTCTTCACTGATTGATTTCAGAGCCGCTTTGACCTTAGGCTTCTCAGTCACGTAGTGCGATGCCGGCCACACGGGAATGGCCTCGTACTCACGTAGCATCTCGCCGGTGACCTCGTCGATCTCGGCAATCAGCTCAACCTCGTCGCCAAAGAACTCAAACCGCAACGGATGCTCGGCATAGGGTGGATACACGTCGACGACATCGCCGCGCACGCGGAAGGTGCCACGTGCCAAATCATAGTCATTGCGATCGTACTGGATATCGATAAGCGCATGGATAAAGTCATCGCGCTCGAGCGGCACCTTCTTGTCGACGTTCGGAGCTAGGCCCGCATAGTCCTCGGGAGAGCCAATGCCATAGATACACGAGACCGATGCGACGACGATCACATCGCGTCGAGATAGCAGCGATGCGGTCGCCTGATGTCGCAGCATCTCAACTTCTTCGTTAATCGAGGAATCCTTCTCGATATACGTATCGCTTTGCGGCACATACGCTTCGGGTTGATAGTAATCGTAGTACGACACAAAATAGACCACGGCGTTGTCAGGGAAGAATTCCTTGAGCTCGCTCGCAAGCTGAGCGGCAAGCGTTTTATTGGGAGCCATAACCAGCGTCGGCTTCCCCAGGGCCTCAATAGTCTTAGCCATCGTGAAGGTCTTGCCCGAACCAGTCACGCCCAGCAAAACCTGATAGCGATCTCCGTCCCTCACGCCCTGCACAAGCGACTCAATGGCCTTAGGCTGGGAGCCAGCGGGCTCGTATGGAGACACGACCTTAAACGGTACCTCAGAGCCCTCAACGCCAAAACGTTTAAGCTCTCCTCCAACACGCTCAACTTCAAATTCCGCCATGGATACTCCTAACTCATATATCTGCAGTATACGCAGGCGGCAGGCATAGTCCTATACGAACCGATCGGGATAGAGGGTCTTGTAGCGAACCCAGGCATTATTGACACGAATCAGATACGCCTGCGTCTCGGGAAAAGTGATTGCATTATGAAGCGAAGTGCTCTGCTGCGCCCATCCGTCGACATTGCCCATGCCGGCGTTATAGGCGGCAATGGCACTGTCAGTCGACCCGTTAAAATACGTTAGAAGATACGAAAGATACGCACAGCCAAACTCGATGTTCGTAGCGGGATCGTTAAGGTTGTCGGCTGAATACTCGCTACCATCGACAAGACCCTTAGCAATCATATCCTGGGCAGTCTCGGGCATCAGCTGCATCAATCCCTGAGCGCCTTGATTCGACTCAGCCTTGGAATCCCAATTCGATTCCGACTTTATGACAGCACACACCAGATACGGATCAAGATTGTGCGAAATGCTCGATTGCTTTACGTACGCCTCGTAGTCAATTGGATACAAAGGCTTAAAGAAGACGGCAGGGGCATACGAGTAGACGAGCGAAATAAGACCGAAGACGAGCATAACGGCAAGTGGCGCCAAGCGATACCACGTAAAGAAACGTGTCTTAGGCATCGGCCTCCTCCTTATCCGCTACATCCCCGAAGCCATGGCGCGCAAGCCATGCGTCCAGTTGTTCATAGAGCGAGTTATCGCCAGCCGCATTATCGATTACCGTCGTAGCGAGATTACAAAGCGAAGCCTCATCAGGTTGGCATGCAGAGCGCGCATCAAAATCAGAGGACTCCATACCACGATGAATGGCACGCTCGCGACGAACTGCTAAAGGAGCGCTGATAACCAGAATTTCATCAGCCAGGCCAAAAGCATCCTCAAAACCAGTCGGGGCAGAAACCTCGACAACCGCAAAGGGATAACGGGGGGACGAAACCGTGCAGCAAACCGGATCAAGAATCCTCAGTGACAGCTGTTCGATGAGAACCGGATGAACGATGCCATTGAGCCGCGCAACTGTATCAGGAGAGGCGAAAGCTCGAGCAGCGAGGACATTGCGGCGAATGCCGCCCTCCCCGTCCAGAATGTCCCAACCGAATTCTTCCGCGAGGGCGTTGACGATATCGGAGCCTGGCACATACAGCGATTTGGCAAGCTCATCCAGATCGATAAGCATGGCGCCATGAGATTCAAGATAGCGGCAGGCAGTCGATTTACCCGAAGCAATATTGCCTAAGACAACAACGGTAAACATCAAGTCCTCCCTAACGCCAATGAGAGTTATTATCGCGCAAATACAAACGAAGGACTCAAAATACAGCCAAACAGTAAGACAAGCTAAACGAAGGCCTTGATTGTCATTTTCATTGCAACAGCCTCAGGACTCAGCGCAACGCGTTGCGCTGAGTCCTGAGGCGCGAATCCG
>RQBM01000093.1:0-4264 GCA_008668795.1 Collinsella aerofaciens | reverse complement strand
GGTCTCGTTCATGTAACCGGCCAGCGTGGAGCGGTCCATGGCAAAGACGTCGATATTGCCGGCGTCGAGCGAGCTCTTGATGATGGGATAGCCGCTAAAGGCCCGAGACGCTGGCTTGCCGCTAAAGCCGGTGTCCTTGATCATCAGCTCGAGCAGGCCCTGCGTGGTAGCCCCCTGGCTCACGCCGATGACCTTGCCGTCCAGATCCTCAATCGAGGTAAAGCCCGAACGCTTCTTGACCATGAGCCCCACGTAGTCGGTGCGGTACGGCGTCGAGAAATCCCAGCTCTTCTTGCGCTCGTCGGTGATGGTGTAGGTCGCCGCGACCACGTCAAGCTGGCCGTTATCGATCAGCGGGCCGCGCGTCTTGGGTGTTACGTCGTTAAACTCGACAAGCTCCTGGGCACGGGCCTCCTTGTAGCTCACGCCAAAGACGGCAGCGGCGATCTGGTAGCACAAATCGACTTCCATGCCCTCAAAGCGACCCTTGGCGGTGTCGTAATAGCCGTAGCCGGGAACATCCTTCTTAACGCCGGCATTCAGATGTCCACGCGACTTGATGGCCGCAAGCTTAGAGCCCTTGTCGGAGCCCTCGCCGCTGGTGGAGTTGCCGCAACCGGTAAGCGCGGTCCCCGTCAGCGCAAGCATGCCGGCGCCCGCCAGCCGCAAAAAGTGACGGCGCGACACGGCCGCCCTCGTCATATCCGTCATGTCCATCACCGCGCCTAGTGCAGAATCTTGGACAGGAACTCGCGGCAGCGCGGGTTCTCGGGGTTATCGAAGAAGTGCTCGGGCGTGCCCTCCTCCAGAATGCGGCCGTCCTCCATAAAGATGACGCGGTCGGCCACCTGACGCGCAAAACCCATCTCGTGCGTCACGCAGATCATGGTGATGTCCTCCTGCGCGAGCTCAATCATAACGTCCAGAACCTCCTGGACCATCTCGGGGTCGAGCGCCGAGGTCGGCTCGTCAAACAGGATGATGGGCTGCTTGGTGCACAGGGCACGGGCGATGGCGATGCGCTGCTGCTGACCACCCGAGAGATTCTGCGGATACTCGCCGGCCTTATGTGCCATGCCGACGCGCTTGAGCGCAGCGATGGCGATCTCGGTCGCCTCCTCCTTGCTCTTCTTTTGCAGTTTGATGGGCGCGAGCGTCAGGTTGCCCAGCACCGTCATGTTGGGATACAGGTTGAACTGCTGAAACACCATGGAACTATACTTGCGAGCCATCTCCAGGTGATTCTTTTTGGTGAGCGGCGTACCGTCGATGACAACCTCGCCCGACGTGGGCTCCTCCAGATAATCGACGCAACGGATGAGCGTCGATTTACCCGAGCCGGAAGGCCCGATCATTACGAGCTTCTCGCCACGTTTGACGGTGAGGTTGATATCTTTGAGCACATGCAGGTCGCCAAAGTACTTGTTGAGATGCTTGATCTCGATCATGTCTGCCATGAATGTCCCTTCCCTGCGTTTACATGAGTTGAACTATTGTACGGAAAGAACCACGTTTCCGCAGCCCACACTACATTCCCGTAAAGAACCCGCAACCTTCCACCCACTCATTGGGGACAGACTTAAATGAGTACCTGCTCATTGGGCACTCATTTAAGCCTGTCCCCAATGAGTGCCCAGCCCAGCAAAAAGGGGCGCGACCATGACGGCCACGCCCCCTCAGCCTCAACTGTGTGCCACTCGGCCCCTACGCGAGGCGGGCTCCGACGATCTTTGCTGCGGCCGGCTTATCGAAGTTGCCGCCGGTGGCCTTGCCCAGGGCACCCATGACCTGGCCCATCTGCTTCTTGGACGTGGCGCCCAGCTCGGCGATAACCTGCTCGATCAGGGCCTCGAGCTCCTCGCCCGAAACCTGCGCGGGCAGCAGGCTCTCCAGGATCTTGACCTGCTCGGTCAGGTTGTCGGTACGCTCCTGGTCGGTGCCGGCCTTGATGGACATCTCCAGCGTCTCGCTCGTCTGCTTGATCAGGCGCTTGATCATGCTGTTGACGTCTTCCTCGGTCACATCGCGGCGCTCGTTAACCTCGATATTCTTCACCTCGGCCTTGACCTGGCGAATGATGGACAGGCGAACCTTGTCCTTGGCCTTCATGGCCGCGATCATTTCTTTCTGCAGCTCTTCGTTGGTCATCTGCAAATCCTCTCTAATAGCGTGGGCGGCACTCGTGCGAGCACCGCCCCATGATTACTCAGTCGTCGACGAATCGTCGGTCGAGCTCTTGGTGACGCCCTTCAGACTCACGTTATAGGGTACGTCCTTGGGCATGGGATTAACGGTGATGTCGGCATCCTTCTTGTACTGCTCTAGCCACTCGCTGTACGCGGTGCTGGCCGCCTGCGTCTTCACCACGTTGGAGACATACTTCTTGATGGCCTTGGGCACCTGGTTGATATCATCAACCTGATTATCGACATGGAAGTAGTCGGTGCACTTGATGACATGGTAACCGTACGTCGACTCGACCACGTCGCTCACGTCGCCCTTGTTGAGCCCCTCGAGCGCCGTCTGGTAGCTGTCGACGAAGGTGGTAAGCTTATCCCAGCCCACATCGCCCTTCTTCTCCTTGGAACCGGTGTCCTCGGAGTACTGCTCAACGGCGTCCTCAAAGCTCAGCTCACCGGAGTTGATCTTGTCCAGGCACTCCTGCGCCTTGGCCTTGGCGGCAGCCTTGTCCTCGTCGGAAGCGTCGGAATCAACCTTGATCAGGATGTTCGACGAGCGGCGGGCGTCGTTGTAGCTGGACAGGTTTTCGTTGATGTAATCGACAATCTCGCTGTCCTTGGGCTTGCTGGTGGGCGCCACGGCGTCCTTGAGCTTTTGCTGTGCCAGACTCTCCTTGAGCGAGTCCTTGTAGGTGTCCTCGGTATAGCCGTAGGTCTTGAGGGTCTTCTTAAAGGCCTTGGCACCGCCCGCGCTCTTGCACGCGTCCTTCCAAGCCTTCTCGACCTCCTCGTCCGACACCGTCACGCCGTTCTCCTTCTGTGCCTGTTGAAGCAGAATCTGCTGCGTGTAGGAGTCGATGAGTTGCTTGCGGTACTTCTTGGGCGTGAGGTCGTTGTCAACCAGATACTGCGCCCAATCCTCATCCTTGGTGTAGCCGTAGGACGTGCGCATGCTCATGATCTGCTTGGTCACGGTGTCCTCGGTAAGGTTGGTGCCGTTGATAGTGGCAGCAACACCGCCGGTCAGCTTGTAGCCCGAGGTGTCCTCAGCCTGCGACATAAGGCCGGAGCACGCCATCGCCGAGACGGAAAGCAGCATCGCCAGCACGCCGATGACCACCAGAACGATCTTGACGGTCTTAGACACGTACGTCTTGCGCTGCTTCTTGCGAGAGCTGGAGGCAGCGCGGGCCTGCTGCTCGGGCGTCGGCGCGGCCTCGGAGTTCTTTTTCTTATTTGCCATAGTTGGCCTTTCGCATAACGAATCGAACAAACGCCATTGTGTCACAACGCAGCCCCCGCGGCACGCTTGGTGCATTGGGGACAGATTAATCTGCACCATTTTGGTGCAAAGGGGACAGCTCTGGCAGCCGGCAGTTAGGGACAGTCCCCAAGTGCCGACTCAGCCCCACCTTAGAAGTGGCGGCGGATGGCGTCGACCATGCCCTGGGACGTGGTCTGGCCGAGCACGTCGGCTGCGGCATCGGCGTCCATAAAGATGTTCATGAGCGCCTGCAGGGCTTCGACCTGGCCTCCCGGCTCGGCGATGCCCAGATTAATGACGATCTGCGCCGACACCGGAGCGCCCATGCCAGCCATAGCGTTAAATGTCACGGGCGCGGCGGGCTTCACCACCGCGATATAGGGCTTGGCCACAAACCCCGGATCGGTATGCGGAATGGCAATGTTTGCCGCCGGCATGGCAAGACCCGTGGGATAGGCATCCTCGCGCGTGCGAACGGCGTCGAGCCAACCGGATGCAATGTAGCCACGTGGTGCAAGCTCGCCCTCGAGCCGCGCGAACACCTCATCCGGCGTCGCACACTCCCAATCAAAAAACACCAGCTCAGGCGTAAACAGCGCTTCGTTATCCGCCATGCGCTCACCTCTCTCACCTAGTCACCTGCGACGTTCTTGAATGACCAGTCGTTAAAGCCCGTTCCCGATGACTACCCAAAACAAAAGGTGGCCACGCGCGCCTTGGCGCCAATGACCACCCTGACTACTCGGCTAAATTGTACTGTGCGCCGCTAGCCGCGAGGCGCGTCAATTGCGACCTTGCCGCTCTCCAGCACGTGGACGCG
>RQBM01000131.1:0-9990 GCA_008668795.1 Collinsella aerofaciens | reverse complement strand
GGGCGCGTTTTGCGGCATCGGTGCCGAGGAGCGCGGCCAGGGCGAGGCGATTGCCCAGAATCTCATGGAGATGAGCGGCCTTAAGACGCCGATTGTCTCGGTGGTGACAGGCGAGGGCGGCTCTGGTGGCGCGCTGGCGCTATCCGTGGCCGACCGCATCCTGATGCTCTCGAGCTCGGCCTATTCGGTCGTGAGCCCCGAGGCCTGTGCGTCGATCCTGTGGAAGGATACCGACCGCGCGAATGAGGCCGCCGAGGCGCTGAAGCTCACGGCTCCCGATCTGTTGGCGCTCGGCATCATCGACGGCATTGTTGACGATAGGGGCCTGTCGCATGAGGAGATCGCCGGTGCCGTCATGTCCTCGGCATTTGATGCCTTCGATACGCTTGGGCAGCTCGACGAGGCGACCCTCACAAACCTCCGCTACGAAAAGTACCGCGCAATCGGTCAGTACCGCACGATGTGACAAAGGGGCAGCCCGCATGTCACATTGGGAAAGGCGTTACATGTCACAAGTTTCCACCACCACGTTTGCAACGACGGTTTCATCAAACGCCATGGCCGTGGTGGACTATCTGTCCAAAAGCATGATGTCGGCGCTGCCGTTTATTGTCTGCGCGGCGTTGTTCCGCACCGTCGCCGTCATTATGGGCGAGGGCATGCTGGGCCTGTGGTCTGCCGATTCCGAAATCTATCGCCTGTTCTACAGTTGGCTCTATAACGCCGGCTACTACTTTTTGCCCATTTATCTTGGTTGGGCGGCCGCCCGCCAGCTCGGTTGCTCGGAGCAGCTGGGCATGATGCTGGGCGGCGTATTGATTGCACCCGATCTGCTTAAGCTCGTTGATGCCGCCTCGACGACGGGGGCATCGATGACTTCCGTGTATGGTCTGCTTCCCGCGCCGGTCAACGATTACACGACGACTGTTATTCCGGTTCTCATCTCGGTGCCCGTGCTATGGCGAGTGGAGTGTTTCTTTAAGCGCGTTATCCCTAAGGCCGTGGCGTTTTCGTTCGTTCCGTTTGCAACCATGCTTGTCATGGTTCCGGTTTCGCTGTGCATTACGGCGCCGGCGGGCAGCTATCTGGGCATGCTGTTGGGCCAGCTTATGTTTATGCTTGGCAATTCCGGTGGCATCGTGTCGCTGCTCACGCTCATGGGGCTTGCCGCTGGCTGGGAGTTCCTAAAGATCGCGGGCGTCAGCAATGTTGTCCTATCGCTTGCGTACGCGCAGTTTATGAGTGTGGGAACGGATTCGTGCATCCTGATCGCCGCGACAATGGCAACGTTCGCTGTTTGGGGCATGCCCTTTGGCGCTGCGCTTCGCATTGCGAATAAGGACGAGAAGGCGCTCATGCTGGGCTATTCAATCTCGGGCGTGCTTGGCGGCGTAAGCGAGCCGGCGCTGTACGGTTGCGGCTTTAAATATGGCAGGTGCCTGACGTGCATGGCCATTGGCGGCGCCGTCGGAGGCCTTGTTGCGGCCGTGGGCCACGTTACGGCCTATACCATCGGCATGACGAATGTCCTCATGGTCATTGGCTTTGCCACGGGCGGTATTTCGAACCTGCTGTGGTGCTGCGCTGCCGGCGGCACGGCATTTGCGGTGTCTGCGGCGCTGAGCTACTGCTTTGGCGTGGTGCCGACGAAGGAGCAGACGGCAGAAGACGAAGCCGATTCGCCCGAAACGATGGTGAGCGCTGCTGAAGCAAGCGCATAGACCTGTGCGACAAAAGGACGATTCCATTGTCATGTTCCAAGGCCGCGGCTCGTGTGGGTTGCGGCCTTTTGTATCTGGGGGACAAAGTGGCTACACTACAATCCGTTTGAGCAATAGATATATGGGTAGTGCCGTGGGGGCGGATATAGATGGTCGAGTGGATTGTTCGTCGTGCGCAGGGTGACCGTGCGCGCGTGGGCACGTTGACGGGCGTGGTGTGTATTCTCGCTAATGTTGCACTTTGTGCTGCGAAGGGCGCAATTGGCGTGCTGTCGGGATCGGTTTCGATTGTGGCGGACGCCATGAACAACTTGTCCGATGCCAGCTCGAATATCGTGAGCGTGCTGGGCTTTAAGCTGGCGAGCAAGCCGGCCGACCCCGAGCATCCTTACGGCCACGGTCGCTACGAGTATCTCTCGGGTCTGGTCGTGGCGGCGCTCGTGCTGCTGATTGGCGTTGAGCTTATCAAGTCCTCGTTTGAGCGCATCATCCACCCCGAACCTGTCGAGTTCTCGCTTGCCCTGGTGGCAGTCCTGGCGCTTTCGATGGTTGTTAAGCTGTGGATGGCGGCCCTCAACCAAAAGCTCGGTGACCGCATTGAGTCCGAGACGCTGCATGCGACCGCTCAGGATTCCAAGAACGATGTCCTTGCTACGGGTGCTGTGCTGGCGTGCGCAATTGTTTCCCAGGTGATGCATATCAATCTTGATGCTTGGGTCGGACTTGCCGTTGGCGCTTATATTGGCTGGAGCGGCTTTGAGCTTATCCAAGATACAGTGAGCCCGCTTTTGGGCCAGGCGCCCGATCCCAAGTTGGTCAAACACATCCGAGACAAGATCATGAGCTATCCCGGCGTTTTGGGCGTTCATGACCTAATGGTTCACGATTACGGTCCGGGCAGGAAGTTTGCAAGTGCGCACGCCGAGATGGCGGCCGAGGCCAGCCCGCTGGAAAGCCACGACACGCTCGATAACATCGAGCAGTCGTTTAGGGACGAGGACGGCATGATCGTCACGCTCCATTACGATCCCATCGTGACCGATGACCCCAAGCTGGCGAGCATGCGCTTGCGCATTCACGCCATGGCTCAGGAGATCGATAGCCGCCTCTCGATTCATGACCTGCGCTGTGTGCCGGGCCCCACGCACACCAATGTGATCTTTGACTGCGTGCGACCCTCGGATTTGGACATGGGGGCCGAGGACCTAAAGCACGAGTTGGCGAAACGGGTCGAGTCGGAATACCCCAAGTCGATTGCCAAGATTACGATCGACGAAGACTACGTAGGGCATACCCACGAGTAGGGCTGTGCCGGCAAAGCAAGTTATACAGAAGGGGAGAATATGAAGAGGCTGTATCTGCTCCGCCACGGTCAGACGGAGTTCAACGTCAAAAAGCTGGTCCAGGGCCGCTGCGATTCACCGCTGACCGACCTTGGCCGCAAACAAGCGGGAATGGCAGCCGCATGGCTCAAAGCCCACGGCGTTGTCCCCGACAAAGTGGTCTCTTCGCCCTTAGGCCGAGCCATGGACACAGCTCAGCTGGTTGCAACCGAACTCCTTGGCCCGGACGCAGCAGTTGAGTCCTGCGAAGGCATCATCGAGCGCTGCTACGGCACCTTCGAAGAAGGCCCCCACGATGCCCTTCCCACCGACGTCTGGGATCCGGGCGAGGATCTGGTCCCCTTCGGAGGAGAAGGAAGCCAGGCGCTGCAAGCGCGCATGGTAGACACCCTCACCAATCTCATGGGCGCCGAGGGCATAGAAACCCTCTTAGCAGTAAGCCACGGCAGTGCCAGCCGCCAATTCATCAAGGCCGCAGCCCCAGAGGGCTTCGAGCTCCCAGCAAAACTTCCCAACTGCGCGATCATGATCTTCGATTTTGACGAGGAAGATTTGCAAGGAGAGAGCGACGGGTCCCAATGCAAGTTCACTCTCCAGCAAATAGTGGACCCCCAACAAAGTAATTAGCTGAGCGAGCAGAGTTAAGCAGACATCAACGTGTCGTCTCCCGAGCACGGCGGAGGGCCGGAGAAATATATTAAGGTCATCGCGAGTTCCGCACGCAAAGGAGAGCACTTAATGTGCTCTCCGTCTTGCGCAGGACTGTAGAGCAGGGACCTTAATATATTTCTCCGGCCCTCCGCCGTGCTCGGGAGACGTGCCACGCACTTTACCTGCGTAAACAATGTGAGTGAAATATGAATCTCGATGGATACGCCCGCAGCCGTGTATACTAAACAGCTGTGTGTAACCAGGGGAGTATTCTGGCTGGACAAAATGCCTGCTTAATAGGGTTGTCAGGTAGTCCGGACGCAATACAAGACTGGGGAGCACGTCGTGTAAGTAGTGGTCCTCTAGGGGCGTACGCTCGGTGGTGTACGCATTGTCCCAAGACCACGCGAGAGTTGGGATCATATCTTGATCAGCATGATTCTCGGCCGCAAGATTGGCATGACCCAGGTTTGGGACGAGGACGACAACGTCGTTCCCGTCACGGTCATCCAGGCTGGCCCCTGCGCTGTCTCGCAGGTTAAAACTCAGGCAACCGACGGCTATGACGCCGTCCAGATCGGTTTCGGCGACATCAAGGCCAAGAACGTGAACAAGCCCATGGCTGGTCACTTCGCCAAGGCCGGCGTCGAGCCTGTCCGCTTCCTTCGTGAGGTCCGCGTCGAGAACGGCGAGGAGCACAAGGTCGGCGAGGTCGTCACCGTCGCTGATTTCGCTGATGTCGAGAAGGTCGACGTCATCGGTACCTCCAAGGGTAAGGGCTTCCAGGGTCGCATCAAGCGCTGGGGTCAGCGCCGCGGTCCTATGACGCATGGTTCTCACTTCCAGCGTCACCCCGGTTCTATCGGTCAGTGCGCCTATCCTGCGCGCGTCCTCAAGGGCGTCAAGATGGCCGGTCACATGGGTAACGAGCGCGTTACCGTCAAGAACCTTTCCGTTGTCCGCATCGATGCCGAGCAGAACCTCATCTTGGTCAAGGGCGCTGTCCCGGGTGCCAAGAATGGTCTCGTCGCCATCCGTATGGCCTAAGGGCCCAGCCCATTTAGCCCAGCGTCATACCAAGGAGAACACTTAAATGGCAAAGTTTGAAGTAAAGAACAGCGAGGGCAAGAAGGTCGCCGAGGCCGAGCTCGCCGCTGAGGTGTACGGCATCGAGCCGAACATCCACGTTATGCACCACATCGTCAAGTGCCAGATGGCCTCTTGGCGTCAGGGCACCCAGTCCGCTAAGGGCCGCTCTGAGGTTTCCGGTGGCGGCAAGAAGCCTTGGCGTCAGAAGGGCACCGGCCGTGCCCGCCAGGGTTCCATCCGTGCTGCCCAGTGGCGTCACGGTGGCGTTGTCTTCGCCCCCAAGCCCCGTTCCTACGCTAAGCGTATGAACAACAAGGAGGTCAAGCTGGCTATGCGCTCCGCGCTGTCCGCCAAGCTGGCCGATGGCGAGCTCGTGCTCGTCGACGACTACGGCTTCGAGAAGCCTTCCACCAAGGCTGCCGTTGCCATGCTCAAGGCTCTCGGCCTTGAGGGCAAGCGTCTGACCATCATCGTTCGCGATGAGGACGTCAACGCCTACCTGTCGTTCCGCAACATTCCCAAGACGTTCATCATCACCGCCGATGAGGCCAACACCTACGACCTCGTCAACAACAACGCTGTGCTGATGCCCGCCGACATCGCCGCTCACTTCGGGGAGGTGCTTGCATAAATGACCGCCCACGAGATCATCATCCGTCCGATCGTGTCCGAGCGTTCCTTCTCCGGCATGGAGCAGAACAAGTACACGTTCGAGGTCGCCAAGGATGCTAACAAGTATCAGATCAAGGACGCTGTCGAGGAGATCTTCGGCGTCAAGGTCGTTCGCGTGAACACCCTGACGGTTAAGCCTAAGACCAAGCGCGTGCGCTATGTCGCTGGCAAGACCCGTTCTTGGAAGAAAGCCATCGTCACGCTGGCCGAGGGCGACACCATCGAGGTCTTTGGCAACCAGGCCTAAGACTCGCTGCTGTTGAGTGAGCTCATGCCTCCCAAATAGGGGAGGCGAGAGCTCAAGGTTTTGGGCGTATAAAATGGACACGCCCGGAACCGTGTATACGTCCGGTGTCATCGCACCCGAGGCAGAACCTCGAATCCCTGTCTGCGATGGCTAACGGATTCCTATTGAAAGGGATTGTAATGGCTGTAAAGCACCTTAAGCCGACCTCCGCTGGTAGGCGTTGGCAGACGATCTCCGATTTCTCCGAGATCACCTGCACCAAGCCCGAGAAGTCTCTTCTCGAGCCCCTGCCCAAGAAGGCCGGTCGTAACAACAACGGCCGCATCACCACCCGCCACCAGGGCGGCGGCGTGAAGCGTCGTTACCGCGTGATCGACTTCAAGCGCAACAAGGACGGCGTGCCCGCCAAGGTTGCCACGATCGAGTACGATCCGAACCGTTCCGCTCGCATCGCTCTGCTGCACTACGCTGACGGTGAGAAGCGCTACATCCTGGCTCCCAAGGGCCTCGAGGTCGGTCAGACCATCATGTCCGGTTCTGGCGCCGACATCAAGCCGGGCAACGCTCTGCCCCTCGCCGACATCCCCGTCGGTACGCTCATCCACGCCGTCGAGTTCCAGCCGGGCAAGGGCGCTGCTATCGCCCGTTCCGCCGGTAACTCCTGCCAGCTGATGGGTAAGGAGGGCAAGTACGCTATCGTCCGTATGCCTTCCTCCGAGATGCGCCGCATCCTCGTTACCTGCCGCGCCACCGTCGGTGAGGTCGGCAACGCCGATCACGCCAACATCGTCATCGGCAAGGCCGGCCGTAAGCGTCACTTGAACGTGCGCCCGACCGTCCGCGGTACCGTCATGAACCCTGTCGACCACCCGCACGGCGGTGGCGAGGGCAAGAACCACACCTCTGGTCGTCCCTCTGTTACCCCCTGGGGTAAGCCGACGAAGGGCCTTCGTACGCGCAAGAAGAAGAAGGTCTCGAACCAGCACATCATTCGTCGCCGTAAGAAGTAATTTCGGATACCGAGTTTTAGGAGAAAGCACTTATGAGCAGAAGTCTCAAAAAGGGCCCGTTCGTGGAGACTCGCCTTCTCTCGCGTATCACCGCGATGAACGAGGCTGGCAAGAAGGACGTCGTGAAGACCTGGTCCCGCGCGTCCACCATCTTCCCCGAGATGGTTGGTCACACCATCGCCGTCCACGACGGCCGCAAGCATGTGCCCGTGTATGTTACCGAGTCCATGGTTGGTCACAAGCTCGGCGAGTTCGCGCCGACTCGTACGTTCCGTGGCCACAAGGCCAAATAGGGGGTTAACCGTAAATGGCAACTAAGTCTATTGAAACTGAGGCCACCGAGGTTCGCGCCGTCGCTAAGTACGTGCGTGTTTCCCCCAGCAAGGCCCGCCTGGTGGTCGATCTGATCCGCCGCAAGCCTGTCGCTCAGGCCTTCGACATCCTCCACTTCTGCGACCGCGCCGTCGCCGTGGATGTCGAGAAGGTTCTCCGTTCCGCCGTTGCGAACGCCGAGAACAACAACGGTCTGCGTGCCGACAACCTGGTTGTCGCCGCTGCCTATGTTGACGAGGGTCCGACGCTTAAGCGCATCCGTCCCCGCGCCAAGGGTTCCGCTTCTCGCATTCTGAAGCGTACTTCCCACATCACCGTCGTCGTTGCTCCTCGAAAGGAGGCGTAAAGCTGTATGGGTCAGAAAGTCTACCCCACCGGCTTCCGTCTTGGCATCACCGAGAACTGGCGCTCCCGCTGGTTCGCAGAGAAGGATTACGCTAAGACCCTCGGTAACGATCTCGAGATCCGCAAGTACCTCGAGAAGCGTCTTTCCCGCGCAGCTGTCTCCCGCGTCGAGATCGAGCGCGCTGGCGACAAGGTGAAGGTCATCATCCTCACCGCTCGCCCCGGCGTTGTCATCGGTAAGAAGGGTGCCGAGATCGATACCCTCCGCACCGAGCTCGAGAAGGTCGCTGGCGTTTCCAAGGGCCAGCTCTCCGTCGACGTTGTCGAGATCAAGCGCCCCGAGCTCGACGCCAACCTCGTTGCTCAGTCCATCGCTGAGCAGCTCGAGGGCCGCGTTGCCTTCCGTCGCGCTATGCGCAAGGCTGTCCAGTCCGCCCGCAAGGCCGGCGCCAAGGGCATCCGTATCCAGTGCTCCGGTCGTCTCGGCGGTGCCGAGATGGGCCGTCGTGAGTGGTACCGCGAGGGTCGCGTGCCTCTGCACACCCTCCGTGCCAAGATCGACTACGGCACGGCTGTCGCCAGCACCACCATGGGCGCTTGCGGCGTGAAGGTCTGGATCTACCTGGGCGAGAAGCTCCCGGGCCAGCCTGTTCCCAACCCTGCACTCGAGGGCTCTTCCCGTCCTCGTCGTCGTAACTCCGAGAGGAGGGGTCAGTAGTGCTTGCCCCTAAGCGTATTCTTCACCGCAAGGTGCAGCGTGGCTCCATGAAGGGCCAGGCCAAGGGTAATACCGAGCTGCATTTCGGCGAGTTTGGTATCCAGGCTCTCGAGGCCCATTGGATCACCAACCGTCAGATCGAGGCCGCTCGTATTGCCATGACCCGCTACATGAAGCGTGGCGGTCGTGTCTACATCACGATCTTCCCCGATAAGCCCATCACCAAGAAGCCCGCCGAGACTCGCATGGGTTCTGGTAAGGGTAACCCCGAGGAGTGGGTGGCCGTCGTCAAGCCCGGCCGCATCATGTTCGAGGTCAAGGGCGTGCCCGAGGAGGTCGCTCGCGAGGCTCTGCGTCTTGCACAGCACAAGCTTCCCATCAAGACCAAGATTGTTGCTGCCAAGAACGCTGAGCAGCGCATCGAGAAGGAGATGGCTGAGGAGGCCGCTCTCGAGGCCAAGTGGGCTGCTGAGGACGCCGCCGCCGCCAAGGAGGAGAACTAATGAAGCCCGCAGAGATTCGTGAGCTCTCGGACGCTCAGCTCGTTGAGAAGCTGAAGGAAATGCGCGCCGAGCTCTTTAACCTTCGTTTCCAGATGGCCACCAGCCAGCTGGACAACACCGCTCGCGTCAACACCGTGAAGAAGGACATCGCTCGCGTCCTCACGGAGCAGCGCGCCCGTGAGATCGCAGCGGAGAAGTCCGCTGTCGCCGAGTAGGACCTAAGGAGAGAACATGACTGATTCGCGTAACTCGCGTAAGGTCCGTACGGGTGTCGTTACCTCCGTCTCCGGTGCCAAGACCATTGTTGTCACCATCACCGAGCGTAAGCGTCACCCCAAGTACGGCAAGATGATGACCAGCTCCAAGAAGCTGCACGCTCACGACGAGGAGTGCACGGCTGGCGTGGGCGACACCGTCCGCGTTATGGAGACCCGTCCTATGTCCAAGATGAAGCGTTGGCGCCTCATCGAGGTCGTCGAGCGCGCTAAATAAGCAGTCGCTCTTACGACTTGTACGTTTCCGAAGATGTGCGTATGCCTGGCTTGCATACCACGGGCCGCATAAAGGCTGCGCACCTCTCTTCGGTTCTTAGTTCGGAGGAACATCTACCATGATTCAGATGCAAACCATGCTGAACGTCGCCGACAACTCCGGCGCTCGCAAGATTCGCTGCATCAAGGTGCTTGGCGGTTCCAAGCGTCGTTATGCAGGCATCGGCGATGTGTTCATCGGTGCTGTCCAGGAGGCTACCCCTGGCGCCAACGTCAAGAAGAAGGACGTTGTCCGTTGCGTCGTCGTTCGCACCGTTAAGGAGATCCGCCGCAAGGATGGCTCCTACATTCGCTTTGATGAGAACGCCTGCGTTGTCATCAACAACGATGGTTCGCCCGTCGGCACCCGTATCTTCGGGCCCGTCGCTCGCGAGCTTCGTGACAAGAAGTACATGAAGATCGTCTCGCTCGCTCCCGAGACCCTGTAGTTAGGGGAGATATATGTATATCAAGAAGGGCGATAAGGTCCAGGTTCTCTCTGGTAAGGATCGCGGCAAGCAGGGCGTTGTCCTGCGTGCTCTCCCCGCCGAGAACAAGGTCGTTGTCGAGGGCGTTTCGGTCGTCAAGAAGGCCGTCAAGCCCAACGCTGCCAACCAGCAGGGCGGCATCGTTTCGCAGGAGGCTCCCATCGACGCCTCCAACGTCAATCTCGTTTGCCCCGAGTGCGGTAAGGTTACCCGCGTCGGTCACGAGAAGGACGGCAAGAACAAGCTGCGCGTCTGCAAGAAGTGCGGCCACAAGTTCTAAGCTGCCCGCAACATCAAGTTGCTAGCAAAGGCCCGGATGCCACGGCACCCGGGCCTTTTT
>RQBM01000207.1:0-6342 GCA_008668795.1 Collinsella aerofaciens | reverse complement strand
TCGACGTTCATTTCCTCAAAGTACAGATAGGTCATGATGTCGGCAGCGCCGAGCGAACCGCCCGGATGGCCGGACTTGGCAGCGTGCACGCCGGTGACGATGCCCTTCCTTACCTCGTTGGCAACCTTTTTGAGCTCTTCGTCGCTCATTGTGCCTTCCTTTCATCCTCATTAGGCAAAATGCGCACGGCGCCGAAGGTAATCCCAACACAGCCGCAATGCACGTACGTCATTCATTATGCTGGAAACTGATGGCTTTACCAGAGTTTTTATCATTATTTGAACAATTTAGCAGGCAGAACCGCTGATGAAACGGTTTATCAATGTGAACGTCTTTTGGATGCGGTGTCTACCTCTCGCCCCGGCACAAAAATGATCCGAAATCCTGCCGTCCCCTACGGATCACTTGATCCCTTGGGGACGGAGGAAAACGGATCATGTCCGCAAATCGAAATTCAGCCTACGCGTTAATGTCCTTGAATCCCTCACCGAAGGCTTCCGTAACGTCGGCGACCGTCACAATGGCGTGAGGATCGCGCTCGCGCACGATCGTTTTGAGGGTGTTGAGCTCTCGACGGCTAACGATCACCATGATCACCGGCTTCTCGACGCCCGAATACATACCGGTCGCCTTTAATTTGGTGCAGCCGCGACCCAGACCATACATGATGTCGGCCGCGATATCGGGGAAGTTATCCGAGATGATGAGTACCATACGACGCTTATTGCCGCCATCGACCACGGCATCGATCACATAGCCGCTAATCACCATCGAAAGTCCTGCGTACAGAGCATTTTCGAGCGAGAAGACCGGAGCCGATGCCGCACATACGGCAACGTCGATCGCCATGACGGTCGAGCCTACCGGCAGCGAGGTGTTACGCGAGATGATTTGGCCAATCGTGTCCGAGCCGCCGGTATTGGCGCCGGCGCGCAACACCATGCCGTAACCGATGCCCGTAATAATGCCGCCCCACATAGCGGGCAGCATCAGATCGGCATGTGCCAGCGGCGCCACAAACGGAGCGAACAGGTCGGTGAAAAAGCCCAGCAGCACAAAACCCGTCGCCGTCTGCACCACGTAGAACATGCCACCCTCGCGCATAACCACCAGCAGCAGCAAGGCGTTCATCACAATGGTTTGAATACCGACAGGCAGCGAGATGCCATGAGACGCACCGACCGCCTGGATAATCGTGGCGAGGCCCGTAACGCCGCCGGCGGCAAGGCCGTTGGGGATCAAAAACAAGTCCGTTGCGATAGCTGCCAGGGCGCAGCCAAACATGATCTTGGGCAAGTCGTGAAAGAAGTTCATCGAAAGAATGCGCTTGATGTCCAGACGATATGCCATGCTGCCTCCCTCAAAAAAGCGCACCCCGTCGGATGCGCTTTGAACTTCTTGCTGTATTCGATTTTACCGATTCGCCGACCAAATACCACCCCCGCACAGGGTCCGTATTGGCCGCATCTGCCCAAGGCCAACCCTGTGGGTTTAGGCGCCCTGGCTTTCCGCATCGGCGTTGCCGGTTGCCCAGCGATGGTAGCCGATCACAAACGGATCCAGATCGCCATCGTCGAGAACGGCCTCGACGTTGCTGGTCTCCACGCCCGTACGCAGGTCCTTGACCATCTGATACGGGTAGAGCACATAGCTACGGATCTGGTTACCAAAACCGATCGTGGTCTTGGGTCCACGAATCTCGTCGAGCGCCTCGGCGCGCTTCTCGAGCTCGATCTCGTACAGACGGGCCTTGAGAATCTGCATGCACGCGGCCTTGTTTTGAATCTGGCTGCGCTCGTTTTGGCAAGTGACAACGATGCCGCTGGGAAAATGCGTCACGCGTACGGCGGAGTCGGTGGTGTTGACGCCCTGTCCGCCCGGGCCGCTCGCGTGATACACGTCCACGCGGATATCGTCGGGACTGATCTCGATGTCGATATCGTCAGGCAGCACGGGGATGACCTCGACGCCGGCAAACGTGGTCTGGCGGCGCTTCTTGTCGTCGGTGGGGCTAATGCGAACCAAGCGGTGGACACCGGCCTCGGCGCGCAGCATGCCAAATGCGTCCTTGCCCTCGACGGTAAAGGTCGCGCGGTCGATGCCGATGACCTCGGCCGCGGGACAGTCGTTGATGGTGACCTTCCAGCCGCGACGCTGGCAGTACTTCATGTACATCTTAAAGAGCATGAAGGTCCAGTCCTGGGCCTCCAGACCACCCTGTCCGGGCTTGATGGTCACAATAGCATCGCCGTGATCGAACTCACCGGTAAACCAGCTCGAAAGCTCAAGTTCGTCGATAGCGCGGGCCAGGCGTTCTGCCGTAGCGGCAGCCTCCTCGCGCAATGCGGCGGCGTCGGGGTCATCCCCCATCTCTTCGGCAAGCTCCAGCGCGGCGCGGGCATCGGAAAGCTCGCCGCGCGCGGTGTCCACGGCAGCGATATCTTCCTTGGTGCGAGCAATCTCCTCCATGGTGGCACGGGCGGCGTCGGCGTCATCCCAAAAGCCAGGGGCAACACTTTTGGCCTCGAGCTCGGTCACGCGGGTACGCTTCTCGTCCAAGTGGAGATACGACTCGACCTCGCCGAGCCGGTCCGCAAACGCGTCCAGCTCGGCGGGCGTTACCTCTAAAGCCTCAGCCATTAACGATTCCTGCCGTGGCAGTACTTAAACTTCTTGCCGCTACCGCAGGGGCACGGGTCGTTGCGGCCCACGTTGACGTACGGATCGTCGCTCTCGGACTTGCGATAGGTCGTCACCTTGCCACCGTTGTTAACGGCAGCCGGTCCGCCTTGGACAGCCGTGCGGGCCTGCACCTGCGCCTGCTTGCGCAGCACCGAGTCGCCGTTATCACCATCGACCTCGGCAGGACCGGAGAAGCGCGCGCCCTCGAGCGCGGGCTCTTCCTTGTGCTCCACGGCACGCGGGGCAGCCTTGATCTCGATGCGCAGAACCGTGCGCAGGTAATCCTCATACATGGTATCGACGAGTATCTGGAACGCGCCGTAGGCCTCGGTCTTGTACTCAACCAGCGGGTCGCGCTGGCCAAAGCCGCGCAGGCCGATGCCGGTCTTAAGGTAGTCCATCTCCTGCAGGTAGTTCATCCAGCGGGTATCGATGACGCGCAGCATGACCTGGGTGTTGAGCTCGCGCATCAGGTCCTCGCCCAAGCGCTCGGCCTTCATGTTGTAGCACTTCTCTACGTAAGCCAGGACATCGGCAGCCAGGGCCTCATAATCCTCGTCGGGGAACTTCGGCGTATCGATGTGGCCGGTGAGCTCCACAACCCACTTGCGCAGGCCCTCCAGGTCGCGCTCGCCATCGTGACTGTCCTTGGTGCAGAACTCCTGCACGCAGCGGTACACGGTGTCGTGCATGACCTCGGTGATGTGGTCGGTCAGGTCCTTGCCGTCCAGAATCTTATTGCGCTCGGCGTAGATGACCTGGCGCTGCTTGTTCATGACGTCGTCGTACTCAAGGACGCTCTTACGCATGGAGAAGTTGATGCTCTCGACCTTGTGCTGGGCGCTCTCGACGGCCTTGGAGATGATCTTGTGCTGGATGGGCATGTCGTCGCCCATGTCGGCCGTGACCATCATCTTGGAGACGCGGTCCATCTTGTCGCCGCCGAACAGGCGCATGAGGTCGTCCTCGAGCGACAGGTAGAACTGGGTCTCGCCTGGATCGCCCTGACGGCCGGAACGGCCGCGCAGCTGGTTGTCGATACGGCGGGACTCATGGCGCTCGGTGCCGATGACGGTCAGGCCGCCGGCGGCAAGCACGCGCTCGCGCTCGGCCTTGCAAGTCTCCTTGGCCTCGGCGTTAAACTGCTCGAGCTGCTCGGGCGTCACGTCCTCCATGGTCAGGCCCTCGTACTCCAGGCGCTCGCGCACCAGCTCGTCGGGGTTGCCGCCCAGCAGGATGTCAGTACCACGACCGGCCATGTTGGTGGCGATGGTCACGGCGCCGTAGCGTCCGGCCTGGGCAACGATGTGGGCCTCGCGCTCATGGTGCTTGGCGTTGAGGACCTCGTGAGCGATGCCGCGCTTGGTAAGGGCGGCGGACAGCTTCTCGGAGCTCTCGATGGAGACGGTGCCCACCAGGACCGGCTGGCCCTTGGCATGACGCTGCTCGACATCGTCGGCGACGGCGTTGTACTTGGCCTGAATGGTGCGGTATACCAGGTCCTCGTGGTCCACGCGCTGCACGGGCTTGTTGGAGGGGATGACCTCGACGGGCAGCTTGTAGATCTCGCGGAACTCGGCATCCTCGGTAAGTGCCGTGCCGGTCATGCCGGAGAGCTTGTCATACAGACGGAAGTAGTTCTGCAGGGTGATGGTGGCGAGTGTCTGGTTCTCCTCACGTACGAGCACGCCCTCTTTGGCCTCGATGGCCTGGTGCAGGCCCTCGGAGTAACGGCGGCCTTCCATAATGCGGCCGGTGAACTCGTCGACGATCTTGACCTCGCCGTTGGTGACCACGTACTGCTTGTCGCGGTGGAACATGTACTGGGCCTTCAGCGCCTGCTGCAGGTGGTTGACCAGCTGGCCGGAGAGATCGGCATAGATGTCATCGATACCCAGGCGGCGCTCGATTTTCTTAAGGCCGCGCTCAGTGGCGGCAATGGTGTGCTTGGCCTCGTCCATGACGAAGTCGCCCGTGGGCTCCACGTCCTCGGTGGCGGTGAGCATGTCGTGCGAGACGTCCTCACCGCGCTCAAGGCCGCGCACGGCGCGCGCGAAGTCCTTGTAAGTGCTGGCGGACTTGGTGCCGGCGCCCGAGATGATGAGCGGCGTTCTGGCCTCGTCGATCAGGATGGAGTCGACCTCGTCGACGATGGCGTAACTGTGGCCGCGCTGAACACGCTGCTCGGGGCGGGTAACCATGTTGTCGCGCAGATAATCGAAACCGAACTCGGAGTTGGTGCCGTACGTGACGTCGGCCTGGTAGGCTGGGCGCTTCAGCTCGAGCGGCATGTTGTTCTGCAGCAGACCGACGGTCATGCCCAGATACTTGTAGATGCGACCCATCCACTCGGAGTCGCGCTTGGCCAGGTAGTCGTTGACGGTGACGACGTGCACGCCCTTACCGGCGATAGCGTTGAGATAGCCGGCCAGCGTGGAGACGAGGGTCTTGCCTTCGCCGGTCTTCATCTCGGCGATGTGGCCCTCGTGCAGCGCCATGGCGCCGATGAGCTGTACATCAAAGTGACGCATGCCCATGGTGCGCTTGGAAGCTTCGCGCACGGTGGCAAAGGCCTCGGGGAGCATGTCGTCGAGCGACTCGCCGTTGGCGTAGCGCTCACGGAACTTATCGGTCTGGGCGCGGAGCTCCTCCTCGGTCATCTTCTCAAACTGGGGCTCAAGACCGTTGATCTTGTCGACGATCTTGTAGTAGCGCTTCAGGTCCTTATCGGATCCAAAGGACAGCAGCTTTGACATGAATCCCATGTGGTTTTCCTTTTTGGCCATCGCCCGCGGTATGAAACCTTGGACGAGTTAAACACAGATATTTGTACTTTAGCCAAACAAGGCGCCGCCTATGCGGTCGACACGCTCGACCACGTAATAACTACGACAGCCTGCCAAAAAGGGACTGGTTTATTTTGGCAGCTTTTATCTGGGAAAACGCTGCCTCTCTGCCATTTGGTGCAAACGAACCCGTCCCCTTCGCACCAATTTTGGTGCCATGGGGACGGGTTCGTTTGCACCAATTAAAGAAAAGGGCCGCGCACCCAGATGGATACGCGGTCCTTTAGCCATGAATGCGAGTGTTTGCTCGGCGAGCTAGTTACTCAGCAGCCTCGGTGGTCTCGGCCTCGGCAGCGGCCTCCTCGACGGGAGCCTCTGCGGGAGCCTCGGCAGCCTGCTTGGCAGCCTCCTCGGCAAACTTAGCGGCACGCTTAGCCTTCTCGGCAGCCTTAGCCTCAGCGGCGGCCTTGCGAGCGGCCTCGGCCTCAGCGGCCTTGGCGGCCTTGGCAGCCTTGGCCTCCTCAGCCTTCTTGAGCTGGGCGGCAGCGGCGCCACCGAACTTGTCGGCGAAGCGCTGGACGCGTCCACCGGTGTCGACGAACTTCTGCTGGCCGGTGTAGAACGGGTGGCACTCGTTGCAAAGCTCGACCTTCATCTCGGACACGGTAGCGTGCGTCTTGAAGGTGTTGCCGCAGGAGCACGTCACCGTGCACTCGACATACTGGGGATGGATACCCTGCTTCATGGTAGGACTCCTTATTGGTCAGGCGCTGGTTACCGATCAGCGCATAAGGCGTCTTGGTTTCCGACCAAGACAACAAACTCGGCTATGGTACCACGGCGCCGCGCGTCCCACAAAAGGTTCACGGTCTTT
>RQBM01000162.1:0-7164 GCA_008668795.1 Collinsella aerofaciens | reverse complement strand
CGGTAAGCGCCCTGTACGACTGCGTGTATGACTTTGCGTTTTTTGCCTACACCACCGACCATCCGGCGCTTATGTATCACTTGGGCGACCATGACCGGTGCAGTGTCGAGCTGCGCGCCACGCTTTTTTCCAACGATGATGCAGATCTTTCGCAGACACCCGCTGCGCAAGAGCTCGAAAGCGCTCTGCAAAGGCGCAACGTGGCATACCGCCTTGAGGGCGAACCCGGCCAGTTGCGTATGATCGTGTTGATGCCGAGGGCGGGTGAGTGACGATGCAGATTTCGCTCATCCTTCCCCAAATCGTTGCGCTCGATGTTGTCTTTGCCCTGGCTGCGTGCCTGCAGACGATCCACGTCCCGCTCATCGCATCGCGCCGCTCGCCCTATAACCGTAAGGTGATTTGCGCCTACGAGGCGAGCCTTGTGCTTCACCTGGTGGTTTCGGCGCTCATCTTATTCGCGTCGTCTGGCTCGTATCTGGTGGCGCCGCTTGACGTTTGCGCCAGGGCAATGGGCGGAGCGTTGTGGCTCAATGCCGCAATCTTTGCCTATGGCGTGGTACTTATGGTGCACTATCGTCGCCTCGTCATGCTGGCCGAACTGTTGCTTGTTGTCGCCGTTACACCACCGGTGGTTTTTGCCATGGGCTCGGCGTGGACCGTTGTCCTTATCACGGAGGGGGCGTTCTTCCTGTTCCGCTCCATCGCGGCGCTCTTGATGGACGTCCGTAACCGCCAGGAGGATATCACCATGTTCTCGACGATCGAGACCATCAACGTGATTCCCGTGGGCATCCTGTATCTAGACCCGAGGGGCCGTCCGCTGCTCATGAACCGCTGCATGCGCAAAAACCTCGTAGAGCTCCATATGCCCACCGATCTGGGCGACATGAGCAGCACGTGGAACGACCTGCGCAAACTTAGCATGCAAATGCCCGAAAGCAGCACTAATCGCGCCCATATCGACCTTGATCGCTTTGGTAGGGATCGCGCCGTGGTCGAGATCTCTCCTTCCGAGATTCGTCTGTTCGTGCGTGACTCCGTTACGGTCTCGGGCCGTCCGTTCGAGCGCGTCGTCGGCCTGGACGTGACGGAATACGCACACGCCTACGACCGCCTGGCGCAAGCCAACCACCTGCTTGAGCTTGCGGGCCAAGAGCTCCAGGCCCAGATCGAAGAAGTTAAAAAGGTTGCCGACAATGCGGCCTACCTACGTATGCGTGCCCGCGTGCACGACGTGATCGGGCAGCGCCTGTCCATTCTCCATCGCTATTTGGAGGAGGGACGTCTGGACGATGAGTCGCTCGAGCAGATTGACCCGTTGCTGCGCTCAATCGCCGCCGATTTGCGCAGTGGCGGTGCCAGCGAGCCTGCAGAGCAGCTGGGTGATATCGTCCATGCTTTTGGCCTGGTGAGTGTGCAGATCGATGTTGAGGGTGTGCTGCCCGAGGACGCGCGTGTCGCCGCCGCATTTTTGCAGATTATCCGCGAGGCCTCGACCAATGCCACCAAGCATGCGCAGGCACATCGGGTCCACGTGCGTCTGTGGCAGGAGGGGGCGGATGCTGGAGCCGTCGCGCGCATGACGATTTCTAACGACGGGTCCCCGGCCCCCGTATCGTATCGCGAGGGAACGGGTATCCCAGGTATGAGGCATGTCGCACAAGATCTGGGTGGCAGCCTAGAGGTCCACGCCGCCCCGCCCTTTACGCTTGCGGTGTCCATTCCGCTTAACGCCAACGACACGTCCCAAAGGAGAAGCTCATGATCCGCGTTCTTATAGTCGAAGACCAGGCCATTCTGCGCGAGAGCCTGGCACGCTCCGTTGGTGACCAGCCCGATATGACCGTCGTCGCCGCGATTGCCGATGCCTCCGAGGCCTTGGGCGTCGCACTCAGGGAGCGCCCGGACATGATACTGATGGACGTGTGCACCGAACACGATTCAAACGGCATCGTGGCGGCGGCGCGCATCAAGGAGCAGCTGCCCGAGTGTCGCATCATTATCATGACGGGCATGCCCGAGATCACCTTTGTCGATCAGGCTCGCGAGGCGGGCGTCGATAGCTTTGTGTACAAGAACGTCGGTATCGACGAGCTGTTCGCTGTGATGCGCTCCACGCTGGCGGGCTATTGCACGTTTCCCAAGCCGCCCGAGAGCATTTTTTCGGGCACGGCGGCCCTCGACGATGTCGAGCTATCGATTTTGCGCCTTGCCTGCGAGGGCAAAAGTCGTCGCGAGATCGCGGCCGAGCTGTTTATGAGCGAGGGCACCATCAAGCGCCGCATTTCGGAGATCCTGAGCAAGACTGGCTACGACAACATCATGCGTCTTGCCGTGCATGCGGTGACCGAAGGCAGCATCGTCCCCAATATGGAGCGCCCGTAATCGACGCGCTCATCCGTGTTCTGGCGCCGTAAAGATAGGCCGCCCGCCGTTTCGTATCTAAAAATGGCGGGCGGCCTGCTTGTATGGGCAGTGCTGTTGGCATAAAGCGGCGGGGCCGCAGGATTATCCCCTGCGGTCCCGCCTGGCATGTGCGCGGATATGTCCGCCAATCCGCGGCTGATGTTACGTGCCACTACGCGATGGTTGCGCTGTAGGAGGCGACGTCCTCGTAGGAATCGGTCAGGTAGGCGTCGATGCCGATGGTCGTGTTGACCAGGTCGTCAAGGCTGTCGAGCTCACCGTTCGAGAACGTGAATTCCTCGGTGGCGTTGGTGCCGGGCATCAGGTGAGCCGAGAACCAGGGTTCCTTCATGGTGCCGTTGACGTTGGTCTTGCCGGAAGGAGCGTAGAAGGTCAGGTCCTTGTCGCTCTTGTTGGTGATGTTGACGACAAAGCCGATGTCGCCCCAGTCGTCCTTGAACTTCTCGGTGATGGTGATGGTGCACAGATCGTCATCGGCGACGGTGACGGCGGGGGAGATTTCGACACTCTGGACATCGTCGTCTTCGACGGCCTCATCGATCTCCTCTTCCTTCTCGGCCGCCTCGCGATCCTTCTTCACCGTACCGGACAGGTCCTTGTCGGACTTGGTAAAGACAAGATTGCCGTCATCTTCTTCGAGGATGAGTTTGCCGTCCTTGAGCTTCATGTCATGCGACTCGTCTTCGGCGGTGATGGTTACAGTGGTGGCGTCCTTTGCCTCCCATTTAAGGTCCATGACTTCAAGGAACAGGTCGAGGGCGCCTGTGCCGTCCTCATCGAGAATCAGGACGCAGTGGACACCCCAATCCTCGAGCATCTTCATGTACTCATCGGTCAGCTCTTCGCCCTCCAAGGTTCCACCCGAGAGTTCCCAGCTGCCGACGAAGTTGGCCTTGGGGTCTTTGCCCCCGCCGCTGCAGCCCGTCAGGGCAAAGGCGAGCGCCAGGACGCATGTCAGAAATGCGAGTACGGACTTTTTGAACGTTGTCTTCATGGTGTCCTCCTTTATCGAACGAAACCCATAGAAGCAAATGCGGGGGTGGCGGATCCCCCGTCAATTACCAGATAGAGGGGCTAGGGCCGGGGCGTTCCGCAGTTGCTGCAGAACTTGCCGCCGTTTTCGCTGCCGCAGTTGGGGCAGAACCACTTGGCCGGTGCCGGGGCGGGTGCGGGACTACCGCACTCGGAGCAGAACTTGCCGGTGTTGGTGGCACCGCAGCTGCAGGTCCATGCACCGGCCGCGGGGGCAGCGGCAGGAGCCGGTGCGGGGGCGGGTGCCGGAGCTGGCTGCGGGGCGGCCTGCTGCTGTGCCTGGCCGGCGGCGAACAGCTGGCTGGCGTTCATGCCGCCCATGCCGCCCGCCATGCCCATGCCCATAAAGCCGGCCATCGCGCCGTTGGGGTTGGCCGCCGCGGCGCGCATCGCGTCGCTCTGGGCGCTGGCGATGTTGGCGGCCGCCATGGTGGGATCGCGCATGACCGCGGCTTTCTGCAGGTCCTTGATCATCTGCTCGTCTTCTTGCGAAGCGGCGATGGAGTTGACGCCAAAGCTCACGATCTCGACACCGCGCAGATCGCGCCAGTCAGCGGAGAGGACCTCGTTGAGCGCGCGGGCGAGCTCGGTGGTGTGACCGGGAATGGCGCTGTAACGAATGCCCATCTCCGAGATCTTGGCAAAGGCGGGCTGCAGAGCGGTGAGCAGCTCGGACTTAAGCTGGCTGTCGATCTTATCGCGCGTATAGCTGTCGGTCACGTTGCCGCACACGTTGGTGTAGAACAGCAGCGGGTTGGTGATACGGTACGAATACTCGCCGTTGCAGCGCACGGAAATGTCGACATCCAGGCCAATGTTGTTATCGACCACGCGGAAGGGCACGGGCGAGGCGGTGCCGTACTTGTTACCGATGATCTCCTTGGTGTTGATAAAGTAGACGCGCTGGTCCTTGCCTGCATCGCCGCCAAAGGTAAAACGGCTGCCGATATTGGCAAAGGTTTCCTTGATGGAGTCGCCCAGGTTGCCGCTAAAGACGCTCGGCTCGCTGCCGGTGTCAAAGACAAACTCGCCAGGCTCCAGTGCGACCTCGATGATCTTGCCGTTTTGCACCACGAGCATGCCCTGGCCGTCGTTGACGGCGATGACGGAGCCGTTGGAGATGACGTTGTCCTCGCCGCGCGTGTTGGAGCTGCGGCCGCCGGTGCGCTTGCTGCCCTTGCAGGCCAAGACATCAGCGGGCATCGATTCGCAATAGATAAACTCCTTCCACTGGTCGGCCATGACGCCGCCGGCAGCTCCCAATCCAGCTTTCAAGAGTCCCATGGTGATCTTCCTTTCTCGTCAAAGGCCGGGTGGTTATTGGTCAGAATGACTAATCGTCCTTGTCGTCTTTCATGACAACGGTGGTCTCGGTGTGGCTGAAGGTGTCGTGCTTCTCGGTCAGGTCGAGGTCTCCGCAGTAGTAGTCGGCGTGGGTTGCCTCGTTGGCCGTCTTGAGCTGGCCTATCAGCAGCACGTCTCCGATGATTACGATGATTAGCGGCGCGACGATGTTGATGAGGACGCCCTCGACATCAAAGGCGAGGTAGTCCGGATCGAAGGCGTTCTCACCCATGAAGAGGATCTGGGAGAGGACAAACCCGATCACAAAGAACAGCACCGAGGCGATGGCGAGCTTGGGCTTGGAGCAGGGGAGCTCGCCGACCATGCGACCGGTCTGGCCGTTCATGGCAAACAGATAGCTCTTGCCGTTCCACGAGGTGGAAAGCATCCACACGGGGAACAGGGCGTAATCGCTGTCTTCCCAGGTGTAGTCGAGCTGCTTGCTTTCGACCGTGGCGTCGTCATACTCGTCGACGACGGTCTCGCGCAGGGCCGAGATCGTGCTTTCTTCCATACGACGCTCGGCGCGCGCCTTGCAGGTTTCGCAATCTTCGTCGTAGCGGTTGGCGATGTAGCCGGGCATATACGCGACCGAAAACGGGCGCAGCGCGTCGTAGTCAAACGGCTCGATGGCGTCCATGTGGCCGTCGGGCATCTTGGACGATCCGTCGACGGGCACGCGCTCAAACGAGATATTGCCCTTACGGTAGGCGTCGTAGTGGTCGGTGGTCGTGACGGTGCGATCGGGTTCCTCGGTTACGGTCTCGTTGGTCGCGTCAAAGTACACCTCGCCGTCCACGCGGGCACCGTAGAGCCAAAACGGCACGTAGACGCCTTGGACCTCGTCGATGTGGTTGTCGGTGACAAAGCTCTTGGGCAGCAGAATCTTGCCCTTGTAGTGCTCTTTGAGCGCGGCCATGACATCGTCGCGCCCGAGCTTAAACGGAATCACCAGGTCGGGTGAGAAGTCGCCCGAGAGCTGGCCAGGTGCCACGGCGGAGTTACCGCAGTACGGGCAGGTGGTAACGGCGACGGTGCCGTCCGAGACCAGCTCGGCGCCGCATGACGAGCAGATGTAGCCGGCGTTTTGAGCCAGCTCCTGCACGGCATCGTCGACAGCAGGCTTGGGGGCCGCGTCAACGGCCTCGGCTTTGGCATCTGCCTTGTCCTGGCGCTCGCGATAGAGGGCCTCGACTTCTTCGACTTCAAAACGCGAATCGCAGTAGTCGCAGACGAGCTTTTGCTCGGCACTGGCAAAGTGAAGGGGGCCGCCACACGCGGGGCACTGATAGTTGACGCTCTCGAAGGCCATGATCGGTCCTTTCGCTGCCGGAGGCTATGCGCCGATGGCGCCGCCGCAGTATTCGCAGCGCCCACTGGCATCGGGAATGGTGGTTGCGCCGCAGAAGGGGCAGGTGACCGCGGTCTTGGGGGCCTTGGCGGCCACGACGCTGTCGCGCGTTTCCTGGCGCAGCTGTACCAGCGCGTCGCGAACTTCGGTTGCCTGGCGCTTGGCCTCGCGGTATTCGATGGAACCGCGCTGATCGATGGTGGAGTCGTTCACGCGCAGGTTGATCTCGGTAAAGTACGGCGTGTTGACGTGAATGGTCAGATTAAAATCGTAATCCAGGTCGTAGCGCGGCGGGTTGTAGCTCTCACGCTCGCCGTCCTTGGTCTCGCGATAGATCTCGGTGCGATGCTCGTCGATATCCATATCGCAGCCGAGTACCTGTGAGAACTCGATGATGTCGGGATTGGCGTCGCGCCAGCGGCTCTGCGAAGTGATGATTAGCAGGCCCGCGTCCTCATCGAGCATGATGTTGGTGCGCCCGGCAGAGAGCGTGCGCGTGGGGTTGAACGAGGCCAGGCGCTCGGCGTTGGCCTCGCGGTAGGCGAGTTGCTCGCGGATATCGTCCGCGGTGCTGGAGCGATAGCCGTGGAAGTAGGGGGAGAGCTTGCCGGCGCACTCTTTGCACAGGTAGCCTTCGCTGATCTTGGTCTTTCCCAAAAGTCCCAGCTCGGTACCGCAAATCGCGCACTCTTTCTTCTCGAACATCTTGTCAAAGAAGCCCATGGTTGCCTCCCATCAACAGGTAGCGTGTGTCACTTTTGATGATGGGGGAGTGAGCGATCTTTCACGATACCCAGATGGCTCAACGAGTCTCCACAACTGGGACACATGGCCCATTTTCGACTAGTCGATGGGGCTTTCATTGGGGGGCGTACTCACTCATTGGGGACGCACTTAAATGAGTGGCAGTTGGGGACGCTCCATGCCGAATGTGGGCGCCGTCCTTGCTATGCCACGGTCACGGCAACCTGGGCGTAGCGGCTGCAGGGGCGCTCGGCGCGCGTCTG
>RQBM01000029.1:0-3503 GCA_008668795.1 Collinsella aerofaciens | reverse complement strand
TTCAGGAGGAATCGTGATGAGCAAGGCATCTACGATCGGATCCGCAAAATCATCCATGAAGCGCAAGAACTCTATCTGGCACGCGCTGCCGTACATCGCTCCGCACTTCATCATCTTCGCCGTCTTCGGCATCATCCCGATTATCTTCGGCATTGGACTGGCGTTCACCCGCTGGAACATGGTCGGTGCGCCGAAGTTCGTCGGCCTGCAGAACTTCGCGAAGATCTTCGACCCCAGCACCTATTTCTACTCGATCTTCTGGCGTGATCTCGGCCACACTCTGCTCTTCGTGCTGGTCAGCGTGCCGCTGACCATCATCGTGCCGCTGCTGCTCGCCGTGGCGCTCAGCAAGAAGGGACTCAAGGGCGCTGGTCTGTTCCAGGCGATCTTCTACATCCCAGGTTTGATCTCCATCGCCGCCGGTGCACTGGTCTGGCGTATGGTCTTCAACTCCCAGTTCGGTCTGCTGAACACCACCTTCCACACCGACATCAACTGGCTCGGCAAGAACCCGTACGCATGGATCACCATCTTCGTACTCGTGCTGTGGGCCGGTATCGGCGGCAACCTCGTCATCTACCGTTCCGCGCTCTCCGGCGTGGACGAGAGCCTCTACGAAGCCGCGAAGGTCGACGGAGCCGGTCCGGTCAGGATCTTCTTCTCCATTACCCTGCCGGAAATCAAGCTGCCGTTGTTCTACACCACCATCATGACCACCACGGGCGCCTTCAACGTGTGGGGCCAGCCGGTCATGCTGACCAACGGCGGACCGAACTACCAGACCCAGGTGCTGCTGATGGATATCAGGAACCTCGCGTTCCCCGCCGGCCCTGCGGCCGCCGGCATGGCTTCCGCAATGGCATTGCTGCTGGGCATCATCCTGATGGCCATCGCCGCGATCCAGCTGATCTTCATGAATAAGGAGGACTGAAGATGTCCGCTGCAACCACAGTCAATGTCGCAAGCGCGGCAATTCCTGAAAACAAAACCAAAAAGGTCTCCCCGTCGCTGATCGCCGTCTATGTGGTGCTCGTCGTGCTGGCAGTCGTCTGGCTGCTTCCGGTGATCTACACCGTGACGACTTCGTTCAAGTCGGTGGCCGAATTCACCTCCAACGCGTTCAACTTCCTGCCCGCGAAGTGGGTGCTTGACAACTACATGACGCTGATCGAGGCATCCGCCAGCTACCCGGTCCTGAACTGGCTGGGCAACTCGCTGATTATCTCGACCGTGTTCGCAGTGCTGTCCGTGTGCATCGTCGCGCTCGCAGGCTTCGGCTATTCCCGTCTGAACTTCAAGTACCGCGATACGCTGTTCTTCGTCCTGCTGCTCATCTCGATGTTCCCTGCCGTGGTCAACATGATCCCGCAGTACCGCATCATCGCCTCCCTCGGCTGGGTCAACACCTACTGGGCCTGCATCATCCCTGGCCTGGGCAACGTGGCGAACATCTTCCTGGTGCGCAACTTCATGAAGGGCATCCCGAAGGAACTGGACGAGGCGGCCGAAATCGACGGCGCCACTGATTTCCAGATTTTCACCCGCATCATGCTGCCGGCCATCCGCCCGATTCTGATCGTCATCTTCCTGTTCAGCTTCACCGGCGCTTGGAACGACTTCCTGTGGCCGACCTTGGTGTTCAACGACATCAACAAGATGCCGGTCACCGCTGGTCTGCAGCTGCTGAGCAACCAGATGGGCCAGTACAACCAGATGGGCTCCCTGATGGCGGCCACCTGCATGGCCATCATCCCGACCCTGCTGCTGTTCCTGTTCGCGCAGAAGTACTTCCTGCAGTCCCTGAACATCACCTCCGGCCTCAAGGGCTGATACCGGCCGAGTGAGATAATGCACAGGTCCGTCCCCAAACGGACGGGCCTGTGATCTTATCTTTCCCGAGCTGCGCATCGCACATCGGATGAGGCCACACCACGGAAAGGACCGATATGAATCCGCAAGGCAACACCATGCAGCCGCCGGCACCATTGGCTCGCAAGGCGGAACGAGTGCTGATGACCATCGCCGCCGCCTACAACGTGATTATGGCGTCCATCACACTGTTCATGTTCACCAGCTGGTTCAAAGGCCAAGCCTACAATCTGCTGGAACATAACGGTTTGCTGAAAACGGACTATTCCGCGGTGGACAACGCCTCGACGGTGGTGGGCATCTACGCGCTGCTGGTGCTGATTATCGGCATCGTCAGCTTCATCATGTCCATGCGGTGTCTCGCTCCCGGCACCACCAGCCGGTGGGTGATCATCTGGCTGGCAATCGTGGTGGTCTTCTCCCTGGGCACGATGGACCTCATCGGCCTTGCACTGTATTCCATCACCTTGGTCATCTATCTGGCCCGCAACAAGGCCATCGCGGCGCAGCAGGATGTGATCCGCACATGGGCCCGCACGCATCAGGGCTAATCCTCCTTCCCGAAGAAAGCTGTCGCTCTCGTGGCGGCGGCTTTTTTCGTATCCGCGCATGTTGACGCGGTACGTTATCGAACACGCAATTCACTTATCCAATTCATTCATTCACAACCACAAGGTGGGACCATGACCGACACAACCGACGACTACGGTTACCTGCTCGTCCACTTCATCGAGGATCCGGACGGCTACGCCGAGAAGATTTACATGGATATATCCGATGGAGACAATCCGCACCGTTGGGTGCCGCTCAACGATGGAAAGCCTGTGCTGGCTTCGCATCTCGGTACCACAGGCGTGCGCGATCCGCATATCATCCGCAATCCCGACACCGGCACGTGGTATATCATCGCCACCGATCTGCGTGTGTTCGGAGGCGACGGCGGCGGCTGGTACGAGTGGAGCCACCACGCCAGCACGAATCTCATCATCTGGGAATCCGACGATCTGCTCCATTGGAGCGAGCCGCGCATGCTCGACGTGTCCCGCAAGCCGGACGGCTCCCATCTGGAGCTCGGCATGGCCTGGGCCTGCGAATGCCTTTGGGTGCCGGACTACTATCCGCAAGGTCATCATGGCGGTCGCGGCGCATTCGTCATGTATTGGTCCAGCACCGTGTTCGACGACGAGAATAGGACGCACGACGACAAGAACGTCTACTGCACCGTGCTGTGGGGCGCCACCACCGATTTCACGCAGGACACATTCGAATATGGCGGCGTATTCATCGACAACCACGGCGACGCCATCGACACCACGATGATCCAACGTCCGTTGCCGGACGGCAGTGTACGCACGTACCGCATCACCAAGGACAACGCGCATGGCACCGGCATCTGGATGGACCGCACCGACGCGAAGCGCTGGTGGGAGCCGGGGACGGTCTGGACCAAGGTGCAGGACCGGATTGGCGCAGGCTACGTGCCGGACGGCAACCCCGGCGGCGTGGAAGGTCCTGCGGTGTTCGCCAACCACCACAACAACGGTGGACCGGACGACGAATGGTACTTGTTCGTGGACGTGATTCCGTCGATCGGATACCGTCCGATGGTCAGCCGCGATCTCGATCAGGGCTGG
>RQBM01000228.1:0-12659 GCA_008668795.1 Collinsella aerofaciens | reverse complement strand
GAATCTTTATTTCAACTTTACACCTAGGTTTACAGCTGTCTTGTCAGCTGTAAACCTAGGTGTCATACTAAAGCCCCAAGATTCGCCAAAAGAGAGGGGCCTTGATGGCACAGAGCGCGAACATGGATGCATCGGAGCTTGCACGCGACATTGCGGCCGGCCTAGCATCGGCAACGACGGCAACGGAGCGCGCGGCACTGGTGCCCGCAGAGCTCGTCGAGGCCATTCAGCAACTAAAAACCCAACGTGACGCGGTGATCTTGGCGCACTACTATGTGGCGCCCGAGGTCCAAGCCGTTGCCGATTACGTCGGCGACAGCTTCTACCTGGCAAAGCTCGCCAAGAGCCTGCCGCAGCAGACCATCGTGCTGTGCGGCGTGGAGTTTATGGGCGAGAGCGCCAAGCTGCTCAACCCCACCAAGACCGTGCTGCTGCCCGAGCCGGGCGCGGACTGCCCCATGGCGCACATGGTCAAGCGCGAGACGGTCGATGCGGCGCGCGCCGAGTACGGCGACGACCTTGCCGTGGTCTGCTACGTCAACTCGACGGTCGAGATCAAGAGCTGGAGCGACGTGTGCGTCACCAGCTCCAACGCCGTCAAGATCGTGTCCGAGCTGCCGCAGCAGCACGTCCTGTTCATCCCCGATCAAAACCTGGGCCGCTTCGTAGCCGAGCAGGTGCCCCAAAAGCACGTCATCCTCAACAATGGCTACTGCCCGCGCCATCACATCATCACCGTCGAGCAGATTGTCGACGCGCAGGAGGCGCATCCCGATGCGCTCGTGCTGGCGCACCCCGAGTGCAAGGCCGACGTCCTTGCCGAGGCCGACTACATCGGCTCCACCGCCGGCA
Organism: Collinsella aerofaciens; assembly: GCA_008668795.1. GTDB lineage: Bacteria > Actinomycetota > Coriobacteriia > Coriobacteriales > Coriobacteriaceae > Collinsella > Collinsella aerofaciens_AS. Next base: position 11,807 of record RQBM01000228.1, on the reverse strand, counting down.
TCATCAAGTACGCCGAGGATTCGGACGCGAGTGAGTTCATCATCGTGACGGTCCGCGGCGTGCTCTACGAGCTCGAGCGCCGCTGCGAGGGCACCGGCAAAAAGTTCTACTTCCCCGCGGTGCAACCCACCTGCGTCAACATGGATCTCATCACGCTCGAAAAGCTCGTGCGCTGCCTGGAGACGGGCGAGGGCGAGGTGCAGATCGGCGTGTCGGACGAGGCTGCCGACCAAGCCAAACTCACGCTCGACCGCATGCTCGAGTACGCGGCGCGCTAAGCCAATGTGACATGAGGGACAGTCCCTTATGTCACATTACAAGGGAGAGGATTCCTGTGGAAACCAAACAATACCCCGATATGGAGTGCGACGTTGTCATTGCCGGTTGCGGCGTGGCGGGCCTGTACGCGGCCCTCAATCTGCCGACGAGCACGCGCGTGATCATGCTCTCCAAGGGCGCTGTCGATGAGTGTGACTCGATGCTCGCGCAGGGCGGAATCTGCGTGCTGCCTGAAGGCTCCGACTATGATGCCTTCTTTGAGGACACCATGCACGCCGGCCACTACGAGAACCGCCGCGAGAGCGTCGACATCATGATCCGCTCGAGCCGCTCGGTCATCAACGACCTGCTGGCCATGGGCGTGGATTTTGAGCGCAAGGCCGACGGCAGCCTCGACTTTACCCGCGAGGGCGCACACAGCCGCCCGCGCATTGCCTTCCATGCCGACATTACGGGCAAGGAGATCACAACCAAGCTGCTCCAGGCCGTTCGCAAGCTGGATAACGTGCAGATTTTGGAGCACGTGGCCATGACCGACATCCTGACGGGCGAGCGTGACGGCGCCACGGTGTGCACCGGCGTCGTCGCCGTTCCCGTGGACGAGGACAACTCGGTTCGTCCCGCCGACGAGCTGGCAAATGTCACCGAGGGCGTGCATGCCGGCGAGCCGTTTAAAATCCATGCCCGCCACACGCTGTGGGCGACGGGCGGCATCGGCGGCGTATACGACCATTCGACCAACTACCCGCAGCTCACGGGCGATGCCTGCTACATCGCTCAGGAGCATGGCATTAAGATGGAGCACCTGGACTACGTGCAGATTCACCCCACGGGTCTGTTCTCGCCGCAACCGGGCCGCACCTTCCTGATCAGCGAGAGCTGCCGCGGCGAGGGCGCGATTTTGCTCAACGCCGCCGGCGAGCGCTTTACCGATGAGCTTCAGCCGCGCGATGTGGTCGCCGCCGCCATTCGCGAGCAGATGAAGCAGGACGGTACCGAGCACGAGTGGCTGAGCTTTGCCCCCGTCGAGCGCGACGTGGTGACCGGGCACTTCGCCAACATCCGCGCACGCTGCCTGGAGGACGGCCGCGACATCCTGGACGAGCCCATTCCCGTCACACCCACGCAGCATTACTTTATGGGCGGCGTGTGGGTCGACAAGGACGGCCGCACCTCGATGCCCGAGCTCTACGCCGCGGGCGAGACAGCCTGCAACGGCGTTCACGGCAAGAACCGCCTTGCATCAAACAGCCTGCTCGAAGCGCTGGTCTGGGGTCGTCGCGCCGCTTGGCGTATGCGTACCGGCGAGTCGCTTGCCGTGGAGCAGACGGGCGAGCCCGCGCTCGATGGGCACCATCGCGCCCTGAGTTCCGATAACCTTGCAATCGATGATCTGGCCCGTGCCGCCGGCACGCAGGCCGTGGAGGAGTAGACCATGAATCCCATTACCATGAAGCTCGTCGTCGATGATTTGATTCTGCAGGCTCTGCGCGAGGACATTACCTTTGAGGACGTGAGCACGGCGAGCGTGTGCCCCACGGCGCGTCCCGCCACGGTGGAGCTTATCGCCAAGGCCGATGGCATTATCGCGGGCCTGGATGTGTTCGCTCGCACCTTTGAGCTGCTGGATTCGCAGAGCTCGGTGCTGTTTGATGTTGCCGATGGTGACGAGGTGCACGCCGGCGACCACGTGGGCCAGGTGCGCGGCGATGCGCGCGTACTGCTTTCGGGCGAGCGCGTGGCGCTCAACTACCTGCAGCGCATGAGCGGCATCGCTACTTACACGCATCGGATGGCAGCTGCGCTCGAGGGCACCAAGACCGTGCTTGTCGACACGCGCAAGACCACGCCGGGCATGCGTGTCTTCGAGAAGGCTGCAGTCGAGATCGGCGGTGGCAGCAACCACCGCTATAACCTGTCGACGGCTGTCATGCTCAAGGACAACCACATCGACGCCGCCGGTGGCGTGGCACGCGCGATTGAGATGGCGCGCGCCCATGCGTCGTTTACCGCGACGGTCGAGATTGAGTGCGAGAACCTGGATATGGTGCGCGAGGCAGTTGAGGCCGGTGCCGATATCATCATGCTCGACAACATGACCCACGACGACATGGCTGCCGCGATTGAGCTTATCGCCGGTCGCGCCAAGACCGAGTGCTCGGGCAATGTGGATGCCAGCAATATCCGCGCCCTCGCCGACCTGGGCGTTGACTTTATCAGCTCGGGGGCGCTGACGCACTCTGCGCCGATTCTCGACCTCTCGCTTAAGCACCTTCGTCTGCTGGACGGTAAATAATGGACGCCCGCGAGCGTCGCCGTGCCATCATGGGCGTGCTCGAGGGAGCCAAAGACCCTGTCTCGGGCAGTGCGCTTGCTCGTGAGGTGGGTGTGAGCCGCCAGATTGTCGTGCAAGACATCGCCCTGCTGCGCGCCGATGGGCACGATATCGTGGCGACCAATCGCGGCTACGTGCTGCAGGAGGCCCCCAGCAGCCCCGCCGTGCCCACGCGCCTGGTCAAGGTGCACCATGGCATGGAGCAGGCAGGTGACGAGCTCACGAGCATCGTCGACGCGGGTGGTGCCGTGCTCAATGTAATCGTCAACCATCGCGTGTATGGCAAGATCACAGCCGATCTGGACATTCGCAACCGTCGCGATATTGAGCGCTATCTTGAGGGTATTGCCAGCGGCAAGAGCTTCCCGCTGCTGACGGTGACGAGTGGCTATCACTTCCATCGCATCGCGGCAGAAGACGAGCAGACCCTCGACGAGATCGAGACCATACTCAAGGAGAAAGGCTATCTTGCCGATTTAATGCCCTATGAGGATGATTTGTCCTAGCCCGATACTGTCTTAATAAGTTGCGGTGAAATAGTTCCTAAAATCGGCACCTAAGCAATGAACCGGGAACTATTCCACCGCAACTGCCAAGGTAGCCCCGTCCCCAATTAACTGCCTATACAAACAAAAGGAGGCCTCCGCGGCGATGCGGAGGCCTCCTTTTTGTGCACGGTGTACTTTTGAGTGTGCAAGTGGGGAGTTGTTACTCCTCGACGATCTCGGTGATCGCGCCAGCGGGGCAAGCGTCCTGGCAAGCGCCACAGGCGACGCAGGAGTCCTCGTCAGCGACGGTGGCGACGTCCTGGAGCTCCAGAACGCCAGCGGGGCAGGTGTCGACGCAAACGCCACAAGCGATGCACTCGTCGGCATCAATTACGGGATGAGCCATGGTAGTTTCCTCTCTGTTGACCGACGCTACAGACGATGCGCGCCGGTTTGATTCGGGCAAAAACATACCACGGGAGCGACCGTTTGCAATACCCTCTGGCCGGCATCTTCATACCGTTCGCCGAGTATGCCAAGGTTTACTAAAAAACGTGCAGGTGGGGCCGTTGAGCTGCGCAAATGTTAGCTAAAGGTGACTTGAAATATTGAGCTATTGAGCGAGCTTTTGGAAAGCGCATCCCGTTATTTAGCCGTGAAACGGGTCGCGCTTTCCCCCGGGGTCGCCTCAAGCCACCCCATGCGGCCTCGGGCCCAAACCTCAGCCATCTCTACATAGATCTCGATAGATTTGCCGAGAACTCAATCAGTGCGTCTACCTGCGCATTTGTGAACCTAAACTCTCAGCAATAAGAAATCTTATATGAATTGACTTAGATTTTGTATATTCCGGCCCATAAGGGGATACACTACATCCTGAAAGACAAGCCGAAACACCGCGCGACAGATCGTCGAGGCGGCGCGAACGCAAAAGAGAGAGGGAATTTCTAATGAGTAAGATTCTTGGTATCGACCTTGGTACTACTAACTCCGCAATGGCCGTTCTCGAGGGCGGTTCTCCGACCATTATCGTGAACGCCGAGGGCGACCGCACCACCCCGTCCGTCGTGGGCTTCCGTGCCGACGGCGACCGCGTCGTGGGTAAGGCCGCTAAGAACCAGGCTGTCACCAACCCCAAGAACACCGTGTTCTCCATCAAGCGCTTCATGGGCCGCAAGTACTCCGAGTGCACCTCCGAGATCAAGACCGTGCCGTATGAGGTCAAGGAGGGCCAGGGTGGCCGCGCCGTCGTCGACATCGAGGGCAAGGATTACACCGCCGAGCAGGTGAGCGCCATGACGCTCGCAAAGATGAAGGCCGACGCCGAGAAGTATCTGGGCGAGACCGTCACCGACGCCGTCATCACCGTCCCGGCCTACTTCAACGACGCCCAGCGTCAGGCCACCAAGGACGCCGGTAAGATCGCCGGCCTCAACGTCAAGCGTATCGTCAACGAGCCGACCGCTGCTGCTTTGGCCTATGGCCTGGACAAGCAGGGCACCGACCAGCGCATCCTGGTCTTCGACCTGGGCGGCGGCACCTTCGATGTCTCCATCCTCGACCTCGCCGACGGCGTGTTTGAGGTTCTGTCCACCTCGGGCGACAACCACCTGGGCGGCGACGACTGGGATCAGCGCGTCATCGACTGGATGGCCGATAAGTTCCAGCAGGAGAACGGTGTCGACCTGCGCCAGGACCCCATGGCCCTGCAGCGTCTGAAGGAGGCCGCCGAGAACGCCAAGAAGGAGCTCTCCGCCGCCCAGCAGACCACCATTAACCTGCCGTTCATTACCATGAACCAGTCCGGCCCGCTGCACCTCAACTACACGCTGACCCGCGCCGAGTTCGAGAAGATCACCCGCGACCTGCTCGAGCGTTGCAAGCAGCCTGTCACCAACGCCCTGCGCGACGCCAAGCTCAAGCTCTCCGATCTGACCGAGGTCATCCTCGTCGGCGGCTCCACCCGTATGCCCGCTGTCCAGGAGCTCGTCAAGACCATGACCGGCAAACAGCCCAACATGTCCGTGAACCCCGATGAGGTCGTTGCCGACGGCGCTGCCGTCCAGGGCGGCGTGCTCACCGGCGACGTCGAGGGCATCCTGCTGCTCGACGTTACCCCGCTGTCGCTGGGCGTCGAGACCATGGGCGGCATCATGACCAAGATGATCGACCGCAACACCACGATCCCGACCTCCAAGACCGAGGTCTACTCCACCGCTGCCGACAACCAGACCAGCGTCGAGATCAACGTGCTCCAGGGCGAGCGCGAGCTTGCCCGCGACAACAAGTCGCTCGGTAAGTTCCAGCTGACCGGTATCCCGGCTGCCCGCCGCGGCGTGCCGCAGATCGAGGTCACCTTCGACATCGACGCCAACGGCATCGTCAAGGTCTCCGCTAAGGACAAGGGCACCGGCAAGGAGCAGCAGATTACCATTTCCGGCTCCACCGCTCTGTCCGACGACGAAGTCGATCGTATGGTCAAGGACGCCGAGGCTCATGCCGAGGAGGACAAGAAGCAGAAGGAAGAGGTCGAGGTCCGCAACCAGACCGACAGCCTGTGCTACTCCACCGAGCAGACCCTCAACGAGCTGGGCGACAAGGTTTCCGCCGACGTGAAGTCCAAGGCCGAGGCCGCTATCGCCGACGCCAAGAAGGCGCTCGAGGGCTCTGACGTCGAGGCCATCAAGGCCGCTGGCGAGTCCCTGCAGTCCGTGGCCTACGAGCTGGCTCAGGTTGTCTACGCCGACGCTCAGCAGCAGACTGACGGCGCCGCCGGTGCCCAGCCTGCCGACGATGACGTTGTCGACGCCGACTACGAGGTTGTGGACGACGAGGACAAGTAATCATGTCCGCCCGTAAAGCTCGCACGGAGGCGGCTGCCGCTGGCGCCGCCCCCGTTGACTCTGAGGAGAAGGACGTGAAGATTCCCGTAGAGGCCGTCGACGATACCGAGGTCAATGAGACCGAGGCCGTCGAGGCTGCCGAGAACCAGGTAGAGGATTCCAACAAGGAGGCGACGATGACCGAGGACGAGATGGTGGAAGCTGCTATCCGCGCCGGTGAGGAAGCCGCCGACAACGACTTTAAGCTCAAGTTCGAGCAGGCCCAAAAGGAGCTTGCCGACGTGCGCAGCGAGCTCGATGCTGCGGCAGAGGCTCAGAAGGCCGCCGAGGACAAGGCAAAGGACGCCACCGAGCGCACCGCCCGTCTGCAGGCCGACTGGGAGAACTTCCGTCGCCGCACCGCCAACGAGCGCATTGCCGAGCGCGAGCGCGCGACCGAGAAGCTTGTCACCGCGCTGTTGCCGGTGATCGACGATATCGAGCGCGCAATCGACCATGCCCGCAGCCAAGAGCTTTCCGACGACTTTAAGCAGTTCGTCGATGGCGTTGACGCGGTACATGCCAAGCTGCTCGATGTGTTTGCGCACGAGGGCGTTGAGCCCATCGACCCCAAGGGCGAGGCGTTCGATCCGCTCGAGCACCAGGCTGTGGGTCGCGTCGAGGACGCATCGCAGTACGATGAGACCGTCAACGATGTGTACCAGAAGGGCTACCGCATGGCGGATCGCATCCTGCGTTCCGCGATGGTGACGGTGACCTACGGTGGCGAGAAGCGCCCCGCACCGGAGCCCGAAGCGGCGCCCGAGGATGCTGCGGCCGATACGGCCGAGAGCACCGAGGAGTAATTGAGAAGGGCCCCGGGGCAACACCCGGGGCCCTTTCTGGCCTAGTGCCATATGAAAGCATGGGCCGTCGTCTGCATGGACGGCGGACGTAACAGGAGAGGAGCTACGATGGCTGCAGGCAAAACCTTCTATGACATCCTGGGCGTATCCAAGAGCGCCTCCGACAAAGAGATCAAGAGCGCGTTTCGCAAGCTCGCGCAAAAATATCACCCCGATGCCGGCGGCGACGAGGCCAAGTTCAAGGAGATCAGCGAGGCCTACGAAACGCTTTCGGACGAGAAGAAGCGCAAAGAGTACGACCAGATGCTCATGTTTGGCGGCATGCCGGGCGCGGGCGGCGCGTATGGCGGCGGCTACGGTGCTGGCGCGGGCGCCAGCGGCTGGGGCGATATCTTCGACAGCATCTTTAGCGGCAACGGCGCCTGGGGCAGCGATTGGGGCTCGGGCTTTGCCGGGGCTGCGGGTAATGCCGGCGCGGGCCGCAGCCGTGCTCGCAAGGGCGGCGACCTGTCGCTGACCGTTGATGTGACGGCTGAGGACGCGTTTCGCGGCGTGACGCACAAGGTCACGTATCGCATTCCCTCGACAGGCGAGCAGCAGACCATTACGGTCTCGGTGCCTGCGGGCGCGGTCGACGGAGGCAAACTGCGCTACAAGCGTCGCGGCGAGTATGGCGTTGCCGGCGGCGAGCGCGGCGACCTGGTCGTGACCACGCACGTGGAGGAGCACCCGCTGTTTAAGCGCAAAGGCGCCGACGTGACCATGGAGGTACCGGTCTCGGTCTACGAGGCGGCGCTCGGCTGCACGGTGGACGTGCCGACGCCCGGCGGCGCGACGGTTCGTCTGAAGGTGCCCGCTGGCACCCAGACGGGCAAGAAGTTCCGCTTTAAGGAGATGGGTGCGCCCGACGTTAAGCATCGCGGCCGCACGGGTGCGCTGCTTGTCGAGATCAAGGTGCAGGTTCCCTCGAACCTGTCCGACGATGAGCGCGATGCCATGACCAAGCTGCGCGAGGCCGACACGCGCGATTATCGCGAGAAGGTCAACCGTTACAAGGCGACGTTCTAGTTTGGTTGCGTGGCCCACGGGCTGGCCACAGGCTTATGATGGAGATGTGCGAGACGGAAAGGGGTCAGGTAGCATGGCCGAGGACAATAGGAACAAACCGCTGTATATGATCAGCGTGGCGGCCGAGCTGACCGGCATGCACCCGCAGACTCTGCGCGTCTACGAGTCCAAGGGCCTGGTGAATCCTCAGCGCTCGGGCGGCAACACGCGCCTGTATTCGCGTGCCGATATCGAGCGCCTTGAGCTCATCAACCAACTGACCGACGAGGGCATCAACCTCGCCGGCGTGGTGCGCATCCTCGATATGAAGGAGCGTGCCGAGGAGCGCGAGCGCGAGAACGAGAAGCTCCGCGCCCGCGTACGCCAGCTCGAAGATGAGCTGCACGAGTACAAGATGCAGAAGAAGATCACCGCCCTGGCCCCGCGCGACGGCTCGGTCAACCCCGAGCAAGTCATGCGCAAGCTTTTGGGCGCCGGAGGGGATCTGTAGGTTACGCCGTTCTGCCGAACGGCGTAACGGCTCGACGCTGCGCGCCGCCCAGAGCGACAATTTGTCATTCAAAAGGCAAGGCATGACCAGAAGGTCTATGCCTTGCCTTTTTCATGCCAACTTGTTCGCTCTGGACGTCGCTCGCTGTCCGTCCTCTACCTGCGGCGTTGCCTTGCTCCGGATGCGGTGGTCATTGGGGACGTTCTTAAATGACTAGTTAAAGGGGACATTCTTGCGGCACTTGGCACTTGGGGACGTTCCTTTTGTGCCGGCACTTTGGGACACTCCTTGTCCAGAGAGTGATGCAAGGGGCTCGTCCTTTGCTTTACTGAGATAAAGTGAACGCGCAGATTCGTAACCCACTCGCAACCGTTCTATGGCACGATATTGAACGAATGTATGCTATGCGCCCAAATCTTTTGGGCAGAGTGGGAGACAGTATGGTCAAGCTGTACGAGGACGGCATCTACCTGCGTAACGGCAGCGAGGTTGTGCCTGAGGCCGAGGCTGCCGAGCGCGGTATTACGCAGACGCCCGAGGATGCCAAGCGCGGCACCATCGCGTATTCGATCCTTCAGGCACACAATACGTCCGGCGACCCCGAGACGCTCAAGATTCGCTTCGATGCCATGGCGAGCCACGACATCACCTTCGTCGGCATCATCCAGACGGCGCGCGCCTCGGGCATGGAGCAGTTCCCGCTGCCCTACGTGCTCACCAACTGCCACAACTCGCTGTGCGCCGTGGGCGGCACCATCAACGAGGACGACCACGTCTTTGGCCTCTCGGCTGCCAAAAAGTACGGCGGCATCTTCGTTCCGCCCCATATCGCGGTCATCCATTCCTTTATGCGTGAGAACTTCGCCGGCTGCGGCAAGATGATCTTGGGTTCCGACTCGCACACCCGCTACGGCGCCCTGGGCACCATGGCCGTGGGCGAGGGTGGTGGCGAGCTGGCAAAGCAGCTGCTGCGCGACACCTACGATGTCGCCTATCCCGGCGTCGTGGCCATCTACCTCACGGGCGCCCCGCGCCCCGGCGTTGGCCCGCACGATGTGGCGCTCGCCATCATCCGTGCCGTCTTTGCCAAGGGTTACGTCAAGAACAAAGTCATGGAGTTCGTGGGCCCCGGCATCGCGAGCATGACGACCGACTACCGCAACGGCGTTGACGTCATGACCACCGAGACCACCTGCCTGTCGAGCATCTGGGCTACCGACGAGGATACGCACGCGTTTTTGACCATGCACGGCCGCGGCGACGACTACCGCGAACTCAAGCCCGCCGATGTCGCCTACTACGACGGCTGCGTCGAGGTCGACCTGTCGAGCATCAAGCCCATGATCGCGCTGCCGTTCCATCCTTCCAACGGCTTTGAGATCGACGAGCTCAACGAGAACCTCGAGGACATCCTGCACGAGGTGGAACTCGAGGCCGCCAAGATCGGCGAGGGCAAGACGCACTTTAGCCTGCTCGACAAGATCGTCGACGGCAAACTGCGCGTGCAGCAGGGCGTTATCGCCGGCTGCTCGGGCGGCAACTACGACTCCGTGGTCCAGGCTGCCCGCGTGCTCAAGGGCGCCAACACCGGCTGCGGCGAGTTCTCGCTGTCGGTCTATCCTACAAGCCAGCCCGTGGCGCTCGAACTTACGCGCCGTGGCTATATCTACGACCTCATGGAGGCCGGCGCGATCGTGCGCACGGCGTTCTGCGGTCCGTGCTTTGGCGCCGGCGACACGCCCGCCAACAACGGCCTGTCCATCCGCCACACCACGCGCAACTTCCCCAACCGCGAGGGTTCCAAGCCGGGCAATGGCCAGCTGAGTGCCGTGGCCCTGATGGACGCCCGCTCCATTGCGGCGACGGCTGCCAACGGCGGCATCCTGACGCCGGCGACCGACCTGCCCGAGGAGACTTGGGACGAGGCCTGCGAGTACACCTTTGACGACGCACCGTACAAAAAGCGTGTGTACTGGGGCTTTGGCAAGGCGGAGCCTGCCGACGAGCTTGTCGAGGGTCCCAACATCAAGCCGTGGCCCGCGATGGAGCCTCTCGGCGACGACATCCTGCTCAAGGTGTGCTCCAAGATCATGGATCCGGTCACCACGACCGACGAGCTCATTCCCTCGGGCGAGACGAGCTCCTTCCGCTCCAACCCGCTGGGTCTGGCCGAGTTTACGCTCAGCCGCCGCGACCCTGCCTACGTGGGTCGCTCCAAGGAGGTCGACGCCGTGGAGAAGCGCCGCGTTGCCGGTGAGTCCGCGGGCGATCTGTCCGCGCTCGATGCCGAGCTTGCCGGTGTGTTTGAGGCGTTGGCCGGCGCGGGTGTCGCGGCCGATGCCAGGGCAACCGAGTACGGCTCCATGCTCTACGCCAAGAAGCCGGGCGATGGCTCTGCCCGCGAGCAGGCCGCGAGCTGCCAGCGCGTAATTGGCGGTCTGGCAAACATCGTCCACGAGTACGCCACTAAGCGCTATCGCTCCAACGTGATGAACTGGGGCATGGTGCCCTTCCAGATGGAGGCCGAGCCCAGCTTTGAGGTGGGCGACTACGTCTTTGTGCCGGGTATCCGCGCCGCGCTCGACGGCGACCTGAAGGACATCGCCGCTTACGTGGTTCGCGCCGACGGTACGGTCGAGCAGATTGAGCTCTATATTGCCGATATGACGGCAGAGGAGCGTGCCATCGTCAAGGCCGGCTGCCTGATCAACTACAACAAGTTCAAGGCCGCTGCCGAGTAACCCTGCTGTACGCCCCGGCCACACCTTTCCCTCGTGCTCACGCGCTTCGCGAGGGTCGCCCGAGGGAAAGGTGTGGCCGGGGCTACCGCGACGTTTTCGTTGGGTCTTGAGGGACGCTAATAAATAGACTTGCTTGATGCCGCCTCTGTTAATGGGGCGGCTTCTTTTTGTCGAAAACCACCACGAAGGGGCAGGCGCCTTTGTGGTGGTCCGCGGTTTGTCTCGTTCTGTAACAGGTAGACCCTTATTTGCCGAGTAGTTATTACAGATTTAGATAAACGGGAACTGCTGAACATTTCGTCTCGATCTGTAACATCTGAGGTCCAAAACGGCAGCTAGATGTTACAGATCGAGATGGTGAACGCCGGGGCCGAAGATCACCACAAAGGCTCCTGTCCCCTTTGTGGTGGTGGGGGCGAGCTCGATGTTGCCGTGCTCGTTGAACGACATTCTAATGAGCGTCTCTACAGAATTTCATCCGGGCTGGCGGGTTTGGTTGTTTTGGGGATGCCGAGTTTGGATGACGCGAAATCGTCAACATTGTCCTTAATTCCGTCTTTGGTGTAGACAGTGACCATATAGGTGCTGTGTCCGAATTCGCCCTTGTCGCGTGTTGCCCAGGCATCCCAGTAGGCGGCCCCGTTTCGCCCTTTGATTTTTCCGACACGGCGGAGTTCTGTTCGCTTTAATTTCTGGTTGCTATAGATGGTTCGACCGG
>RQBM01000110.1:0-4279 GCA_008668795.1 Collinsella aerofaciens | reverse complement strand
TGAGTACTGCCACCAATTTAGTAACAGGCAATTTTGGCCTCTCGGACAGATTTTGCGCTCAGTGTCGCCAACCTGATGCTTAGTTATTCTACATTTGTTTATTATCTTCTTACTTTACGACGCCTCCGAGTCCTAAATTCCTTGATTTTGCTGTTACTGATTTAGTGACAGTACTCATATTTGCCATATTTTGGCCAGGGCATATGATTAACCCCCTATTTTCGACGCGAATTAGACCGGCTTAAGCCCAAAACACGCCCGCAGCGTGTTAAGCAGCGCCTCTTGCTTCTTCCTGCGGGCATCGACACGATTCCGGTACCGCTTTCGCATACGCTGGTGGATGCGCCATGCGAGTGCCTCCATTGCCTCCATGTCGCGGAGCATTTCGTTGTTGACCGTCGCGACCTCGATTCCCATAGTAATCAAGCCCGTGTTGCGTTTTTCATCATGGATACGTCCCCTCCGGGAGGAATGACCCAGCTCACCGTTGTATTCCAGGTCAAACCGGGCTGCCTCCTGATACGCATCGCAAACTGCATGCGGCATCCCCGAGATTGCCTGCGCGCGGTCATCGAACTCAATCTTGTAGTCGGTCTTAAAGGGACCGCAGGCAAATCCGCCATAGGAAAACGGAAGCGAAAACAGAGCGAGCATGATGCACTCCATGGGCGAGCGCAGGTTTTCTGACAAGTAGGGACACAGACGCTGCAGTTGTTTGGCCGCATTCCCCTTGCATACCGCGAGGTAATCTGCCAGACGATCGGGCGTCAGCACCGGCTCAACCTCAAAGTAGCCCACGTCTGCTGGCTGGTCCTTGTCCTTTGCAAGTTTATTCGTAACGGGCGAGGTGTAGGGAGGCAGATACTTCCCGCGATCGCTCAGTGAAATCTTGGAGCACAGTTCCTGGGCCAGGGCAAACGCCTGGATACAGCCGACCTCGCGGGCGACGGCAACACAAAGGGCCTCGGGAGACAGGCTGTACACCCCCGGTTCCACCTCTAGAATCGAGCCGGCGGGCAACCCGGAGCATACGGACCAGCCCACGCCAAGAATGCGGCGACGCTGCGCTGCAGACCCTACCAGCAAGCACAGATCTTCTTGCACCTCGCCGCTTTTGGCTCCAATCCGCACCAAGTCGGGAAGATAGATGTCCTCGGTCGAGGGCGACGACGTGCGCAGCACACGGCGCTCTTCATCGGGCTCAAGGTCCTTCCAGCCGATGTAGCCCATCTGTCGGCGCTCGGCTCGAATCATGCGCAACGCCGAGGCGCCCGCCAGGATCACGGAAGCCGCTAGCTGCTCTTTTGTCGGTTTGTTGCACTGCCTGATTGTTACCGCCACATGAATCACCCCTACCAAACGCGTGCGATAGCGAGGCCATCAACGGCCGCGGCACCGGCGCGCCTGAGTTCCGCCGAAGCCGCTGCCATCGTCGCGCCCGTGGTGATAACGTCGTCGATAAGCAGCAGGCGCTTGCCCCGCACGTCCTCAACGGTCTCGTACATGCCTCGGGCGCGTTCACGGCGTTCTTCACGACCGAGTTCACGCTGGTCGCCATGGCCGTACTTGACGAGGGCATCGAGCAGCGGGACACCCGACAGCTCGCAAAATGGGCGCGCGATGGCTTCCATATGATCGAAGCCGCGCCGCCGAAACGCCGCCGCCGTCGCGGGCACAAACACCACTGCATCGGCGCCGGACAACACACCGCCTAAGCGCTCGGGTGCCGCGGCCTGGGCATGTAAAGCGGTGTCGTATAGCAGCTCTGCCAGATACGGCGCCAGGCGTCGCTCGCCCGCGTCTTTGTACGCTTTAATGATCCGCGGCAGCGGATGCGTGTAAACGGCACATGCCAGGCACCGGTCGAGTGCTTCGGCCATCGCCGAGGACGAGCCCTCGACCGAGCACTCGGTGCACAGCAAGTCTCCAAACGGGGCGCCGCATCGAGTGCAGCTATGCCGCGGGTCGATGAGCGCAAGCGCCGCCAAGCAGTCTTGGCAAATAAGCGCACCGGCGCGCTCGCAGCCGGCGCATCGCGTGGGCGACAACGCCTCAAGCGCCTCGTGCGCCGCCCGCTCGGCAAACGGTAGCAATTCGTTCGCAAACGGTAGGATGCCGGCACCTTGCAGGCATCCCAACACATTCAAATGTCTCTTCACGACACAACCCTCCCTACGCTCGATCGCAGGGAGGGTTGTTGATTCAGCGCTATGGTACCCCGACGCGTTTGGGGTCAGGCAGGTTAAATCCGTTTGCGGGCGCTATTCGCCGGTGGGCGGTTGCGGTGCGGACGAGTTTTGGGTCGAGCCCTCGCCACCATCTTGACGCGGCTTGCGGGAACGACGACGGCGACGGCGCTTCTGGCCCTGGTCGGCCGAGCCCTCGCCACCACGATCTTCGCGCGAATCGCGTTCGTCGCGAGCAGCGCCGCGCGCGGCCTTGGCGGCCGCCCCTCCGCCATCTCCGGGGCGACGGCGCGTGACCTTGACCTCGCCGTCCGAGACCTGATCGGCCACGGAGGGCACCGAGGGCTTCTGCTGCGCACCCGAGGAATGGCGACGACGCGGACGCGGTGCGCGCTCCTCCTCGCCACGCGGCTTGCCGCCCTTGTCAGCAGGCGCATCGGAGGCCGAGGCGTCCTTGGGAGCGGCACCGGCCTCGCGAGCGGCTGCGGCGCGGAAGGCGTCCTCGCGCTCCTCGCTCGACAGGTGACGGCGACGGCGGCGCGTGGGGTTCATGCCACCGCCGCGGTTTTGCTGCTGGGGCTGCTGAGCCTCGCGCTCGCGGGAAGCGTTCTTACCCGCGGCCTCGCCATTGTCGACGGACGCCGCGCGCTTGCGGCGGCGACGGCCACCAGCTGCCTCCTCGGCCTCGGGTGCCTCGGCCTTGCCGCGGCCCTTTCCACGGCCACGGCCCTCGCCCTGGCCCTGAGCGGTGCGAGCATCGGATTCGGCATCGCGACGACGACGCTTGGGCATCGATGTGCCGGCCAGACGATCGGCGCTCGACAGGCCATCGCCCACGTCGACGCCGTTCTCGCGATCGAGTTCCATGAGCGCCAGGCGCATCTCGGGCGACTCGATGCGCTCGAGCACGTCACGCGTCACGCAGTCGGGGCGGCAGTTGCAGCCCTGCTCGGCGGCCTTCTTTTTGCAGCCCTCCGAGCACGTCATATCGGCCAGGTTGACCTTAAAGACTTTGCCGTTCTCCAGGCGCAGCACCAGCTGCTCACGCGGCGTGTCATATTCCTGGATACGCGCCTTGCCGAGCGGCGTATCGATGAGCGTCTTCTTTTTGGGCGCACGGCTCTTAAAGTCCTTGTACGCCTCGAACTCATAGCGCAGGCAGCACATCAGGCGGCCGCACACGCCGCTGATCTTGGACGAGTTGAGCGGCAGGTCCTGCTCTTTTGCCATGCGAATCGAGACGGGCTCAAACTGTCCGCCAAAGCGCGTGCAGCAGAGCTCCTGTCCGCACTGGGCATAGCCGCCCACCAGGCGGGTCTCGTCGCGCACGCCAATCTGGCGCATGTCGACGCGAATGTGCAGCGTCGAGGACAGGTCCTTGACGAGCTGACGAAAATCGACGCGTTCCTCGGCCGCAAAGTAGAACACGGCCTTCTCGCCGCCAAACAGGTACTCGACGCCGACCGGCTTCATCTCGAGGTCGAGCTCTTTGACCAGACGGCGGAAATCGACCATCGCCTCGTCGCCCTGGATGGCCAGATCGTCGGCAAGCTGCAGGTCGATGTCGCTCGCCACGCGCAGCACGGGCTTGAGCGGCTGGCCGATCTCATCTTGCGGCACCTCGAAGGGATCGGCCGTGACCAGGCCGATCTCGGTTCCGCGCTCGGTGGAGCAAATGGCATAATCGGCCTCGAGGATATCCAGATCCTGCGGGTCGAACCACAGGTCGCGCGAGGCGTAGGTAAACTTAACGGGTACGACTAACGGCATTTCAGTGCCTTCCTGATATCGAACAGCATGACCTCGATGGCCAGCTGGGGAGTAACGTTTCTGGCTATGTTGCGCTCAGCCGTGGCAACCGCCTCGAGCGCCTGGGTGGCACCCGCAACATTCGTCGCGGCGGCAAGCCGCCCGATCGTGTCGCGCACGTCTTCGTTCACGACGTCGGCCGCCTCGTCCTGAAGCGTCAGCAGCACGTCGCGCATGAGCGTCCGCGCGCTCGCCAGCGCTTCCATGATACCCGAACGCTCGCGCGCGTTGAGTTCGCGCTTGTTGCGGTCCTCAAGCTGCTTCAATGCTCCACGCGACAGGTA
>RQBM01000116.1:0-4500 GCA_008668795.1 Collinsella aerofaciens | reverse complement strand
CTATGGCAAGAACGATACCGTGATTCCCATGCCGGAACTGTTCGCGACCGCCGCGTGGCTGGACGAGCACACGTTCCTTACGGAGAAAAGCTATCGTGGGCTCGACCATTCCGTAAGTATGGAGGAGTTCAGCGATTTGCGCGATTGGCTTGCCGCGCACAACATCGCGCCGGGCATCCTGTAGATCCGGGTCAGTTAGAACAGTCGGATTAGTCGGTGATGTCGGCCTTATAGAAGTTCACGTAGGAACGGCTCGGGGTCGGACCGCGCTGGCCCTGATAGTGCGAACCGGTCGTGGCGGAACCGTACGGATGCTCGGCCGGCGAGCTCAGCTGGAAGAAGCACATCTGGCCGATCTTCATGCCCGGCCACAGCTTCACCGGCAGTGTCGACACATTGGACAATTCCAGCGTGATATGACCTTCAAAGCCAGGGTCGATGAAGCCCGCGGTGGAGTGGGTAAGGATGCCGAGACGACCGAGCGAGCTTTTGCCTTCAAGACGAGCCGCGATGGATGCATCGAGCTTCACATACTCCCATGTGGACCCGAGCGCGAACTCGCCCGGGTGCAGGATCCACGGTTCGTCCGGTTTGACTTCGAACTGTTCGGTCAGCTCGCCCTGATTCTCAGCCGGATCCACGTACGTGTACGCATGATTGTTAAACAAACGGAAGAAACGGTCCAATCGCACGTCAATCGACGCCGGCTGCACCATCTCCGGGGTCCACGGATCGAGTGAGATATGACCGTCGGCCTGTGCGGCGAGAATGTCGCGATCGGACAGCAGCATCGAAATTCCTCCAAAAAACGCCGGAACAATCGTCAAGCGACAGGCACGCAATCGGCGCACGCCCGTCAAACGCCATCCAGTCTAGCGCGGCGGCGCTATAAGACGGATGCGAAACGACGGGCGCGCGAACGACGGCGTCACTCCATGTGCGCACGGTAACCGGGGACCGAATCGATCTGCGCGTCCACCAACGCCTGGGAATTGTACTTGCGGTACCCTTGGGCGGGCTTGTCCTGGTCGATCATCAGCCAGTCTTGCATGGACAGGGAACCATTGTCGTTCCACGTGCTGTCGACGGTACGCCAGGAACCATCCGATGCCTTGACAAGGTTCCACGCGTGAGCGCCGCCCTGTCCGTCATCGCCGTACGCGTTGCCCAATACGACGATGCTCCTCAGGCCGGCCTCATCGGCAATGCCCTTGAACGCGTAGGCATACGACATGCACACGCCCTTACCCGTCGTGACCGCCGTGGCATTCCACGCATGCGGATACTGCTGGTCCCGTTCCGTATTGGTCATCTGCCCGGCCTCAACGGATTTGCTGGCATTGAATGCGTCGTAATCGTAATCAATATGCGCGCAAACCCATGCGTCGATGGCCGCAGCCTTCTGCTCCGGAGTCATGCCGTCATTCGTTATCTCGGACGCGACCCGCTTGAACAGGGCGTTCAGCTCATCACGTTCGGATGTCGGGCTCGCTTCCGGAGTAGAGTACAACTTGACGATTCCGATCGAACGACCCTTGGATTCGGTGACCTGCGTCGCATAGGTGCCGGCGAGGATTAGCGGATTCTGGTACACGGCCTCGCCCACAGCATCGTCGAACGACGTGGAGCCAATGCCATCATTTTTGAACTTGGTGATGTCCATGACCTGGTTCCCCGCCAACAGGTTCGCGGCGATGAATCTGACATACGGGGTGGAACCGTTGACCTTGTAGGGAACATCAGGCGTCTCGGTGGACGGCTTGACCTTCTTGTATTGCTCGGCTTCGGCGTCCGTCATCTTGGGCATGGAACTCAGGCCGCCGGTGGTCACTCCCTGCTTCTCGTAGTCCGCGAACGTGGCGGAGGCGATGGATTTGACCTGCCCGATATCGTTTCCGAAATCCTCAAGGTCGACGCCGATATAGCCTTTGAGCACCGCATTGTTGATCGTGAAGGGAATATAGATCTTCGACGGTTTGTCGGCCTTCTGGACCACATGGTCGAAGTCGAGTTTTTTGGCCACGCGTTTGACGGTGCCGTCGGCCATGCTCAGATAAGCGACGAGCTGGCTCTTGAACTCATCCACGGGCTTGTCCCAGAGATCCTTGGCCGCTTCTATTTCCGTGAAGCTAGCTGTCCGGACCGGTATTCTGGACAGCAGACCGTTGATGGAGGTGAACTGGAACGGGGAACGGCGTTCGCCCTTCACCGCAACGACGGACACCGAAACGCGTTTGACGTTGTCATTGCCAGGCACGTAGTTGCTGAGTTTCAGGTCTTCGTCGAAACCTTTGTTCTCGGCGATTCTACGATTCAGAATGATGTCATCCTCGGTATCGCCCACCACGAAGTGGCTTAACGAATCGTTCTGATCATCGAAATCCCAATTGGGCATATACCCATCGGATCCCTGGGTTTTCTTCGCGTCCGCCTGCGCTTTCTTCAGTTTCGTATCGAAATCGATCGAATCGAACGAGGTCTTGTCTCCCTTGAGCTTGCCGATCAGAGAGAAGGACGATCCCGCGTTGCCTTCCTTCCGTGAGATGGTGGTGTTATCGTCCTCGCGCATATAGATTCGGTATTCATCCGCACCGGAGACCTTGTCCCAGCTGATGCTCAGGCCGCCCTTGGGGCTCACGGTCGTAGACACGTTTGTGGGTGCGTCCAGACTGAATTTCTTGGAATTCACATCGTTCTGCACCGTGAAATACGTCATTTCGGGACGTTTGAGCTTCTTGCCGTTGGCACCGTAATAGCGGACGAGATAGTATCCGCCGTACCCGTACCAAGTCGATCCGAAGTCTTTGTCTCGCTTGTTGTTGACGTCGCTCTTGTCTGCTTTCTGTCCCGTCTGGTCGTACAGGAAAACATTGCCGGGAGTTACCCGCACCTGATGAGGCTCATCGTCGAATACGGTGAGATTTGTGGGGATTTCCTGGGTCAAACCGGCATCCGCATACACTTTCGCATATTTGCCATCGACGGCTTTGGAACCACCCCAATTGTCCAGCTCGCTCTTGATGCAGTCGAATTTGACGCCGTCATCGAATTGAAGCTCGAACGCATTGTCTTCGGGAAGGTCGATTTGGGGTTCCTGAAGATCGTAATTCTTGCTGTCGAGGTATTTGGAGTACGCGATCTTCTTCTCGTTGTTATGATCGGTCACGCGATAGGCGGCGTAGCCGACGCAACCAACGATGACGAGCACGACCGCCACGACGGAAGCGATGATTGGCGTGCGGAACGCCTTCCAACCAGTCTTTTTATCCGGCTTCTTATCGGTTGACTCATCATCCGGTTTCTGTTGCGTAGGCTGCTTTGCCGACTGTTGCGCGGGCCGCGACGTAGGCTGCTGTGCGGTCTGCTGCGTTTTCGGCGCCCGCTGCTGGAACTGCTGCGGCGACTGCGGTTGTGGCATAGCCTGAGCCGATTGCGGACGCGCATATTGCTGCGATTGGTACAGCTGATATGCCGGCTGCCCTTGCGCCTGTTGCACAGGCTGCGACTGCGGCTGCGGCATAGGCGGGCGCTGTTGCGATTGCGGAACCTGGTACCCGAATTGTGGCGCAGGCACTTGCTGAGGCTGGTAGCCCGACCGGGGAGTGCGATAGCCGGGTTGCGGCTGCTGCGGCGGCCACGCCTGTGCAGGCTGGTATCCGGGCTGCGGATACCCCGGCTGCGGCATGGATGGCCGTGAGAAAGCCTGCTGAGCCTGCGGTTGCGCAGACGGCTGCGCAACCGGCTGCTGCGGATATGCGGCACGCGGCTGCTGGGCTTGTGCCCGCGGCTGCTGCGGAGCCGCAGGCTGAACAGGCTGAACAGGCTGAGCAGACTGGGCGGACTGAGCCGGCTGGGCGGACTGAGCCGGCTGGGTCGGCTGAGACGGCATATTCGGAGTGTTACCACTTGATGCGTTGTGATTGTTATACGCCGAATTGCCGCCCTGGGGGTCGTTGTTCAACATATTCTTCCCTTGAATGATGATAAACGGGCTGCTTTGAGCAGAATACCCTTTCCGACCCCCGTTGCGGGTGATTCGTATCAGTAGTTGGACTTGCGCATCACGCCTTACGTTTCACATTATGTTTCACGCTCGGCACATTGCATTGCGCGTCACGCCTTGCTCATCATACGCAGGACGCACTTGCGCAATTCGGACGCGACGAGCACGACCATCGCCAATCCAAGGCATTCGACCCACGCGCCGGCGGACAGAGGCATCGTGCCGAACGCGGTGTTGAGGAACGGCACGTAAATCACCACCACCTGCAACAGCGCAGACAACGCAATCGCACCCCACAGCCATTTGTTAGCGAACAGTCCAACGAACACCGATTGGTCGTGCGAGCGAGAGCACAGCGCGTTGAGCATCTGCGCAAACACAAGGATGGTGAAGCCCATCGTGCGCGCCTCAGTCATTTGCGCATCATGTCCGACAGCATCCACGGAACGGTCCGTGAACAGACCTCCGGCGAGGTGCATGTCCATGCCAATCAGCGT
>RQBM01000192.1:0-11771 GCA_008668795.1 Collinsella aerofaciens | reverse complement strand
TGTTGATCAGACACAGTGTTTGCTCAACTTTCTTTTCAAGCCCTGTGATCACATGCTCCCTGCATAAACCTTCAGGGCGGCTAAACAGTCTAGTTCCGTTCAAAACGACGGACATCATTGATCTGTATCGAGATGATTGCGCCATATACGCAGCGTTAGTGTAACACAACCGCCGCCACCTGCAACTTAGTCATTGGGAACGCTCTTAAACGACTAGTCAAAAGGGACACTCTTTGGTTTAACACCCACAAATCTGACTGCCTCCGCCAAAACTATGGCGGTTTACTACGATGAATCGCTCAACCGCGACCACTCCGAAACTTGTTGAACTAAAACCGCAGGTAGATGCCTTGCACTTTTTGCGAAAAGCCGGCGTGGTTGGAATTTCTCATTTCATCGTAGTAAACCGGCATAGTTTCGTATTTCCAGCAGTTCCAAATTCGTCAATACGTCGGCGTTTGCAAAAAGCCCGACCTCCGTGGGAGTGAACTGCGTCCCAAATCTTGGACGCCCTAAATAGCGACTAGGCCGCGAGGGCCTGATTCCGGAACTCCTCCGGGGTCAGGCCCTTCAATCTTACCTGCCTCCGGCTCGTGTTCCAGTGGACTATGTATTCCTCCAGGTCGCGTTTGAAATCCTCGAACGTCTCCCACTCGCGGCCCCGGTAGAACTCGTCCTTGACGTGGCCGAAGAGCTGCTCGGTGGCGGCGTTGTCGATGCAGTTCGCCTTCCTGGACATGCTCTGGACGATGCCGGCGGCCTCGAGCCTGGATGTGTACGAGGCGTGCTGGTACTGCCAGCCCCGGTCCGAGTGCATGGTCGGGGCGGCGCCCTCGGGGATCTTGGACAGCAGCTCGTCGAGCATCCTGACCTGCTGGGCCATGTCGGGCGTGGTCGATATGTCGCTCGCCACGATCTCCTTGGTGCAGAAGTCCAGCGTCGGGGCCCAGTAGGCCTTGCCGCCCGCCACCTTGAACTCGGTGACGTCCGTTCCCAGCTTCCGCCACGGGGCCCCGGCGTCGAAATCCCTCGCGATCACGTTCTCGAACGTCCTGCCGACGACGCCCCTGTACGAGTTGTACCTGTGGTAGGCCGTCTCGCGTCTGATACCGCAGCGAATCCCCATCTCGCGCATCATCTTGAGCACGGTCTTGTCGGCTATCACGGCCCCCTCTTCCGCCCTGAGGCACATCGCTATCTGCCGGTGCCCGCAGCCGTTGGCGGTGCGCGAGAAGATCTCGGCGGCCGCCTCCCAGAGCTCGGGGCGCGTGGGCCTCGGCGGGTGCGCGAGGGCGTAGTAGTAGGTCGACCGCTTGAGCTCGGCGCATGCGAGCAGGTGCCCGAGCGCGTGCCCCTCGGCGCGCAGGGCCGCGACCGCTTCGGCCTTCGCCCTGGTCAGAGCCCGTCCCTCTCGACCAGGGCGCGTAATTTTTTTAGGTAGGCCACCTCGGCCTCGAGCCTACGGCACCGCTCCTCGAGCTCCTCCTCGCGGGTCCGCGGCCTCGCCTTGGAACCCTTCGGCCGGCCCTTGGGCCTCGGGCGCAGGGCCTCCGCGCCGCCCCGGCGGTATAGCGCGCACCACTTCTTGAGCGGCGACATCGACATTATGCCGAACGCCGCCATCGCCTCGGTCTTCGTCATGCCGCCGTCGACGACGGCGGAGGCGGCGGCGACCTTCTGCTCGTATGTGTACCTGCCCTGCTTTCCGTCCATGCGCAGCAGCACCTCGCTCCCGAATGCGCGGTATATCTCCTGCCATCTTCTCACGGCTTCCGCGGGAAGCGAAAGGGCAATCGCGGCAGATTTATACCCGCGTCCGAGCTCGAAGAGCCCTATGGCCGCCTTCCTGGCCTCGATATCATGCTTCACTCTCAAATCAACGCGCATAAAGAAAGCCTCCCATTTCTCATGTCCAAGAAATGGGAGGCAGTTCAGAGATCGGGCTTTCAAGGCTTAGTTAAACCAAGTCTGTACGGTCAAATGACTCGCAGATTACATCTGCTCGGGCGCGGAAACGCCAACAAGGGTGAGCACCAGGGCGAGCGTCACGCGGACGGCGTCGCAAGCGGCCAGACGGGCACGCGAAAGCTCGGGGTCGACGGGACGGCCCTCGCTCGGCAGAACCTGGCAGGCAGCGTAGAAGCTGTGGAAGTCGCCGGCGAGTTCCTCAGCAAAGTGCGTCAGACGGAACGGGGCGCGGTCGCGAGCGCAGCTGGCGATGAGGTCGGTGAGCTCGTTGAGCTTACGCGAAAGGGCGAGCTCGGTCGGGTCGGTCAGCAGCGAGTAATCGACGTTCTCACCGATGGCCTTGGCGGCGACGGCCTTCATGCCCATCTCGTCAGCCTGCTCGGGCGTAACGTCAGCGGCACGGCGCAGGATGGAGCACACACGGGCGTGAGCGTACTGCACGTAGTACACCGGGTTGGAGTTGTCGCGTTTCTTAACGGCCTCAATATCGAAGTCGACCATCTGGTTGGAGCTCTTGGAGATGAGCGTGTAGCGAGCGGCATCGGAGCCGACCTCGTCGACGAGCTCCTGCAGGGTCACCATGGTGCCCTTGCGCTTGGACATACGGACGGGCTTGCCGTTGCGCAGCAGGTTGACGAGCTGGCCCAGCAGAACCTCGAACTTGCCGGGATAGCCAAGAGCGTCGCAGACGCAGCGGACGCGCTCGATGTAGCCGTGGTGGTCGGCGCCCCAGATGTCGATGACGTGGTCGACGCGCTGGAACTTATCCCAGTGATAGGCAACGTCGGAGGCGAAGTAGGTGTACTCGCCGTCGGACTTGATCAGGACGCGGTCCTTGTCATCGCCCAGGTCGGTGGAGCGGAACCACAGGGCGCCGTCCTTGGTGTAGAGGTAGCCCATCTTGTCGAGCTTCTCAAAAGCGCGGTCGACGGCGGAGGTGCCGGCGGTCTCGCCCTCGGTGTCCTTCACATACAGCGAGCGCTCGGAGAACCAACGATCGAAGTCGCAGTTAACGGCATGGCAAAGGTCGCGCATGTTGTCGACCATCTTTACATAGCCGCGCTCGCGGAAGCCCTCCATGCGCTCCTGCGGATCGGCGTTGCCCCACTTATCGCCGTCGGTGCGCCAGAACTCGGCGGCCTCGTCGATGATGTAGTCGCCGCCGTAGGAGTCCTTGCCCAGGGTCTCGGCAAAGTTATCCTGGTACGGATGGGTCTCGGGATGCTCGTCGTTCTCGTCGGCAACGAAAGCGTCGCGGTCGGCGATCAGCAGCTTGTGAGCCTCGTCGATATCCACGCCCTGCTTGGCGATGATGTCGGCAAGCTGCATATAGCGCGTGCTGATGGAGTTGCCGAAGGTGTTCATCTGAGAGCCGTGGTCGTTGATGTAGAACTCACGCTGGATGTCGTAACCGGCGTGGTCCATAACACGGCAGAGCGAGTCGCCCAGCGCGGCCCAGCGGCCGTGGCCGATGTGCATGGGGCCGACGGGGTTGGCGGAAACGAACTCGACCTGGGTCTTCAGGCGACCACCGACGTTGGACTTAGCGAAGTCCATGCCCTTCTCGCGAGCCTCGCCAAAGATGGCATTCTTGACGGCGACGGAGAGGTAGAAGTTGATGAAACCGGGGCCCGCGATCTCAACCTTCTCGATCGCGGGATCCTCGGGCATATGGGCAACGATGGCCTCGGCGATCTTGCGCGGGGCGCAGTGGGCCAGCTTGGCGGACTTCAGGGCCATGGTAGAGGTCCACTCGCCATGAGAAGTGTCAGCCGGTCGCTCGATAGCGCAATCGTCAAGTTCAAATGCGGAAAGGTCGCCGGCCTCCTGGACCGCAGCAAGCGCAGCGCGTACCAGCTCTTCAATCTTCTCGGGCATAGATCCTCCTTGTGTTAAAGCCCCCGAGCTCTTGGTCACTCGTAGGGCAAAAGCCAGAGTTTGTAGCACTCTATCACAAGCGACGGGCACTGTCGCAGGGTAAAGCCAATCGATATTGCATATGCACAAAATTGACTACAGCTTGTATGGAGTCACTCAAAGATGCCGGTCTGCCTGCAGATTATGCAGGCGTTGAAAATGCATAAAGGTGTGAATGAGCTGCGTCTGTTATCGAATACTCTTACCTATCAGAGTTGTGTGCTTTTCCTGCATAAAGTAAGGGTTTGCGCACGTCAGCGTGTTATTCTAGACATACGTAAATTCGTATAAGTTGGAGGTAGCATGTTCTCAATCGGTCAACACGTCATTCATCCGGGCCAGGGAGTCTGCACCGTCGTCGGTTTTAGGGACGACACACCGCAGCCCATGCTGCTGCTCGAGACCAAGCAGGGACATGCGCAGACGATCCTCATGTACCCCGTGGCGCAGGCCGACCGTTTGCACGCCGCCATCTCGCAGCAAGATGCCGAGCACCTGCTGAGCCACTATGACGAGCTGGAGTGCGACACCTTTACCGAGCGCAACAGCTCGCTTGAGGAGACGCACTTTAAGCAGCAGCTCAAGCTGGGCGCGCCCGAGACGGTCCGCGTGGCAAAGACCATGATGTACCGCATTCGCCAGGCCGAGGAAGCTGATAAAAAGCCCAGCTCCTACTACATGCGCGTACTCAAGGAAGCCAAGCGCCGCTCCATCGAGGAGTTCGCCGTGGCCTTGGGCGTCACCGAGGAGGCCGCCGAAGCCCGCCTAGCCCAAGCCGCCCTCAACTAACCCAACCGCGCCAAAACCACCACAAAGGGGACAGACACCTTTGTGGTGGTTTTCTTGTTCTAGTAGTATTCATTCTTATCGATACCCACGAGCACAAGGAGTCTCCTATGGCAGAGCCGCTTACCGCCGGAATCACCCGCGACCGCGCGTTCGAACTGCTCAACGAGCACAACAAGGACCCGTTCCATATCACCCATGGCGAGACGGTCGAGGGCACTATGCGCTACTTTGCGCGCGAGTTCGACCCCGAGAACGAGGAGTTTTGGGGCATCGTCGGTCTGCTGCACGATCTGGATTGGGAGGAGCATGAGGACGACCCCATGAACCACACCATCTATGCTGCCGAGATTCTTAAGGGCGAAGGTGCGTCTCCAGAGCTCATTCGCGCCATCCAGACGCACACGTCCGACTTCAACACCTCGCTGCCCAAGCCCGAGCTGCAGATGGAAAAGATCCTGTTTGCCTGCGATGAGCTCACCGGCCTGATCGGCGCTGCAGTCATCATGCGCCCGAGCAAGAGCGTTATGGACTTTACGACCAAGTCGCTCAAGAAGAAGTTCAAGGACAAGTGCTTTGCCGCCGGCTGCTCGCGCGACGTGATTTCGCAGGGCGCCGAGATGTTGGGCTGGGAGCTCCCCGAGCTCTTTGACCGCACCATCGCGGCCATGCAGTCCTTCGCCCCCGACCGCGATACCTTCCAGGCCTAACCGCCCACGCCACCTAAAACCACCACGAAGGGGACAGGCACCTTTGTGGTGGTTTTCGTTTACGAGGGGTTTAGGGGCGGACCTGGCCGGTGCCGCGGAGCTTGTATTTGTAGGTGGTGAGGGCCTCGGCGGCAAAGGGGCCACGGGCGTGGAGTTTTTGGGTCGAGATGCCGATCTCGGCGCCCAGGCCAAACTCGCCGCCGTCGGTGAAGCGCGTGCTGGCGTTGGCGTACACGGCCGAGGCATCGACCGCATCCAGGAAGCGCTCGCAAGCATCCGTGTCCTCGGCAACGATGGCCTCGGAGTGCATCGTGCCGTAGCGGTTGATGTGTGCGATGGCCTCGTCCTCGCTCGCCACGACCTTCACGCTCATCTCGAGCGCCAGATACTCGCGACCCCAGTCCTCCTCAGTCGCGGCAACGTAGTCATCACCCTCGGCAAGCCCGGCATCGGCGCATGCGGCGCAGGTTGCCTCGTCGCCGTGAATGAGCACGCTGTGGTCATGCAGCACGGTCACGACCGCGGGCAAAAACGCATCGGCCACAGCACGGTCGACCAGCAGCGACTCGGCGGCATTGCACACGCCTACGCGCTGGGTCTTGGCATTAACGATAATGTTGAGCGCCTTATCAAAGTCGGCGGATTCATGCACGTAGATGTGGCAGTTGCCCGTGCCCGTCTCGATCACCGGCACAAGCGACTCGCGCACGCAGCGCTGGATCAGGCCTGCACCTCCGCGCGGAATGAGTACGTCGACAATACCGCGGAGCTTCATGAGCTCGCCGGTGGCCTCGCGGTCGGTGGACTCGATCATCGACACGGCCTCGCGCGGGAAGCCCTTGGCCTCGAGCGCATCGGCCAGCAGCTCGGCGATCATGGCACACGAGTGATAGGCCAGCGAGCCGCCGCGTAGAATGCAGGCGTTGCCGGTACGGATGCAGATGCCTGCGGCGTCGGCCGTCACGTTGGGGCGCGCCTCGTAGACCATGGCGACCAGGCCCAACGGCACGCTCACGCGGGTCAGGTCCACACCGCTCGCAAGCACGCGGTGGTCGAGCACGCGGCCGACGGGATCGGGCAGCTCGGCGAGCTTTTCCAGGCCGGCGGCCATGCCCTCGACGCGCTCAGGCGTCAGCAGCAGACGGTCGAGCAGACCGGCCGAAGTGCCCGCATCGCGTGCGGCGGACATATCGAGCTCGTTAGCGGCGACGATGGAGTCAACACCGTTGCGCAGTGCTGCGGCCATGGCGCGCACGGCCTCCTGACGCTGCACATCGCTCGCCGTGGCAAGCGAGGCCGACGCTGCCTTGGCGGCAACGGCAAGATCGTGGACATACGTGGCTATATCGACCGACATGGGCGGCCCTTTCTCCTAGAAGTTTGCAACCATGGTAGCCGATTTGCGCATGGCCTCGCCCGCGGCGGTAGAATTGGTCAACCCGAAACACCGCAACGAACGGAAGACTCACATGGCCCTCATCACTTCGTACCACGTCCCCGGCCTTTATGTCGAGGACCACAGCATCGACGTCCCCCTTGACTGGCGCGGCCTGGAGCCGATGCTCCTGGCCGTCGGCAGCACCATGCGCCGCGGCGCTATGCCGGCACCAATCGCCGGCGCGCCCGAGAGCATCAAGCTCTTCTACCGCGTGGTTTGCGCGCCTGACCGCATCAACGCCGATCTGCCGCTGCTCCTGTTTTTGCAGGGCGGCCCCGGCGGCGAGAGCCCGCGTCCGCTGTCGCCTACAAGCGACGGCTGGATCGAGGAGGCCGTCAAGCACTTCCGCGTGGTCCTTCCCGACCAGCGCGGCACCGGACGCAGTAGCTGCGTGGACGGACGCACGATCAAGGCACTGGGCGATCGCGCAACGGCCGCCGGCGCCGATACAGCACGCTCGCAGGCCGACTTCCTCAAGCGCCACCTCGCCAGCTCCATCGTGCGCGATTTTGAGTACCTGCGTCTGGTGGGCTTTGGCGGCAAGCCCTGGGTCACGCTCGGCCAGAGCTACGGCGGCTTTTTGACGTTGAGTTATCTGTCGCTCTTCCCCGAGGGCGTGGCGGCGAGCTTTACCTGCGGCGGCATCCCCCACGTGCCGGCGAGCGCCAGCGAGGTCTACGCGCACACCTTCCCGCGCATGGCCGCCAAGACGCAGCAGTATTACGACCGCTACCCCGCCGACGTCGAGCGCGTGGCAGCCCTGGCCGATGCGCTCGAGGCACAGAAGCCCGTGCTGCCCGACGGCTCGCCGATGACGGTCGAGCGCCTACAGCTCATGGGCAGCGACTTTGGCATGAAGCCGAGCTTTGAGCGCATGCATTGGACTATCGATCACGCTTTTGTTACTGACGACGGTACGCTGAGCTGCGGCTCCTCGGTATCCGACAGCTTTTTGATGCGCGCCTTCGAGCGCACCAACACACGCACGAACCCGCTGTACTGGACACTGCAGGAGTTTATCTACGCCGACGGCGACACCATGCCCATTCGCTGGGCCGCAGCAGAGGAGAAGGCCCATCGTGCCGAGTTCGACACACTCGCGCGCCCGCTCATGTTTACCGGCGAGGCCATGTTCCCGTGGATGTTCGAGCAGATGCCCGAGCTCAAGCCCTTCAAGCCCGCCATGGACCTGCTGATGGAAGACACCAGCTGGGACAAGATCTACGACCCGCAGCGACTGGCGTGCAACGAGGTGCCCCTGCAGGCCGCGGTGTATTTCGACGACATGTACGTGGATTCGGGCCTGCAGCTTGATACGCTCAGCCGCGTGGGCAACTCGCATGCCTGGGTGACCAACGAGTTCGAGCACGACGGCCTGCACGGCAGCGTGGTATTCAAGCACCTCTTCGACGAGGCCCTCAACCGCGGAGACCTGCGCCGAATCTTCTAGCAAAGGAGTGTCCCCACCTGCCGGCACAAAAGAAACGTCCCCAGGTGCCGGCACGAGAAAGACAGCGCTGCGGGAAACGATCCGCAGCGCTGTCTTTCTTTATGCAAATACGATCAAGTTATCCCTGTGTATCGCCGGCTTCTCGGCCAGGTTAGCGAGCAGGCGGTTGCTGGCGATCTGGTCCTGGCGGCGACCGGCAGCAAGTTCCAGCACGTCCGAATCGGCCTCGGCGATACCGCGGGCGACAACCATACCGCTCGGGTCGCACACGTCGAGCACATCGCCCTCGGCAAACTGGCCATCGACCTCGCGAATACCCACCGCAAGCAGGGAAGAGCCACGGCTGACCAGCGCCTTCGCAGCACCATCATCGACCGTCACCGAGCCATGCGCCTTGTCGCCCAGTGCGATCCACAGCTTGCGGGGTGCGATGTCCAGACGCTCCGCCGGCGGATCGAACAGCGTGCCCACGCTCTCGCCGCGGGCGAGGCGCACGAGCGCATCGGGCTCCTCGCCCGAGCAAATCACGCTCTGAATGCCCGCCGTCATCAGGATGCGGCTCGCGCGAATCTTGGTAATCATGCCGCCCGTGCCCACCGATGTGGAAGAATCGCCCGCCGAGGCAATAATCTTGGCATCGATCTTATGCACGACAGGAACAAACTCGGCCGTGGGGTCCTCATGCGGATTGGCAGTATAGAGGCCATCGATGTCCGAGAGCGTCACGCACAGATCGGCAGAAACCAGGCAGCTCACAAGCGCCGCCAGTGTGTCGTTGTCGCCGAACTTGATCTCATCGACGGTAACGGTATCGTTCTCGTTGACGACCGGCACCACGCCAAGCTTCACCAGGCGCAGCAGGGCGTCGCGCGCGTGCAGGTAGGACGTACGGCGCGCCGTGTCGTGACGCGTGAGCAGCACGAGCGAGGTGAGCAGGTCGCGCGCATGAAACTCCTCGTCGTAGGCCGACGAGATAATGCACTGGCCGGCCGAAGCGCAGGCCTGCAGGCTCGGCAGGTCGCCGACCGGCTTACGGTCGAAGCCCAGCACGGGATAGCCACAGGCGATAGCGCCCGAGCTCACCACGACCAGACGCCAGCCGAGCTTGCGCAGCGCTGCGGCCTGATCGGCAAGCCCGCCGATAAAGGCGCGGTTGACCTTGCCGTCGGCGCCCACCACCGTGGACGAACCGATCTTTACCACCATCGTTTTATAAGAAGTCGTCATACGTCAAACCAATCGACTGTTCAGCGAACGGGCGAACGGGCGAGCGAGAAAATGATACGTTTTCCTCCGTCGCATGCGGATCATTTTGCCCAGGGGAAAGCCGAGGCCGCGGCCATGTTCTTGCGCACGAGCTCGTCGCGCACCTGAGCCAGGCCCTGCTCCATGCCCACCACATAGGTCTGCGGGTACAGAAAGCGCTTGAAAGCTGCGTCCAGATGATCGAGCGCCCAAGCACAGCGCTCGCGCGCGTCCTGGATGCTCTCACGCGGAGCCACCGCACTGCCATCGCGCACGATCGGCACCAGCAGCTCGCGATACTCAAGTTCGGACACGTCGGTCACCAGGGCGGCATCATTCACGGCCACGAGGGTATTGCCGCGCGCGGCGCCCTCCCCCGCCAGATGGCCCTCGTCGTAAATCATGTCGCAAACCGGGCCGCCAAAACCGTCGTAATAACGACGCACGCGTTGCACGCCCGGGATCGTGCGCTTGTAGGGCTGCTCGGAGAGCTTGACCACCGGCGTCCATGGATCTGCCTCGCTCGCACGGCGGGCGGAAAGCTTGTACACGCCGCCCAGCGCCGGCTGGTCATAGCAGGTCGCAAGCTTGGTACCCACGCCAAAGCTGTCGATGGGCGCGCCCTGGTCGAGCAGCGACTGAATCGTGTACTCATCCAGATCGTTGGAAACCGAGATCCCCACATAGGGCAGGCCCTCGGCATCAAAACGGCCGCGAACATACTTGGAGAGCTTGGCGAGGTCGCCGGAGTCGATGCGAATGGCCGACAGGCGCTCGCCCACCGCTTCCATCTCCTTGGCAACCGTAATGGCATGTTCGCAGCCCTCGCGCACGTCATAGGTGTCGATGAGCAGCGTGCAGTTCTTGGGGCTCGATTTGGCAAAGGCACGGAAGGCCTCGAGCTCGGAATCGAAGCTCATCACCCAGCTGTGCGCATGCGTGCCAAAGACGGGAATACCGTAGCGGCGGCCGGCGAGCACATTGGACGTAGAGGAGCAGCCGGCAACGTAGCTCGCGCGCGCAACGGCCAGGCCGCCATCGGGACCCTGGGCTCGGCGCAGGCCAAACTCCGCCACAGGGCGACCGTCGGCGGCGAGCACCACGCGCGCCGTCTTGGTGGCGACAAGCGTTTGGAACCCGACGATGTTGAGCAGCGCCGTCTCGAGCAGCTGGCACTCGAGCGCAGGACCGGTGACGCGCACCATGGGCTCGCGCGGAAAGACGAGCTCGCCCTCGGGCACGGCGTCGATATTTACATGCGCACGAAAATCGCGCAGGTAGTCGAGGAATGCGGACTTGAACATCGCGCCGCCGGCCGGGGCCTCAAGCGATGCGAGGTAGTCGATATCCTCGGGCGTAAAGCGCAGGTTCTCGACCAGCTCGGGCAACTCGGCGGTGCCGCACATGACGGCATAAGCGCTGCCAAAGGGATGGTCGCGGTAAAACGCGGTAAAACAACCCTGCTCATTGGCCTTGCCGCTCTCCCACAGGCCCTGGGCCATAGTGAGCTCGTACAGATCGGTGAGCATTGCAATGTCGGTGGGATGCGAGATGTCGGTCAAAGCCATGGGGCGACCTTTCGGATGTGTGGTGCAGAATTTGAGGGCTGGACGAGAGCAGAGCATGCGGACATGACGCCCGATGCAAATCGGTTAGAGCAGGCCCATGCTGGTCAGGATCGTGTAGCCCATAAAGATGACAAACGCGATGAGGGCAAGGACAATGATGATTTTTTGAGCCGGCGCCATGCCAGGGATCTCGTTCTCGCCCGTAGGTTCCTTGGAGGTAACCATGCGCTGGGCAAAGGTCATCTCGTCACGGCTCGGCTTGGGCTCGACGGACTTAAGACGAGCGGCCTTTTTAGGCTGAGGTTTGGGCGCGGCAGGTGCAGGCTTCGCAGCAGCGGGCTTGGGTGCGGGCGCGGGCTTGCGCTCGGATGCGGCGTTCGAGGCGGCCTCCTCGGCCTTCGCACGCTCGGCACGCAGGGCAGTCAGCTCCTCACGCTCGCGACGGGCCTCTTCCCGAGCCTCGCGGCGGGCCTTCTCAGCGCGGAGCTCTTCCAACTCGGCGCGCTCCTCGTCGGACAATGGTTGGGACTCAAGCTCGGCCATGGTATAGCCCTTTCTTTTAAAAAAAGCCGCCGACACAATGTCAGCGGCTTATCAAATCCAAGGGTGGAGACGAAGGGAGTCGAACCCTCGGCCTCTGCCATGCGACGGCAGCGCTCTCCCAACTGAGCTACGTCCCCAGGACAAGT
>RQBM01000085.1:0-3376 GCA_008668795.1 Collinsella aerofaciens | reverse complement strand
CGGCTGCCGAGCAGGTATCGGAAGCTGGCGTGGTCCCATGTGGAGTTGAAATCGCCCATCAGCACGTACAGATTGTCGTAATGCTGCAGTTGGGCGAGCGAGTCGAGACTACGGTTCCACAGACCTTGGTTGCGGGGGCGCGGCGAGAACGGGTGGACGGAGCCGAAGCGCACCTTGCTGCCGCCGAAATCGATCGTCGCGGCGGAAACGCTGCTTGATTCCACGGGAATGAGGTTCTGTTTGGCGTTTTCCATCGGCGCGGCGCTGTACAGCACATTCACACCGCCGTTGTCATGCCACGTTTGCTGCGCGACCACGGAATACGGCAGATAATTGGCGATTCCGGCGCTGTTGAGCCGGTTGAGCAGGTCCCATGACACTTCCTGCAGCGCGAGCACTTCCACATGCTCGTTTTTGACGATTTCGACGATCCGATTGGCGTCGGCATGCCCTTCCTTGGTGTTGAAGGTCATGATGCGGGCGTACCGGTCGGACGTGTTGGGCAAGCCGTCGGACGAGACTTGCGTGACTGCGGTGCTGGCCGCGTCGGAAATCGTTTGCTGCGGCCTGATATAACCCCAATGCCAGCCGATTTGCACAACCACGCACACCACGCTGACGGTGGCGAGCAGGACGCGGCCGCCTATTGCACGGACGGCTATCGCGGTGATCGCAATAATCAAAAGACAGTATGCCCAGCCACGGCATCAGCGCGACGATAAGCGGCACGTACCGTTTGCCGTCAAGATTGTTGGGCAGCATGCGCAACAGCATGGCCAGCAGGATGACGGCGGCGACCAGCCAGAGCACCGCGGTCAGAAGGTGTGTTGCTGCGGTACGGCGGGTCATGCCATGTTGCGCGCGGTCGAGAGGGCGGCTGGCGCATGCTTTGTCGAGCCGCGCGCCCAGATCCTCGATTTCGCTTTCGCTTGTGCGTTCGCGTTCGGCATCGTTATTGCCGCCGTTCTCACGCTCGCTTTCGCAGGTTTGCCGCATGGTTGCCTTTCATTACGTTCCCGTTCACCATACGTAACACGGCACGGGTGCGCCACCTCCTTCCCGCGAGGTTCACAGTGCTTTTACGTGCACCCGTACCGCATGCCACTATGCGGACATTTCTCTCTCATTTCCTGCTGCGGGGAATGGCGGCACTTGAGCAAACCACGCTCATGACATGCCTACGGAACGGCGAAAATGCGGTAAGAGCGGACAGGTCAGGCTAGGCGGCGTGGGGGTGGACGCGATTGAGGGCGCGCTGGACGGTGTCGCGGGTGGAACCGGCGCCGTTGCCGCGGACGCCGAAGAAGACCATGACCACCATGATGAAGCAGATGGTGGCGCTCACGCGCAGCGCCCACTGGATGCCAAACACGTTCGCCACGGCATACATGTTCTTCGCGCCGCCGATCGCAGCCCAGCGCAGGGCGGTAAACGTTTCCATCAGAATCACCAGCACGGGAGCGCCGATGGCACCGGCGATCTGGCGAACCGTGTTCGTGACGGCCGAGCCGGCACTCACTTCCTCAGGTTCCAGGCAGTTGAGCGACCATGTGGTGATCGGCATGAGCACGAATCCCATGCCGATTTGGCGCACGAACTGCCAGATGGACACCCACCAGATCCATGAGGTCATGGAAATCAGGCTCATCATGATGGTGCCGAACAGCAGGGTGATCGAGCCGATCAGCGCCACCGGACGCGCGCCGAGACGGTCGAGTGCCTTGCCGCCGAAGAACTGCGCGATGCACTGGCCGAACGCGCCGGGCAGCATCACCAGGCCGCTGATCGTGGCGGAGTAGCCGCGGCAATCCTGAATGTAGAGCGGCATGATCACCATGATCGAGCTGAACGCGAAGAACGACAGCGCGGCGGTGACGGTGCCGACGGTGAAGCTCTTGTTTTTCAGCACGCTCAGGTTGAGCAGCGGAGGCTGCTTGGACGGGTCGGCCGACTGCCGGCGAGCGCCATGGATCTGACGCAGCACGAACCAGACGATGCCGACCACACCGATGAGCATGGCGAGCCACACCATCGGATGCGTGAACGGATACGATTCGATGTTCGTGAAGCCGAACATAAGGCCGCCGAAGCCGAAAATCGACAGGCCGACGGAGAAGAAGTCGGCTTTGGCGGACGCGTCGCGCGTGCCGAAATTACGCAAGCCGAAAATCGCCAAAAACAGTGAAATCACGCCGATGACCGTCAGCGTGAGGAAGATTGATCGCCAACCGTTCAAATCGGTTTGCACACCACCCAAGGTGGGGCCAATCGCGGGCGCGACGCTCATGGCCATGCCGACGGTGCCCATCGCCATACCACGGCGCGAAAGGGGGTAAATCGAAAATACCGTGATCTGCAGGACCGGCCACATCACGCCGGTGCCGACGGCTTCCAGCAGACGGCCGATCAAAACCAGTACGAACGATGAGCCGAGCCAGGCGAACACCGAGCCGAGCGTGAACACCGCCATCGATGCAATCACGATCTGGCGGGTGGAGAATCGGCGGGTCAGGTAGGCGGTGAGCGGCACCATAACGCCCATGACGAGCTGGAAAACCGACGTCAACCATTGGCCGGTCGTCACGGAAATGCCGAAATCGGACACGATGGTGGGCAGTGCGGCGCTCAACTGCAGCTGCGTGAAGTTGCCGACGAACGTGATAAAGGTAAGGATGGCGATCGATACGAACGCGGCATGCGTCAGATGGTCGTTTTGGTACGATTCCTCGCGCGTGAGCGGGCAGGATAGGCTGTGGCGATTGTTGTTGCGGTTGTTGCCGCTGTTGTTACTGCCGTTGCCGCCGTTGTTGTGGCCGCCGTCGCTGCCGTTGCTTCCGTGGACATCGCGGTTCGGACGCGGTTTTGTCTCCGGTTCCATATTCTTCAGCAATTAAACCCCTCCGTTTGCAGACTGCACAAGTCTAATACCGTGGGTAGCCGGAGCGTGCGGCAAGGGTGCGGGAAGTCTCGTATAACGGAAGTGTCGGTGCGGCGGAAATCACGCCTTTCCAAGCATCGTCAGCACGATCAGCACCACATTCAATGCGACGATCAGCGCGGCGACCGCGATAGTGACGACGTGCTTGACCTGACCGTCCACGTACTCCCCCATCAGCGGGCGGTCGTGCGTGTAGCGCATCAGCGGAATAATCGCAAATGGAATGCCGACCGACAGCACGACCTGGCCGACGATCAACGCTTCCGTCGGATTGTTGGCGAACCATAGCACCACCACCGCGGGTACCAGCGTCACCACTCGGCACGCCCACATCGGCGCTTTGATGCGTAGCAGGCCGTGCATGATTTCGCTGCCGGCGTAAGTGCCGACCGACGTGGAGCTCAGGCTCGACGCAAGCAGACCAATCGAGAAAATCGT
>RQBM01000075.1:0-8274 GCA_008668795.1 Collinsella aerofaciens | reverse complement strand
TCAGTCTGCCTTTTCGTGCAACTTTATGCCCCTGTTGCCATTTAGCACCGAGTTCGCCCGCAAGTGGTCCAACCTCTACGACATCCAGGTGACCGAGGGCTATCGCGACCCCATCATCGTCACCGAGTTCATGCATCGGTTTTACGTCCAGGAGGGCAACAAGCGCGTCAGCGTCCTCAAATTCCTGGACGCCCCGACGGTTTCGGCCAAGGTCACCCGTCTCTACCCCGGCAAATGGAATTCCGTCGAAAGTCGCCTGTACGGCGAGTTCTGCGCGTTTTGGCGCGTCTGCCCCCTATATGAGATTGAGTTCTCGCGCGAGGGAAGCTACGAGACGCTCGCCAAGATGCTCGGCCAGAACCTTGTCGAAAAGTGGCCACAGAAAAAGGTCGATTACCTGCGCCACACCTTCCTACTCTTTAAACGCGCCTACCTGCGCGCCGGCGGCGACCATCTGGACATTACGCCCGCCGACGCCATGCTCGTCTACCTCAACGTGTACAACCAAGACCGTCTACTGGATACGCCGACGGATATCGTCGTAAACCGCCTGTGCAAGATTTGGCGCGAGCTGGTCATTGCCGGCAAAAATGATGAGGACAAGGTCGATCTTGTCGAAGCGCCGAGCGTCGATGAGGAAGAGGCGCCCGCCAAGTCCACCTCCGGCGTGCTCAACTTCTTTATGGGCAAGACCGTCTACTCGGCGGCCAACCCCCTGCGCATCGCCTTTATCCATGAGTTCCCCTGTTCGACGTCGAGCTGGGACAGCCTGCACGATCAAGGGCGTCAGTATCTCGACGAGCACTTTGGCGGCATCGTGCGCACCGAGGCATTCGAGGACTGCCACGATCCAGACGTGTTCTACGCCGCCGTGGAAACGGCTGTCAAACATGGAGACAACGTCATCTTCTCGACCTCACACCGGCTCATGGAATACACGCTCAGGGCGTCAGTCGAGTATCCCCAGGTGCGGTTCCTTAACTGCTCAATCGGCCTTCCCCACCAAAGCTTCCACTCGTACTTTGGAAAGATGTACGAGGCCAAGTTCCTACTGGGCGCCCTTGCCGCCAGCATGGCCGACAACCACCGTATTGGCTACCATGCGTCGGTCTTCGCCTCGGGCGCGCTGAGCGAAATCAACGCCTTCGCTATCGGTGCCTCGCTGCTCGACCCTCGTGCGCAGATTATCCTCACTTGGGGAGATGTTCCCGCCGGCGGTCTTGCCGAAGCCATGTGTCGCGAGGGCGTGAGCGTCATGACCGGCGCCGATATGTCCAAGTCTCTCGAGGACCCCACCGCCTACGGGCTTCACCGTCTGGTAAACGGCAAGGAAGTTACCGGTATTGCTATGCCGGTATGGAACTGGGGCCGTTACTACGAACTCATCGTACGCAGCCTACTGCACGGCACATGGGACGAGACCGCCGATGACCAGCAGGTGCGCGCCGTCAACTACTGGTACGGTATGAGCTCCGGCGTCATCGATATTCGCTACGCTCCGGGCCTACCCTATCAGACGCGTAAACTTGTGCAGCTGCTTCGCAACGGCATTGTCGAGGGCTCCATCAACCCATTTGGCGGCGAGCTCCACAGCCAGGACGGCGTGGTTCAGATTGAGGGCTTCCCTCCCCTGCCGAGTACGCAGATTGTCGAGATGAACTGGCTGGCTGACAACGTTATAGGCTCGATTCCGCAGCTCGATAACGAGCCGGAGGTCCGTGCCCTATGAATATCCTAGCCATTGCCGATGTAGAGGAGCGCTGCCTGTGGGAATGTTTTCGCAAGGAGCGCTTTGAGGACGTTGACCTGATTCTATCCGCAGGCGACCTGGATCCGGACTATCTTGAGTTTTTGGTCACTGTCATCAACAAACCGCTTGTGTACGTTCGTGGCAACCACGACGACCGCTACGCGCGCCATGCGCCGGGCGGGTGCATTTGTGTTGAGGACAGCGTATATGTGTACCGAGGTATTCGCATTGCGGGTCTGGGCGGTTCCATGCGCTACCGCGACGGCGCGAACATGTATACCGAGCGCGAGATGGCAAAACGCATGCGCAAGCTATCGCGAAAAATCGCACTGGTAGACGGATGCGATATTCTACTTACCCATGCACCCGTCGCAGGCATGGGCGACCTGGACGACCTGCCGCATCGAGGATTCGAGTGCTTTAATGCGGCTCTTGAGTCTTGGGGTCCCGACTATATGATTCACGGGCATGTGCACCAAAGCTACGGCCCCAACTTTCAACGCGAGCGCCAACACCCATGCGGAACGAAGATTGTCAACGCCTGCGGCTATACCAAGATCGAAATTGACGAGGCGCGCTACCCCACGCGCGGTTGGAAGGCCGCTTGGCTCAACTCGCAAACCATGCGCCGCGAGCTCAAACGCCACGAAGCAATCGAGTCTTCAACCGCCAGAACCCCCTGGTAACTGCCAACAACCACCACGAAGGGGATAGGCACCTTTATGGTGGTTTTGCTGACTCGTCCGACCTGTCCATCACGGTGCTTGTGTAATTAACGAGAACACTCATTGTTTTGTAAGGACGGCGCTCACGTGCCGTCTTTTTTGTCAACTTATGCAGTCTCGACCGTGTTGTATGTAGAGGGACCTCGCGAGACGCCTTCCCTATATCCACCACGACCAATTGGAGGTGACACTATGCCTGCACGCCGTAACCGCAATAGCACGCTCCGATGCGATGCCGATCAGATCGAGCGGGAAGCAAAGCGCTTGGTCGACACGTATTCCGACCTCATCCTTCGATTGTGCTATTCGGCCCTTGGATCCGCTGACGACGCTCAAGACATCTGCCAGGACACGCTGATCAAGATTCTCCAACGCACTCAACCGTTCGACTCGCTCGAACACGAACGTGCTTGGGTGATCCGAGTCGCACTGAACGCATGTCGCGATATCGGCCGTACGCACGCGAATCACCCGGTTGTCGACCTCGATTCGCTCCCCGATTTCTGCGCACCCGTAACACATACCGAGCAAGAATTCGCGCAACGCGACTGCGCCATTCTTTCCGCTGTCACGGCCCTGCCTCAAGCACAGCGCATCGCCATCTTTTTGCACTACTACGCAGGCATGAGCATCAGGGAAATCGCAGACGCCGTTCACGCGACGCCAGCTGCAACCGCCCAGCACCTTAGCCGCGGACGTGCGTCACTTCGGCTTTCCTTGAAAGGAGACCACAATGACTACGAATTCGAATGACTATCGCCACGCCCTGGAGCACATTTCGTTTACCGATAATGCGAAGCAGCACATGGCAAACTCGATTGCTCAGTCCGTCGCCTCAAGCGATGCGGCGACCGCTCAAAGCAACTTTAATGGCACGCGACGCAAGCCGCGCATCGCCCGCCATCCCGTAAGACCAGTCGCTCGCATTGCCGCTGTAACGGCAGTCCTCGCTATCGTCATTGGAGGCGCTGGCACGGCTATGGCAACAGGCGTCCTGCCGCTTCCTTCTGACATGCTTTCCGACATCTTTGACGGACCTGCTTCTCAAACCGAGATCATCGACCGTATTGGCCGGCCCGTCGGTGCTAGCTGCTCCAACAACGGAGTCACCGTGACCGCCGACGCCATCATGGGCGACAAGGATATGGTTACCATCGCCTATACGCTTACGTTCGACGATCCTGCTGCCCTGAAAAAGCTTTCCGAGCCGGGCGAGAACGGAACTATCGCCGGAAGTGTCGATGGAAACGTATACGTTGATGGCGAGCATGGCGGCCAAGGCCAATCATGGCTCATTGACAAGAACCCCAATGACTCCAGCATTCAATACTTTGCACAGTTCAGCGTTGAATCACCCGGCCTTATGGGCAGGACCGTCCGCACGCATATCAACTCTCTCGTTGTGCCACGTGCTGGCAAAGAGCTTCCCGAGTATAAGAAAATACTTACGGGCCCATGGGATCTTAAGTTCCAGCTGAATTACGAAGATACATCCGTTACGATTCCCGCGCCCAAATCGGTCAACTTTAACGGCACCAAGGCGACGATTCAAGAGGCCACCGTATCCTGCGTTGGCGTTTCAGTCCGCTACAACATAGATCGTTCCATCGAACACGACAACAACAGCGGCAAGATGTCTCAAAACATGGAGGAGTCTATGGATGCCGTTGGCAACATACCCCTCATCGTGACGTTCAAAGACGGTCATGTTGAGGACGCAACCAGCCACAGCGGCTATTTCGCAAATAAACTGGATAACGGCACCACTGATGTCCACAAGACCTGGCCGTTCTCGCAAGTTTGTGACACAGACAAGATTGCAAGCGTACAAATTGGCGATACGGTCATTCCCATGAATTCGTAACGCTACGCGGCTCGTATATGCACCCGGTTCCGCACTTCGCGTCTAAAGATGCGCTGTCATCGAGCAGCGTGAGCGCAAGGCCGCCCGTATGGTCGGCTGGGAACACCTCGTTGCGCTAAAAACCACCACGAAGGGGACCGGCACCTTTGTGGTGGTTTTACTGACTCGTCCGACCTGTCCCAACGGTTTGTCTCAATCTGTAACAGGTAGGGCCCAAATAATCGGTTAGCTGTTACAGATCGAGACAGACCACGGATGCTCAGCCGAAAATCTCAATCTGTAACAGGTAGGAACGATTTTGCCCCTTAGATGTTACAGATTGAGATATTTGACAGCTTGAATCGGCATCGCCTACAGCGCGGCGACGACCTTGTCGCCCATCGTCGTGGTGCCGAGGATCTTATCTGCCGGGGTGTTGACATCGGCGATGTCACGGGTGCGCCAGCCCTCGTCGAGCACGCGCGCCACGGCGCTCTCGATCCACGCGGCTTGCTCGCCCATGTCGAGCGCGTAGGTCAGCAGCATCGCCACCGACAAGATTTGAGCCAGCGGATTGGCCACGCCGAGCCCCGCGATGTCAGGAGCGCTGCCAGCGCTCGGCCCAAACAGCGATACGCCATCATCCAGCGAGGCAGAGGCAAGCATACCGAGCGATCCGGTAATCTGAGCCGCCTCATCGGACAGGATGTCGCCGAACATGTTCTCCGTCACCACGACGTCAAAGTCTGCCGGTCGACTGATGAGCTGCATGGCGGCGTTGTCGACGAGCAGGTCCTCAAGCTCCACGTCGGAGTACTCCTCGTCTTGCACGCGATGCACGATCTCGCGCCACATGCGGCTCGTCTCCAGCACGTTGCGCTTATCAACGCTCGTCACCTTGCCGCGACGTTTGCGCGCCGCCTCAAATGCCTGGCGCGCAATGCGCTCAATCTCGTACTCGCGATACTCCATCACGTCGACCGCACGCTGACCGGCCGCACCCGCAGCGCCCGCGCAGGTCACGGATGCGGGCGCCAAAGTCCCACGGCATGTTGTAGCCCATCGTATCGGGGATGTTCACGACCGTGGCACCGGCCTTTACGGCCGCCTCGATAATGCGCACCAGAAACTCCTGATCGGAGCGGCCGGCATCCTCGGCATAAAACTCAACATCGTCAACGAACTTGCGAGCATGTTTGACGGCATGGATCGCTCACTCAATTGCCCTTTCCTCAGTCATATGGAGCTTGTCGCGCAGGTGACTGGTGCTCACACCCAGCCCTGTATGGATACGGGGCCTCTGGGCCGTTTTGAGCGCCTCTGCAGCCACTTCGATATCCCTGTCGACAGCGCGCGTCAGGCCGCATACCGTGCATCGGTCGCCCGCAATCTTGCCAATCTCCTGTACGGAGCGAAAGTCACCAGGACTCGAGACGGGAAAGCCCGCCTCGATAACGTCCACGTTCATGCGCACCAGCTGGCGGGCGATGAAGAGCTTTTCCTCGGTATTCATGCTGGCGCCCGGCGACTGCTCACCGTCGCACAGGGTGGCGTCAAAGATTGTGATTTTGCGGCTTATATGTTCCTCCTGATTGACCGTTTTATGACAGATGGCTTTCAGGAGAGAGAGAAGGCCTAGAGATAGAAAAATACCCGTGTCGCTCATCACGCCTGAAAGCGGCAGACGATAGCGCACCCGGGTACAACAAATCGTTATAGCGAGATTACAACCCTAGCGCGCTATCCAATCTAGTAGCGCTAGGCCTAGGAGCTGTTGCGTGTTCTTAAACATGTTGGGCTCCCTTCGGCCTCGGGTAGTACTACATCGCGCTAAAGTACAACACAAGTAAAACCACCACAAGGGTGCCTGTCCCCTTCGTGGTGGTTTCGTTGACTCAATAGCAAGAGACCCGGTCCTGCACGAAGCAGAACCGGGTCTCTTTAGCAATGCTTGCTTTGCTCAGGCAGTAACTGTTAGTTACTCAGCCAGGAAGTCGCGCTGGATAGCGGGATCGACCTTGACGCCAGGGCCCATGGTGGAAGACACGGAG
The DNA here is from genome assembly GCA_008668795.1 of Collinsella aerofaciens. GTDB lineage: Bacteria > Actinomycetota > Coriobacteriia > Coriobacteriales > Coriobacteriaceae > Collinsella > Collinsella aerofaciens_AS. The sequence goes on along the minus strand of RQBM01000075.1, from coordinate 1,905 downwards.
ATGGACTTGACGTACTTGCCCTTAGCAGAAGAGGGCTTGACGCGCAGGATCTCGGTGTACAGGGCAGCGTAGTTCTCGACGAGCTGCTGCTCAGAGAAGGACTTCTTGCCCAAGGGCACGTGGCAGATGCCGTAACGGTCGGCGCGGTACTCAACGCGGCCAGCTTTGAGCTCGGAAACCATCTTGGCGACGTCCATGGTCACGGTGCCGAGCTTGGGGTTCGGCATGAGGCCACGGGGACCAAGGATCTTACCGATGCGGCCAACCTTGGCCATCATGTTCGGCGTAGCGATAGCGGCGTCGAAGTTGATCTCGCCCTTCTGGATCTGGGCGACGAGCTCGTCGGAACCGATGATGTCGGCGCCGGCGGCCTCGGCCTCGCGGGCCTTCTCGCCCTCGGCGAAGACGGCAACACGAACGGTCTTGCCGGTGCCGTGGGGCAGGGAGATGGAGCCACGGATGTTCTGGTCAGCCTTACGAGTATCGATGCCCAGACGGAAGTGGGCCTCGACGGTCTCGTCGAACTTGGCGGTGTCGAGCTCCTTGATGAGCTTGGCAGCCTGAAGGGGGGTGTAGAGCGTGGCGCGGTCGATCTTCTCGGCAGCGGCGTTATAGCTCTTACCATGCTTAGCCATGTGCATTACCTCCTGTGGTTAAACGGGCGTGAGCCCTCCCACATCGTATCGTGTGCCCTATTGCACACATTTAACGGGCGCCCCGGTCGGAGCACCCGTCGTTACCATAAGAAATCGCTACTCAGCGATGGTGACGCCCATGGAACGGGCGGTACCGGCGATGATCTTCTTGGCGGCCTCAATGTCGTTGGCATTGAGGTCCGGCATCTTGATCTCGGCGATCTTGGTGAGCTGCTCCTGGGAGAGCTGACCAACCTTGTCGGCCTGGGGCTTAGCGGAACCAGACTTGAGGTTCAGCTCCTTCTTGATGAGGTGAGCCGCCGGCGGGGTCTTGGTGATGAAGGAGAAGGACTTATCCTCGTAGACAGAGATCTCAACGGGGATGATGTCGCCCTTCTTGTCCTGCGTCTCGGCGTTAAAGGCCTGGCAGAACTGCATGATGTTCACGCCAGCAGCGCCCAGGGCGGGGCCGACGGGAGGAGCGGGGTTAGCTGCACCAGCAGGAATCTGGAGCTTAATGACGTTGGCAACCTTCTTCTCAGCCATGGTCATTCCTTTCGAATCACGAGTGTGAAGTACTTGCTATATCGTAAGCACGCACGTGTTAGAAGCACTCCTGAGATGAGCAGTCACAGAAGAAGCACGCTCGCGCGAACGGACGCAAACTTAAGCGATGACAGCGACCTGGTTAAAGTCGAGCTCGACCGGCGTCTCGCGGCCAAAGATCATCAGCGTGACCTTGAGCTTGCCTGCCTCGGTATTAACCTCGGAGACCTTGCCATCAAAGTCGGTAAGCGGGCCATCGGTGACGCGGACGGACGTGCCGACCTGAATATCGACCGAGGTGCGCTTGGGCGAATCGCCCTTACCGGGACGACGAGTCATCTTATTGTACTCGTCGCGGGAAAGCGGAGCGGGCTTGCCGTTGCCGCCCAGGAAACCGGTGACGCCGGGCGTGTTGCGAACACACGTCCATGCATCGTCATCCATCTCCATGCGAACCAGGACGTAGCCCGGGAAGATCTTGGAATCCTTGGTCTCGCGCTTGCCACCCTCTTTAATTTCGGTGACGCGCTCCATAGGAATCTCGATATCAAAGATACGGTCCTGCATGCCCATGGTCTCGATACGATGCTCGAGATCGGACTTAACGCGGTTCTCGTATCCAGAGTAAGTGTGAACGACGTACCAACGCTTAGACATGGTTTAGCCCCTCAATCCAGAGAACAGAGCAAGAGCCTCGCCAAAGCCAGCATCGAGCAGAGCGATG
>RQBM01000230.1:0-2671 GCA_008668795.1 Collinsella aerofaciens | reverse complement strand
TTGAGTGGGATAAGCTGGCTCGGCATTTTCGGCCGCTTGAGACTGCGCCGTATGCCCGGCATTTTATACAGCTGTTGGCGTTAAAGCCTGGCGAGGCGGTGCTTGATCTGGGGTGTGGGGCTGGGTCGATTGCCATTCCGCTTGCTCAGGCGGGGCATCCTGTGATTGCTGCTGACTTTTCCCCTGCTATGTTGGGCACGCTTGATGCTGGCATTGAGTACTATGGACTCGAGGATCGCATTACACCGCTTGAACTTGCTTGGGATGATGACTGGGATTTGGTTGGACCGGTCGCGAAAGCGGTAGATGTTGCCTTTGCCAGTCGTTCTGTCACCACGACCAACCTAAAAGGCGCGCTTGCCAAGCTTGATCGAACGGCTCGTCGGCGTTGTGCTGTCACGATGGTCGCCAACTCCAGCCCGCGCTATGACCTGCACCTGATGAACGCCATCGGTGCCTCGGTTACCTGCAGTAATGGCTTTGTGTATGCCTTTAATATCCTCATTCAGATGGGGGCGCTGCCGCAGGTTACATACTTCGAATCGCCCCGTCGCGATACTTTCGATAGCCTTGAGGCGGGCGTGGCGGACTTCTCCCGCATGCTCGAGCACGGTAACGAGGATAAGATCGACCGTCTGCGCGACTACGTCGCTCAGCATATGATTGAGAACCCCCATGCCGGCGAGCCGGGGTCCAAAGGGGTGCCGCAGGGGCGCTACATGCTCGACCACGTCCGCAAGGTCCGTTGGGCGTTTATTGCATGGGAGCCGGTCTCTTCGAGCCGTCCATAGACCGCTTTCGGCCGCCGTACACGTCCGCCTGTAACCCGCGCTGTTCTCCCGCTCGGCATCCGCATTCTTTTTGAACTGGGCAAACACGCCCCACACCGCGCCGTTCCTGCGCTATCGTGGGACAGTTCACGTAGATTAAGGCCCCATCGCGGGGCGCCCCATAACATAGAAAGCGAGAACCCATGGCACTGACAGGAGCCCAGGTCAAGCAGCTTCGCAGCATGGCCCATCACCTCAACCCCGCCATCATCATCGGTAAGTCCGATGTCAACGACGGCACCGTCGAGCAGACGGTCGCCTACCTGGAGAAGCACGAGCTCGTTAAGTGCTCCGTACTCGATGGCTCCAGCCTTTCTGCCCGCGAGGCCGCCGAAGAGCTCGCCGATCGCTGCCATGCCGAGGTCGTCCAGGTCATCGGCCGCAAGTTCTCGCTGTATCGCGAGTCCTCGCGCAAGGACATCGAGAAGATTAAGCTCGTCTAAGAGCCGACGATCCGGCGAGCCAACATACATCAAGCTTGCGAGCGTCCGAGCAATTCGGACGCTCATTTTTTATCGCTCGACGAGCACGCGGTTGAGCCTGCCCTCCACCAAGCGCTCGTACAGACGCCGCGTCTCGGGCTCGGGCACGCCATTGACCTGCTCCCTCAGGTGATGCATATGTCCACTGTACAGCTCGACGATATCGCGTCGTCGCCCCGCCGCACCGTAGACGCGCATAGCGCAACGCACCATGTCCTCACGCGCCGTCTCTTGCCGCAGCCCCGACTCCACCAGCCATACCGCCGACTGCAGGTCGTTTTCTTCTAGGGCGGCATTCGCGCCCCGAATCATGCAGTCGATATACTTCGATTCCATAATGCGCCGCATACGCAAAAAGAAAGTGGGATTACAGCCATTGGGAACATACAGCGGTCCGGCATAAAGCTGCTCAATCTTAAGGCACAGTTCAACTAAATGGGGCCCGCGCGCACCCGTGCGATTTCCCAAAACCTCGCGGCTTATCTGGTCAAACAGCCGTACATCGGTCTTGACGTAGTCGCCGTTGAGTCCGATGCATTCATTTTGGATGAGCACACACGACTTGCCGTCCGGTGTCGGCCCCAAGGCCGAACGCAGGCGCGATATCGTCGAGTACAGATTGTTACGAGCGCTATTGAACTCGGCATGGGGCCACAGCTCCATAGCCAGCGTCTCGCGGTCGACCAGTGCATCCATGCCCAGCGCAAGCCGCTCGGCAAGCGTCGCCGCCTTCTTGCGGCGCCACATTTTGTCCGTGATGGGAAACCCGTCGCGCTCGGCGCGAAACGCACCAAACATGCGAATCTCGATATGGTCGATGGTATCAACGGCTTCAACCTCGCCGGCCTGGAACAGGCGCTCGCCCTCCCCTTCCAGATCATCGCGCAGCGAATACCGCGATAGCTCGCGCACGGGAAGCTTCTTGCGTATCCTGGCCGCCGGCTCGCCCAGACAATGCATGGCAAGGCGCGCAAAGAGCCGATACGACGGCGCTAGAATCCCCGCACGATTCATGGACATCCAGGCCGCAAGGTCGCTGTCTCGGCCCGCACAGGCCAAATGCAGCGCCACCATCCAGGCCTCTGCGCCACCAACCTGCGTCTGGCTTATATCGAGTAGCTCCGCTTCCTCGCGCACCGAAACCATCGAGGTGTTACGCAGATATGCCGCGCGCTCCAGCAGCAATGCGTTATCGCGCATGTACGCAATCGACTCCTCGGCAAGTTTGAGCACTTGGACCGCACGGAACTTTGCATTAACCGGCCGTCCCTCTGCCAGCGACTGCCAGCCTTCTAGCAACAGGCCAAACAGCTGAATCTGGTTGTCGCGCATGCGCACGGCAAAACGATCGAGCTCGTT
>RQBM01000100.1:0-4606 GCA_008668795.1 Collinsella aerofaciens | reverse complement strand
CAGGCAGAAGTAGAACTGCGAACCCGCGGAATCGGGGTCCATGGAGCGTGCCATGGCAAGGGCACCATCGACATGGCTGTTGCGCGGATTGGTGGCAAACTCGCCCTTGATGCAGTAGCCGGGGCCACCGGTACCGGGCATGCCGTCGGGGCCCTCAAGACCAGCGGCGACGTCGGCGCCGGACATATCGCGGGTATTGGGGTCGCCGCCCTGAATGACAAAGCCGGGCACATAGCGATGGAACTTAAGTCCATCATAGAAACCCATCGTGGAAAGCTCGCAGAAGTTCGCGACATGAATGGGAGCGCCCTCGCCGTCAAACTTGACCTTGATGGTACCCTTCGACGTCTCGATTACGGCGCACTCGTCGCCGGCAAGCTGATACTCGGGCGTGTAGAGCTCTTTCTTAAAACCAAACATGTGGTTCCTTCCTCGTGCGTTTAAAGCATATTTGTACGAATTGTAGCAATAAGCACGGGCTTACATCAATTGCGCACGTAGGTTATGCCGACTATGGCGAACTAATTTTAGGAATGCTGCTGCGGCTTCCAAGAACCCACATTGGCGTCGTACTGGTTCAGCGCGCTGTTGCCGCCCTGCGCGATGGGCGCCAGGATCTCGCTTTGGTGGGAACTCATCGACTCGCCATCGGGAATGGCCAGCGAGATATCCCAGCTCTGGCAGATCACGTCGACACGCTCGTACATCCACTCGGCAAGCTGCTTTAAGTGGGCGATGTCGTCCGCATAGACCGTATCGTCCTGATACTTAAGGTTGTTAAGCTCATCTTGCGTCTTTTTGATCTGGTCGCGCAGGGCGTAGGCACTCTGCGACAACTCCTGACGGGTGGACAGCGGCGTTCGGAGATAGCCGTTGTTAAAGGAATCGATGACCTCGCCGATCTGATCCTCGTCACCGTAGGACACGATAGTCTGATACAGACCGTCGAGCCTGGTATAGAGCTGATCATCGGTGAGCACGGTTTCCTCCTGGACCACCTCGGCAGCATCGTCCTGCTTGGTATCGTCCTCAGTCGCCTCGCCCTTTTGGCGCGTAGGGAAGGTCGTCTGCGCGGCCTGGCCAAACTGGTCATAGAAGCCAGGCATGACACCCATGGGATCGGCCGTCACGAACCAATAGGCACCGCCGCAAACGACGGCAAGGACCGCGATGACGATGAGCGGCTTGGGGATATGACGCTTGTGCTTGTGATAGGCGTCCTCGTCGGGATGCACCTTGCGCTTGGGTTTTTGAGCATCGTCATGCAGGGAAACGGGCGTGGGAATATCGACCTTGGGGATACCGAAATCCTTATCGAAAGCCGGCAACACGCAGGTCTCGTTAGGATCGGCGGCGTCCGAAAGCACCGCGGCTGCCGAGGCGGGCGCATGCGGCACCTCGGTATCGATCTGCTCTTGCGTTAGGCGCGGAAAGCCCGCCGTGCGGCCCGCTGCCAGGTCGGATGCGGCCGCGTCCTCGGAGAGGATACCCGGAGCGGGGCGTCCGCATTTGGGGCACGTACGATCATGCGGAGAAAGACGGGCACCGCAGCCCTCGCAGAACACGAACTCGGTGTGCTCGGGACCATCGCCCGGACCCACATAGGCGTTGCAGTAGGGGCAGAACGAGGCGCCGTCCTCGATAGTCTTAAGGCAATGCGGGCAGATCACGGCATCCTCTTTTCGAAGCAATTCAAACAATCGAGGTTAGAGCATAACATCGCCACGGCCCCACAGGAGCAAGGCACCAATTCAACATCGGCAGGGCGCGTAGTTACTTCTTCTTTTTGCTTGGCATCGAGACTTTGATGCCTTGGGCGGACTTGGTCACACGAGAGCGCTTAGCTCCGGTACTCTTCTTTTTCTTGGGCTGGGCCTGGGCCACGCCCTCGAGTGCGCGGGCCTCGGCCTCGCGAGCGGTGCGATCTTCGCGGCGCTGCGCCATGTCGGCGGCGACGCGCTTGGCAAAACGTTCGGCCGTCGAGCCCGTCGAGCTCACCTTGCCGCCACCGCGACCCAGGCGGACGCGCACACCGCGGCCAAAACCAGTTGCGGCATGACGACGACGCGGCTTGAGCGAATCCATCATCGTGGCGAGCTTAAAGAACACCGAGCAGGTAAAGACCACGATAACAGCCAAGATAACCATCTGGCCCATCGACAGGTTGGCAATAGACAGCAGCTCCGGGAATCCGATAACGCCCACCAGGACGCCGGCGACTACAAACACAAAGAGCACCACACGTAAGGGCGTGAGAGGCTGCGAGATGCGCCAGATTAGGCTGACGCTCGCCGCGCACGACGTAAGCAGGCACATCGTAGACAGCGTGAGCTGGCTAAAGCCAAACACGCGCGCCACAAAGATGTCGAGCGCCGCAGCCAAAATGACCGCAATCGACGCCGGCAGTGCACGCTTGAGTACGTTGCTCAAAAACGCACCCTTCACACGAGCATTGTTGGGCTCCAGGCCCAACACAAAGCCCGGCGCGCCGATGCAGAAGAAGTTAATGAGCGTCATCTGGATGGGCTCGAAGGGGTACGGCGGCAGCGCGATACACAGCGCCGCCAGGCCCATCGAGAACAGCGTCTTGGTCAGGAACAGTGAGGCCGAACGCTGCAGGTTGTTGATGGAGCGACGGCCCTCGGCCACCACGGCGGGCATCGAGGCAAAATCGTTGTCGACGAGTACGATTTCGGCCACATTACGCGCGGCATCGGAGCCGGCCGCCATGGCGACGGAGCAGTCGGCCTCCTTGAGCGCCAGCACGTCGTTGACGCCGTCGCCCGTCATGGCCACGGTGTGCTCGCGGCGCTTGAGCGCCTGCACGAGCTCGCGCTTCTGCTGCGGGGTCACACGACCAAAGACATGGTAGCGGTCCACTGCGGCATCGAGCTTGGCCGGCGTATCGAGCGTCGTGGCGTCCACATAAGCGTCCGCCCCCGGCACGCCCACCACGCGCGCGATCGACGACACCGTACGCGGGTCGTCGCCGCTGATCACGTTGAGGGTCACGCCCTGCTCGTTAAAGTAGCCGATGGTCTCGGCCGCCGAGGTACGAATCTCGTCGCGGATGGTCACAAATCCCACGGGCTCGGCCTCGCCCACCATATCCCCATCGGGCGTAAAGCCGTCCACGCGCGCCACCACGAGCACGCGGCAGGTATCGGCAAGCTCGGCGACACGGTTCTCGACCTGGGCAAACGCACGATCAGAGAGCACAAATTGCGCGGCGCCCATTACGTAGGAGCCCTGCGCAAAAGAAGCGCCGCTCCATTTTTTAGACGACGAGAATGGAATGACCGACAGCGGCTCGGACACCTCGACCGGGCGATCGGCGTAATAGTTGAGCAGCGCCTGGCAGGTCTCGTTGGCATCGGCCGAAGTCGCACGTGCCACGTTAGCCAGCGCAAAATCGAGCACTGTGGTATCGACGGGAACAGCCGCCTCGTCCGAGTCCACGCCAAAGCCAACACCCTCAACAGGCAGCGGATACGTGCCCTCGACCTCCATACGGCCCGACGTGATGGTGCCCGTCTTGTCCAGGCACAGCACGTCGACGCGAGCGAGTGTCTCGATGCAGTAGAGCTGCTGTGCCAGCACCTTGCGGCGGGCCAGGCGCACCGTGGCGATGGCGAGCACCGACGAAGTCAGCAGCACCAGGCCTTGCGGGATCATACCCAGCAGGGCGCCCACCGTGGACAGCAGCGCCGACGAAGGCACATGACCGGCCAACAGCTCGGAGAAGCACCACGAAAGCGCGCTATCGCCCGGGGTTCCCGCGGCATCCCACAGCTCGCTCACACTCGAGGCAAACAACGCCAAACCGAGCGGGATCATGATGATGCTCGCAAAGCGCACGATGGCGTTCAGCGCGTTCATGATCTCGGAATTAACCTTTTTGACGTACTTGGCCTCGTTATTAATTTTGGCCACGTAGTTGTCGGCGCCGACATGGATCACGCGGGCGCGCAGCAGGCCCGAGTCGATAAAGCTGCCGCTCATGAGCTCAGAGCCTGGCTGTTTCTTAATAAGGTCGCTCTCGCCCGTCAGCAGGCTCTCGTTCACGAGCGCCTCGCCCGACACCACCACGGCGTCGGCGGGAATCTGGTCGCCGCGCCCCAAGCGGATGATGTCGTCGAGCACAATCTGGTCCAGGCCGAGCTCCACCTCGGCGCCGTCGCGCACCGCGATGGCCTTCTTGGAGGTCAGCAGCGTGAGCTTATCGACCATCTTCTTGGAACGCATGGACTGAATGACGCCAATAGCGGTGTTCAAGAACACCACGAACAGGAACGTCAGATTCTTAAACGAACCGGTCAAAATGACCAGGAAAGCCAAGATCACGTTGATCAAATTGAACAGCGTGCAGAGGTTCTCGATGATGAGCTCTTTGACCGACTTGGTCTTGAGTTCCATGTTGCGGTTGATTTTACCGGCGGCGATACGCTCCTCGACCTCGGCGGTTGAGAGTCCGCGCTCGATATCCGTTGCTGCCATACCACGTCCCATCACGTCGCGTCGGTATAAGAAAAACCGCCCGGACCATGCGAGGTTCGGACGGTCTTACGTTCGATGGTGCCCCATGTTGGATTCGAACCAACGGCCT
>RQBM01000235.1:0-4750 GCA_008668795.1 Collinsella aerofaciens | reverse complement strand
CAACTTTAAGAGCCTGCAGGATCCGAGCGTCAAGATCAACCAGGGCGACCTGGCCATTCGCGTCTCCTTTGATAAAGACGACCGAACCATTACCATCTCGGATAACGGCATTGGCATGACCGCCGAGGAGCTCGAGCGCAATCTGGGCACCATCGCCCATTCCGGCTCCGAGGAGTTTAAGACCGAGAACGCCGAGCAGCAGGGCTCCGATGTCGACATCATCGGCCAGTTTGGTGTGGGCTTCTACTCGGCTTTTATGGTCGCCAGCCATGTGAAGGTCGTCAGCCGCGCCTACGGCGAGGATGTCGCCCATGTGTGGGAATCCGACGGTCTTGAGGGCTACACCATCGAGGACGGCGAGCGTGCCGAGCACGGTACCGATGTCATCCTGACGCTGCGCGAGAACGAGAAGCTCGATGCCGACGGCGAGGCCGAGACCTACGATCGCTTCCTGACCGAGTGGGGCCTCAAGAGCCTAATTCAGCAGTACAGTAACTATGTGCGTTACCCGATCCAGATGATGGTGTCCAAGAGCCGCCAGAAGCCCAAGCCCGAGGATGCTGGCGATGACTACACGCCCGAGTACGAGGACTACCAGGAGCTCGAGACCGTCAACTCCATGACGCCGATCTGGAAGAAGCACAGCTCCGATGTCGAGCAGAAGGACTACGACGAGTTCTACAAGTCCACGTTCCACGACTTTGACGATCCTGCGCGCACCATCAGCTTCCATGCCGAGGGCACGCTCGAGTACGATGCCCTGCTGTTTGTGCCGGGCCGCGCGCCGTTCGATCTGTACAGCAAGGATTACGAGAAGGGTCTGGCACTCTACAGCTCCAACGTCCTGATCATGGAGAAGTGCGACGACCTGCTGCCCGACTACTACAACTTTGTCCGCGGCGTCGTGGATTCCGCCGATGTGTCGCTCAACATCTCGCGTGAGACGCTGCAGCAGAACCGTCAGCTCAAGGCCATCGCCAAGCGTGTGGAAAAGAAGATCACCGCCGACCTTGAGGATATGCGTGACAACGACCGCGAGGCCTACGAGAAGTTCTTTGAGAACTTTGGCCGCGGTCTTAAGTACGGCATCTACTCGAGCTATGGCATGAAGGCCGATGAGCTCGCCGATCTGTTGCTGTTCTGGTCTGCCAAGGAACAGAAGATGATTACCCTGGCCGAGTATGCCAAGGGCATGCCCGAGGATCAGAAGGCCATCTACTACGCCGCCGGCGACTCGCGTGAGCGCTTGGCCAAGATGCCCGTGGTAAAGGGCGTGCTCGACCGCGGCTATGACGTGCTGCTGCTGACGCAGGACGTGGATGAGTTCACCTTCCAGGCTATGCGTGAGTACGTTGCCGCTGATATGCCCAAGATCTACGAGGACGATGCCGCCCGCGAGGCTGCCGAGAAGGCCGTGGCCGATGGTGCCGAGCCCGAGGTTGAGGATCGTCACCTGGAGCTCAAGAACGTCGCAACCGGTGATCTTGACCTGGCGACCGAGGACGAGAAAAAGGAGGCCGAGGACGCCACCAAGGAGAACGAGGACCTCTTTAACGCCATGAAGGAGGCACTCGGCGACAAGGTCGAGAAGGTTGCCGTCTCTGCGCGCCTGACCGATGCTCCCGCGTGCATCACCACCGAGGGCCCGCTTTCGCTCGAGAGGGAGAAGGTGCTCCAGAAGGGTCCCGAGGGCGCGCCCGACGGTATGCCCAAGAGCCAGCGCGTGCTCGAGCTCAACGCCAAGCACCCGGTCTTTGACAAGCTTGTCGCTGCCCAGAAGGCAGGCGACGCCGACAAGATCAAGCAGTACTCCGGCCTGCTCTACGATCAGGCCCTGCTGGTCGAGGGTATCCTCCCCGAGGACCCCGTTGCCTTCGCGGCGGCTGTCTGCAACTTGATGTAGTTAAGTAGTTACGCCTTTGGTTCCGCCGTTCTAACGAACGGCAGACCGGTCGACGCTGCAAACGCCCCTAAGCGGCAATCTGACGTTCAATCGTCGGTCGCGTACCGAAGTACGCTTCCCTCCTCTTTCACGTCACCTTGCTCGCTTAGGGGCGTTTTCGCTGACTTATGCTCAACCGGCGACGCTTTCGTGGCCCTAAGTAGTCATCGGGGACGTTCTTGTTTGACTAGTCGTTTAAGAACGTCCCCAATGACTATTTATCCGGACTGCTAATTTGTGCGGGCTGTGGTTTTGTGACCTGCTGATATTAAAGATACTGTACAACTGTACACTAACTCATCTTCGTAGTATATTGCTACCCGCAAAACTCAATACCATTGTGCTTCGAGACGCTAAAGCGCCTACGTACAATGGTTTTGATAGTACGATTTGATTCAACGACAGGATGGATGGTCCAAGCGTGAGTCTCGGCAGCAAACTATCCGATGCAAAGGTCTCCTTTGCGATATTTAAGCGCGACATTAAGCGACTGCTTGTGAACCCCGTCGCCTTGGTGGTTACCCTTGGCGTGTGCGTTATCCCCTCGCTGTATGCCTGGTACAACATCGTGGCAAACTGGGATCCGTACGGAAACACCCAAGGTATCAAGATTGCCATCGCCAACAACGATCAGGGCACTCAGAACGACCTAGTGGGCGAGCTCAACGCGGGCGACCAGGTCGTCGATCAGCTCAAGGAGAACGATCAGCTGGGCTGGACCTTCGTCGATTCGGCCGCCGATGCCAAAGAGGGCGTCGAGAGTGGTGAGTACTATGCGGCCATCGTAATCCCCAAGAACTTCTCCGACAATCTTGTTTCGATGCTCGATGGCAATTACCATCAGCCGAAGCTCACCTATTACGTCAATGAGAAGAAGAGCGCCATTGCGCCCAAGGTCACCGATACCGGTGCCAACACCATCGAGGAGCAGATCAACTCGGAGTTTGTCTCCACGGTGGGCGAGACCGTCGCGGGCATTGCCAAAGATGCTGGCATCGACCTTAAAGACAAGGCGACCCAGACCCGGGATTCGCTGGCGGGCTCGGTGTCCGAGGCGTCTGATACCCTGGGCGAAGTACGCGATTCCATCGGCGACATGAACACCGCCATCGACAAGACGAGCAGCTCGATTGCTTCGGCCGATGCTGCGCTGGCGGGCCTGCAGGGGCAGGCGCCCTCTCTAACGCAGGCGATCTCCCAGGGCAACGACCTGCTGGGCGAGGCTCGCGCCACGGCGGGCAACTCTATCACCTCGCTCTCCAAGGCACTCTCGGAAGGTAGCCTTGCACTCACCAAGACGTCAGCCTCCGCGAACGCTGCGATTGGCAAGCTAACGGGTACGGTCACATCTACGACCACCCGCATCGACAACTCGCTCGAGTCTCTCCAGGCGACGATCGATCACAATAAGGCCGTTATCGGGCACTTGGAGATTCTCGTTAATGACACGTCGACAGGTTCCGAGGAAATTGACGCGCGCATTGTATCGACCATCGATTCGCTTCGCGAGCAAAACCAGAAGCTGCAGAGCATCAAGGATGGCCTTTCTGCACAGTCGAGCGCCATGGCAAACGACGCTACGGCAATCTCGAACGCGAGCAACGCACTCAACGCGGCAATTCAGACCGGTACGGCTAACCTCGGTCAGGCTCAGACCGATCTGGGTCAGAACGCACTTCCGAAGGCTTCGAGCGCGCTTGACTCCTTTGCCGCCGTTTCGGGCGATTTGACCGGCATTGTGTCGGGTATGACCCCCACGATAGCGAGCGCGCGCGGCACGCTAGCGCAGCTCGACGCCACGCTCAAGCAGGCAAAGACCACGCTATCCCAAACCGACGCCTCCCTTGCCAAGGTTCAGGACAAGCTCGCGACCGCCGCCAATGACATTGCGGCGCTGCAGACCTCTGAGTCTATGGGCGAGTTAGCCGACCTCATGGACGTCGACGTCAATGACGTGGCAGATTTCATGGCATCTCCGGTTGAGCTGACGTCCAAGTCAATCTATCCGGTCAAGAGCTTTGGCTCGGGCATCGCGCCCTTCTACACCAATCTGGCGCTGTGGGTGGGCGGCTATGTGCTCATCGCTATCTATAAACTCGAGGTCGACCGCGAGGGCATCGGTAGCTTTACGGCGCGTCAGGGCTACTTTGGCCGCTGGCTGCTGCTGGTGATCCTGGGCGCGTTCCAGGCCATTATCGTTACGGTGGGCGACCTGGTCATTGGCGTTCAGTGCGTCAATCCGCTGCTCTTTGTACTGGGCGGCATCGCTATTTCGTTCACCTACGTCAACATCATCTATGCGCTGTCCACCACGTTTAAGCATATCGGTAAAGCCATTGGCGTCATCCTCGTCATTGTGCAGATCCCCGGCTCGTCGGGCATGTATCCCATCGAGATGATGCCCGGCTTCTTCCAATGGCTGCATCCGCTGCTGCCCTTCACTTATGGCATCAACCTGCTGCGCGAGACCGTCGGTGGCATGTATTCGTTCAACTACCTGTTCAACCTGTGCGTCCTGGGCGTGTTCCTTGCCATCGCGCTCTTTATCGGTCTGCAGCTGCGCCCGTTGCTGCTCAACCTCAATCTGCTCTTTGATAAGCAGCTTTCCACGACGGGCCTCATGATCTGCGAGTCCAACGACCTACCGCGCCAGCGCTATTCGCTGCGCACGGCCATGCGCGTCATGCTCGATTCGGATTCGTACCGTCGCGAGCTGCTCGATCATGCCGTGGCGTTTGAGCATCGCTACCCGTACTACATCAAGGGCGGTTTTGCCGCCGTGGTAGGCGTGCAGGTTCTGCTCTTTGT
>RQBM01000196.1:0-3796 GCA_008668795.1 Collinsella aerofaciens | reverse complement strand
TTCGGTGGTGACGGTCGAGGGCGAACAACAACTGCTCAAGGGCGATCGCCGCATCATGAACCTGGTCAGCAAGGTCTGCAAGTCGTTCCATGTCGATTGTGGCGCGCTCGAGATGCCCTATGCCAAGACCGATGCCTATGCTGCGCTCGAGGCGAGCCGCCGAGCCCTTACCATCGCCGGCGTGGACGGCACGCGTCTGGCTTGCGCTCGTACCGAGGACGACCTGCCCCACAATGTCAACCCGACGAACATTGCTACGGTATCCGAGGTCGTGACCGAGGTTATCCGCCGTTCGTAGACGGAGCTCTAAGGAGTCAACGTGTTTTCGTATATTAAGCGCCATTGGCCTGTCTACGTGATTTTGACCTTGATTGCCATTGCGTTAGGATTTGGGGCTGCCTACATCGTGGGTGCAAAGGGCTCGACCCCCGCCTCCGCAATCAGCGAAGAGGTGGAGCAAGAACAGAGTACGGGTGCCGATGGGATTCCTGAGTCCGAGCAGGCAATCGTTGATGGTGGATCTTCGTCTGCAGAGTAGATGCGGCGATTTAAATGATTGAAAGCGGGCGAGCCAGGGGACTGGCTCGCCCGCTTTTTCATCGCGCTAGCGCTTCTTTGGGATCGACCTAAGGCGAGCGAACCATAGGGCTGCGGCACCCGAGGTCAGGAGCGCGGTGATGCAAGCGGCGATGGGAACTGATCCTGTTGCCGGTAGGTCCTGCGGTAGAGTACAGCGTTGAATGACGCTGTCCTCGTCATGTGACTCAAGTTTATCGCCGCCACCGTTGCGGCAAAGATCGACGCGCGCGCTGTTGGTGAGTGCGGTTTGGGGCGTATAAGCCGACGTTGCCTGCATGTGTACGACTGCGCCCCGAGCGTCTGTGCCAAGGATTGCTTTGGCATCGTCAAGGTCGTCGTGCTCATCTTTGAGATCATCGCGGGTCCAAGAATCCGCATCGCTTCGAGTCGTAAAGTCGGCGGCTACCGCACCGTATTCAATTCGAATGCCTGTTACGACGGTATTGGATGCAAGGTCGAGCTCTTCCGCCTCGAGTGTGGTGGATTCCGTGGTCGAGACATCCGCCTTCCAGAGGCGCCAGCCGTCGTAATCGACGAGGCGGCAGTCCTCACCAAGGCTCTCTTTTACTTCGTCGGACTCAAGCCAAGGATTTTCGTGTCCATCGTCAAGTGTCGCGTTCGCCGGCTCATCGACGTCTGTCGAGTCCAACGGCGTCGTGCGATACCACACGTTGCACAGACCGTTGAGGTCGCCGATGGCGACGGGGGTTTCGATTGAGATGAATCTCGCCGTGCCGTCTTTGGCGCACTCAAGATCATCGGTAATCGTAAACTCATCAACCCAAGTAGCGGAATCGTTTCGAGCGTCGATGGTATAGGAGAAAAGTCCATCCGTATTAGTTTGCGTCGCGGCGCGATTTTTACCATCGCCGTTAGCCAACAGGCCCTTTTCGATAGGTTGGACAAGTTCCTGACGCTTGTCGACCTGTCCCTTGATCTCGATGGGCGCATCCTTCATCGCGACGGATTGGACTTCTCCCGTATCCTTTATTTCAAACGTTATTTCCTCGGCAAGGTCATAGGTCCGCGGAGACATCATTTCGCGCAACGAGTAGGTGCCGGGTGCAAGATGTTCGACGCGGTGTGGCTTGTCGGATGAGGTCCAGGAGTCTATTTCGGTTTTATCGGGACCATATAAGGTGAGTTGTGCGCCTTCCACTTCCTGCTCACCGCTTGCATCGACCTTGGAGATATCAACCTTGGTGTAATCGTCGGATACGTTAAGCCGTGCTTCTACAACGGGTGTTTTCTGGTCGGCATAAGTAAGGTCGACAATATGGGTTGTCCGATCGAGCAAGAAGCCTGCCGGCGCTTGAGTCTCGACAACCTCGTAGCGTGCGGTGCCAAGTCCCAGCGGGAGGTTGTCCGCGCGTGCTTCTCCAGTTTCATCCGTCGTGATGGTAGCGACAGTCTCACCGTCGAGCGCGGCAATGCTACCGTCGGGGCGCACGATATCACTCGAGGCACGGATCTCAAAGACGGCGCCCGCGAGGCTGCTGCCGTCTATGGCATCGGTTTTAACGATCCTGATGTTTCCGGTCGCGGCGTGGTCATAATACGAGGCGATTGCAACGGGCGTTAGGTTCATGTCGGCGGGTATGTTTACCTCGATCTCCTCGCCGACAAGATAGGGCTCTTTGGCCGAGGTTTCGCGTACATAATAGGTGCCCGGCACGAGCGATTCGGGCAGTGTGACGGTCCCGGTCGCGTCAGTCGTAAAGGTGTCCATTACGTTATGTGTTGGATACCAGCAAGTTTGTGAGACAGATTCGTGATTGCTGTCGAGTAGTTGGAAGGTGAATCCGGCTAGTGGAACAGAAGCGCCTGTTTGGGCATCGCGTTTTACAATCTGGAGATGCGTCGACAGAGCATGGTTGTCCACGATATATTGAAGCTCGGCGCCGTTGGAAATCTGATTGGCCCCGACGGTCCATTCCCCTGCACGTTTAAAACCCTCGGGGACGGTTTCCGGAACCTCGCGAACCGTGTAGCCGGCACGGTCGTATGGGACGGCTCCGTGGACACCGGCGGGTCGCTTGCCTGCGCCGAACCATGCTTCGGGCTGATCTTTGGTGGAGGCAAAGCCATAGACGTTTGTGGTCAGTGTGCCAACAACCTGCTGAGAGCTGTTGCTGACAACCTCAAAGACAACACCACCCGCCGGCTGCTCCAGGCCGGATTGGTCGCTATTGCCGTAATCCTTGAATTTGGAAATCTCAAGGTTAAACGCAATGGGGATATCGGAAACGCGAGATTCGATCTCGACCACGCCTGAATCGCCGAGCTGGTCGGCTCCAACGGTATAGGTCCAGCTGTCGTTGGATGGCAGGTAGCCCTCGGGGGTTTTTGATTCGTAGATGGTAAAGGTTCCTAAGGGGACATCGGCGAGGGTGGCCCGACCGCTTTCGTCGGTCGTGAGGATTTGTGCCCATCCAGGGGTTGATTGCGACACACACGTGAACTCTGCTCCTGCGAGTGAAGATCCCACCTGGGGGCCGGCATTCGTCGCGGCATCGAGTTTTACGATACGCAGATTGATGGTGCCGGGCTGTTCATCAATGGCGACCCGCCCGCCGTCATTCCCCGTGGTAAAGGCAATACGATCGTGGCGGGGGACATAGCCGGCCGGCGCCTTCGTTTCAACTAGGTAGTATGCCGTGTTGGGCAGAAGTGTTGCTTGCGCTCGACCGTTGCTGTCCATCTTGATGGTGCCGACACGCGCGCCGCTGGCGCTCTCAAAAATATCGAATGTTGCCCCGGTAAACTGATAGGTATTGTTTCCGCTGGTAATAACGGTGTTAGCAGACTGCTTTTGGAAGGAAACAGAGACCGCCGGCAGTACATAGAGCATGTCTTGACGTTTGCTGCCGCCCGATACGGCTCCTAGATAGCGTCGCGCGCGGTGCGGAGCGGCTTTGATGCTTCCTGATTTTGCGCTGTCGTGGAGCCACCGCGCAGCCGCCACGACTTCATTGTCGGCGGTAAAGTGTCCGCTCTTGGTTTTGCCCTGAGCGGTCGTGTAGGAGTAGGTGCCGTCGACATGGGTAGTGCCGTTGAGCATCCATACGGCAAGCTGGGTGGCGGCGCGGGCGCGATCGGGTGAAAGATGGTAACCGCCAAACGACGTGGCGGTAGGATATCCGTGACAAACGATTGCCGCGAACTCGTCGTCGAGCCACACCCAGCCTTGATCAAAGTTGAGCCATGGGCCGCCCGG
>RQBM01000195.1:0-11735 GCA_008668795.1 Collinsella aerofaciens | reverse complement strand
GGCCTTTTTGATTTTAAGGCGTATAACCTGCGCGACTGGACGCACGACCGCCATCGTACCGTCGATGACGAGCCGTACGGCGGCGGGCAGGGCATGCTCATGAAGGTCGAGCCTATCGCAGAGGCCATCGAGGCCATTAGCGCAGAGGGTCCCAAGCCCACGGTTGTGTTCTTCACCCCCTGTGGCGAGCCCTTTACGCAGCATGTGGCCGAGCGCCTGCTCAAAAGTGAGCGCCTGCTGTTTGTGTGCAGTCGCTACGAGGGCGTCGACGAGCGCGCGTATGCGTATGCCGATGAGCGTCTGTCGATCGGCGACTACGTGCTTACGGGCGGCGAGCTTCCCGCTATGGTCGTTGCCGATGCCGTCGTACGCCTGATTCCCGGCGCCCTGGGCGACGAGATGAGCAACGTGGACGAGTCGTTCTCGACCGCCGAGGATGGAGGCCTGCTCGAGTACGCGCAGTACACCCGTCCTGCCGAGTTCAACGGCGAGGGCGTGCCTCCGGTGCTTGTGAGCGGCGATCATGCTAAGGTCGATGCGTGGCGTCGTAAGAACGCCATCGAGCGCACCTGTCGTTGGCGTCCCGATCTGATTGAGACGGCGCGGCTCACGCCCGAGGAGCGCGCTTACGCGCAGGAGATTCTGGACGCTTCGTATTCGCAGAGCGAGGAGTGAGGATGGTTCCATCGCAGCATTCCGTGCTAAAGGGTGCGTTTGAGTGGATCGTGGTCGTCGCGATCGCACTGGTCGCTACCTTCTTGATTCGCTCGTTTGTGGTCGAACCCTTTGTGGTACCCACCGGTTCCATGGAGTCCACGATCGAGATTGGCGACCAGATCCTGGCACAAAAGGTGAGCCTCGAGCTCGGTCAGCCCGTCAAGCAGGGCGATATCGTGGTGTTTCACAACCCCGATGGCACCTCCGAGCATGATGTTCTTGTCAAGCGTGTTATTGCCACGGCCGGGCAGACGGTCGACCTGCAGGATGGCAAGGTGGTCGTTGACGGCCAAGCGCTCGACGAGGACTATACGACGGGCATGAGCTGGCCACTTTCGGTCCAAGCGCCCGGCGCTCAGGTAAGCTATCCCTACACCGTTCCCGACGGGTGCGTGTGGGTGATGGGCGACAACCGCGAGAACTCTGCTGACTCCCGCTACTTTGGCCCGGTCGACCGCTCCGAATTGATCGCCGTGGCGCTCGTGCGTTACTGGCCGCTCAACCGTCTGGGCGCTATCGACTAAAAACCGCTATAGTACAGTACCTAACCGTGTAATCGTTTCGACGAGGGGATATTAGAGGCATGAACGCTTCATCGCTTTCCTTCCAAGACATCATCCTGCGCCTCCAGCAGTACTGGGGCGAGCAGGGCTGCGTCATTATGCAGCCCTATGACTCCGAGGTCGGTGCCGGTACCTTCCACACCGCGACCACGTTGCGCTCGCTCGGTCCTGCCGAGTGGCGCACCTGCTACGCTCAGCCCTGCCGCCGTCCCGCCGACGGCCGCTACGGCGAGAATCCCAACCGCATGCAGCACTACTATCAGTTCCAGGTGCTCATCAAGCCGTCGCCGGTCAACGCCCAGGAGCTCTACCTGGGGTCTCTTGCCGCTATCGGTCTGGACCCCAACGACCATGACGTTCGTTTTGTCGAGGACGACTGGGAGAGCCCGACGCTGGGCGCCTGGGGCCTTGGCTGGGAGGTCTGGCTCAACGGCATGGAGGTCACGCAGTTTACGTACTTCCAGCAGGTGGGCGGCATCGAGGTCGACCCTGTGCCCGTCGAGATTACCTATGGTCTGGAGCGCATCGCCATGTACGCTCAGGGCGTCAACTCCGTCTACGACCTGGTGTGGAGCTATCTGCCCGATGGCACGCCGATGACCTATGGCGACGTGTTCCTGGAGAACGAGCGCGAGTTTAGCGCCTACAACTTTGAGGTCGCCAACGTCGAGATGATGCGTCAGAAGTTTGACGACTACGAGGCCGAGTGCCACTCCTGCCTTGAGCGCAAGCTGCCGCTGCCCGCTTACGACTGCGTCATGAAGTGCAGCCATGCCTTCAACCTGCTCGATGCTCGCGGTGCGCTGTCCGCGGTCGAGCGTGCTAACTACATCCTGCGCGTCCGCGCCGTCGCCAAGGCGTGCTGCGAGGCCTATATGGCCGAGGTCGCTGGAGTCAACGAGAATGCCGACCAGGAAGGCGAGGTGGCGTAAGCCATGGCAGACGCTAAGGATTTCCTGTTTGAGATCGGTACGGAGGAAATGCCCTCTGCACCGCTGAACAATGCCGTCAAGCAGCTTGGCACCATGATTGCCAAGGGTCTCGACGAGGCCGGCCTGGCCCACGGCGAGGTCCGCGTGATCTCGAGCCCGCGTCGTCTGGCTGCGCTCGTTGCCGACGTCGCCACCGCGACCGACGAGGTTCACGAGGTCAAGCGCGGCCCCGCGGCCAACATCGCCTTCGATGCCGATGGTAACGCCACCAAGGCCGCCCAGGGCTTCGCCCGCAAGTGCGGTGTGGCTGCCGAGGATCTGGTTCGTCGCGAGGACACCGACGGCCGTGAGTACGTCTTTGCCGAGAAGAACATCCCTTCCGCCCCGGCCACCCCGATCCTGACGGCCCTGTGCGAGAAGACTATCGCTGGCTTGCAGTGGCCCAACTACCGCTCTCAGCGCTGGGGTCACGAGCATGCGACCTTTGTTCGTCCGGTCCGCTGGATCTGCTGCCTTCTGGGCGAGGACGTTGTGCCCGTGTCGTTTGCCGACGTGACGAGTGGCAACACCACGCGTGGTCATCGCGTGCTTGGCCCCGGTGACCATGTGGTCGCCAGCCCCGCCGTCTACGAGCAGGTGCTCGAGGACGCCGGCGTGCTTTCTGCCGAGCGCCGTCGCGAGGCCATCCTTGCCGGTATCGCCGAGGTCGAGGCTGCCCGTCCCGGCTGCCATGTCGATACGCCCAAGAAGGTCTTTGAGGAGGTCATCAACCTCTGCGAGTGGCCGACGGTGCTCGTCGGGACCTTCGATGAGGAGTTCCTCAAGGTCCCGCACGAGATCATCTGCGAGTCCATGCTCACCAACCAGCGCTACTTCCCGATCTATGACGGCGAGGGCAAGCTCACGCGTGAGTTCGTGGTCGTCTCCAACAGCAAGCCCGAGAACGCCGAGCGCGTGATCGACGGCAACGAGCGCGTTGTGCGTGCCCGTCTGGACGATGCCAAGTTCTTCTACGAGGAGGACCTGAAGATCTCCCTCGACGAGTTCCGCGAGCGTCTGGCCAAGGTCGCCTTCCAGGAGAAGCTCGGTAGCGTGCTCGCCAAGTCCGAGCGCATCGAGCAGCTCGCGCTCGCTATTGCCCGTGAGGCACACCTGGGTGCTCACCTGGCAGCCGATGCCGCTCGCGCCGCGCACCTGTGCAAGGCCGACTTGGTATCCAACGCCGTCGTCGAGTTCACGAGCCAGCAGGGCGTGATGGGCGGTTACTACGCCACCGCGATGGGGGAGAACGATGAGGTCGCCCACGCCATTCGCGATCATTATCGTCCCCGCTTTGCCGGTGACGAGCTGCCCGAGGGCACCGCTGGCTGCATCGTGGCCTGCGCCGACAAGCTCGATACCATCGCCGGTATCTTTGCCATTGGCGAGCCCCCGACCGGCTCCTCCGATCCCTACGCGCTGCGTCGTGCCGCTATCGGCATCATCAACATCCTGCGCGACCGTCTGCCGATCGATCCCACGTCGCTTATCGACTTTGCCCTTGAGCTTTATAGCGAGCAGGGTATCGAGTTCGACGCCGCCGAGGTCGCTCAGCAGGTTCGCGACTTCTTCCACGGCCGTCTGGTGAGCATGGCCCGCGACGAAAAGATCCCGGCCGATACCGTTGCCGCCGTCTCCGCGGTGCACATCATCGCCCCGTCCGTCTTCTTCGCCCGCTGCGCCGCCCTCGACGAGGCCCGCAAGAACGACGCTGAGACGTTCGATAACCTGGCGACCGCCTATGCCCGCGCCGCGCACATCTCCAAGCTCGAGCTGGGCGCGGAGTACGACCGCGCCCTGATGGGCGAGGTCGAGCTCGCGCTTGCCGATGCCTCCGAGGCTGCTCAGACCGCTGTCGACGCCGCCCTTGCTGCCGAGGATTACCCGGCCGCATTTGCCGCCCTTGCCGCCCTGCGCGCCCCCATCGACCGCTTCTTCGACGAGGTCATGGTCATGGATAAGGACGAGCAGCTTCGCGATAATCGCCTTAAGCTGCTCAACCGCTTCGAGGCCGTTTTCTCCGGCATCGCAAACATCGGTGAGCTTGCTCGCAAAAAGTAAGCCAGCCTGCGCATAAGCGCAAAAGGAGCCCCGCATGGATTGCCCGGTCACCGCTCGTCCCACCGTTATCGTTATCTCCGACTCGCTCGGTGATACCGCTTGTGAGGTGGTGCTTGCGGCGTCCGGGCAATTTGATGAAGGGGCTTTTCGTCTCTTGCGCCTGCCCAAGGTGAACTCGGTGGAGCAGGTCAAGTCGTTTGTGGGTCCGCGCGTCGATGCCGATCATCGCGATATTGCCGTGTTCCACACCATTGTCGATCCGGCGCTTCGCGCCCGTGTGCTCGATTACCTGGGCATGCTGCATATCCGTTCGGTCGACCTGATCGGCCCGACGCTCGCCGTGCTGTCGTCGCTCATCGGTGTGCCGCCCAAGGGCGTTGCGGGCGTGATTCACAAGACCGATGACCGCTATTTCCATCGTATCGAGGCCATGGAGTATTTCGTTGAGCACGATGACGGGCGCGGCTGCGACGATCTGTCGGGTGCCGATATCGTGCTGCTGGGCGTATCGCGTACGTCCAAGACGCCGCTGTCGATGTATTTGGCCTATCAGGGCTACAAGGTCGCCAATGTCCCACTGGCGCATGGCATGGAGCCGCCCAAGTCGATTTACGAGGTCGACCCGATGCGCCTGTTCGGCCTGATTTCGACCGTCGATGTGATTTCCGAAATTCGCGATAGCCGCTTGGGCGATGACTACGCTCGTGCCGTTGCCGGCTCCTATGCCGAGCCTGAGAGCGTGCACAGCGAGCTCGAGGAAGCCCGTGCGCTCATGAAGCGCCTAGGCTGCTTTGTGGTGCGTACCGACGGCAAGGCCATCGAGGAAAGCGCAGCCGAGATCATTAGCCACTTGGAGGAAATCCAAGAAGCCCGTGCCCGCCGCGCCGCCCGTCGAGCCTAATAGTAGCAGCATTTTGATAAAGCGATTTAGCAAAAATATCGCATCTGACCTGCACTTTCTTACAGTGGTATATTCATAAGGTAACCACCTTTACCTACCGTTTACCGCCAGTTTTAGCACGTTTACCAAACCGCGCATCCTCTGCTTAAGCCCGCTCAAAACCCGCCGTATAGTTCCCTCACGGCCCGCATTTGGCGGGTCGATTCGTTACCACGGTCGTGCGCGTAAGTGCATGAAAGGGGAAGTATCGTGAGCGATTGCAAGAGGGTTTACCGTTTTGGAACCGACGCCCAGGGCACCTGTGTCACTGAGGGCGACAAGTCCATGAACTTCGTGCTTGGCGGCAAGGGCGCAAACCTTGCCGAGATGAGCCGCATCGGCCTGCCGGTTCCCGGTGGCTTTACCATTACCTGCCAGACTTGCGTCGAGTACTCCGGTGCCGGCAACGTGTGGCCCGAGGGCGCACTCGATGAGATCGTTGCTGCCGAGGCAGACCTCGAGGCCCGCTGCGGCAAGAAGCTCGGCGACGCCTCCGATCCGCTGCTCGTGTCGGTTCGTTCGGGCGCTCCGTTCTCCATGCCCGGCATGATGGACACGGTCCTCAACTTAGGCCTCAACGACGACTCCGTTCAGGGGCTCATCGCCCAGACGCAAAATCCGCGTTTTGCTTGGGATAGCTACCGCCGCTTTATTCAGATGTTCTCCAACGTCGTTATGGGCGTTGATGCCGACCTGTTCGAGAACGCCCTGACCCAGGCCCGCCTGGTCGCCGGCGTTCGCGTCGACTCCGAGCTTTCGGCCGAGGACCTGCAGGAACTCGTCGAGACCTTTAAGGGCATCTTCTCCGAGAACGTCGATGCCGCCCTGTATCCCGAGCTCGAGGTCGCTGACGGCAAGCCCATCTTCCCGCACGACCCGGAGCTTCAGCTACGCCTTGCCATCCAGGCCGTCTTTGGCAGCTGGATGAACGAGCGTGCCTGCATCTACCGCAAGCAGCATGGCATTTCCGACGACCTCGGCACCGCCGTCAACGTGCAGGCCATGGCCTTTGGCAACAAGGGCGAGACCTCTGCGACCGGCGTCGCCTTTACGCGCAACCCGGCCGACGGCACCAAGGAGTTCTACGGCGATTTTCTGGTTAACGCCCAGGGCGAGGACGTCGTCGCCGGCATCCGCAACACCGAGCCCATTGCCGACCTCAAGACCACCCCGGGCCTCGAGTCCGCAGGTGAGGAGCTCGAGCGCGTGTTCCTGACGCTCGAGGATCATTATCGCGATATGTGCGATATCGAGTTCACCATCGAGCAGGGCAAGCTCTGGATGCTCCAGACCCGCGTGGGCAAGCGCACCGCCACCGCCGCCCTGCGCATCGCTATCGAAATGGTCGAGGAGGGCCTGATCACCCGCGAGGAGGCCGTGAGCCGCATCGATCCCGCGCAGCTCGACCAACTCCTGCACCCGCAGTTTGACGCCTCCAAGAAGTACGAGGCGCTGGCCAGCGGTCTGAACGCCAGCCCCGGTGCCGCCGTGGGCGAGGTCGTGTTCTCGAGCGATGACGCCGTCGCGCGCGCCAACGAGGGCCACAAGGTCATTCTGGTTCGTTGGGAGACCAACCCCGACGACCTGAAGGGCATGGTCGCCGCCGAGGGCATCCTGACCAGCCACGGTGGCAAGACGAGCCATGCCGCCGTTATCGCCCGCGGCATGGGTACGCCCTGCGTCTGCGGCGTTGAGCGCTTCCATATCGACGCCGCCGAGAAGGTCGTGCGCATCGAGGGCAGCGACCGCGTACTGCACGAGGGCGATGTCATCTCCATCGACGGCACCCAGGGCATCGTCGTCGACGGTCCCGTCGACCTGGCCTCCGCCGAGCTTACCGGCGACCTGGACACCATCCTGTCCTGGGCCGACGAGATTCGCCTGGACGAGACCTGTGGCCATGCCAACCATGTGCGCGTCAACGCCGACAATCCCGAGGATGCCGAGCTCGCCCTCGAGTTTGGCGCCGAGGCTATTGGCCTGTGCCGCACCGAGCACATGTTCCTGGGCGATCGCAAGAACATCATCCAGAGCTTTATCCTGTCTGACGATGAGACCGTGAAGCAGCAGGCCCTGGCCGACCTGCTCAAGGTTCAGACCGAGGACTTCCTGGCGATGTTCAAGACCATGTCCGGTCGCGATGTGGTCGTCCGGCTGCTCGATCCGCCGCTTCATGAGTTCCTGGATGATCCTCGCGAGCTCGAGGTCGCCATCACCAAGAAGGAAGCCGCTGGCGCCAACGAGGAAGAGCTTGCCGCCCTGCGCACCCGTCTGCGTCGTATTGACGGTATGGTCGAGTCCAACCCGATGCTCGGCCTGCGCGGTGTGCGCCTGTCCGTCGTCTTTAGCGATCTGCCGCTCATGCAGGTTCGCGCCGTCGCTACGGCTGCTGCCCGTCTTATCAAGGAAGGCGTCGATCCGCGCCCTGAGATCATGG
This sequence comes from Collinsella aerofaciens, assembly GCA_008668795.1. Taxonomy (GTDB): domain Bacteria; phylum Actinomycetota; class Coriobacteriia; order Coriobacteriales; family Coriobacteriaceae; genus Collinsella; species Collinsella aerofaciens_AS. Next base: position 4,046 of record RQBM01000195.1, on the reverse strand, counting down.
TTCCGCTCGTTTCCATCACGGCCGAGCATGTCCAGATCCGCGAGGTTATCGAGCGCGTAATCGCCGAGGTTTCCGACGAAGAGGCCGTCGAGCTCAATATTCCCGTGGGCACGATGCTCGAGCTGCCGCGCGCCTGCATGGTCGCTGACGAGATCGCCCATTATGCAGACTTCTTCTGTTTTGGCACTAACGACCTCACCCAGACGACCTTCGGTTTCTCGCGTGACGACGCCGAGGCTAAGTTCATCCCGCTGTACATGCATAAGAAGATCCTGAAGGACAATCCCTTCGAGACCATCGATACCGCGGTGCTCGAGCTGGTGCGCATGGCCGTCGAGAAGGGCCGCGCCACCAACCCCGACATGCACTTTGGCGTGTGCGGCGAGCACGGCGGCGACCCCAAATCCATTAAGGGCCTGTTCAACGTGGCCGACGTGGACTATGTGTCCTGCTCGCCCTACCGCGTGCCCCTCGCACGCCTGGCTGCCGCCCAGGCCAAGCTCGAGGCGAAGCGCTCCGCGTAACGTTTTGGGTTCAGACGCCTAACGTAGCCCCCCTTCATGCCGTCCGTCTCATTCGTGAGGCGGACGGTTATCATGTGCGGGTTTTGTCTTTTTGTCTGCGTAAAAAATTGTTCTTGCAGCAGAAACCCGCGCGTGTATACTCGAATACGTTTGTTCAACTACGTGCCGGCCAAGGTGGTACGGCACCTCTAGAAGAGTAAGGAATTGCACATGGATTACATCCGCGCAATCGAGCGTCAGCAGATCCGCGAGGACATTCCTCAGGTTCGCGTCGCCGACAACGTCAAGGTTCACTACCGCATTAAGGAAGGCGACCGCGAGCGCATCCAGGTCTTCCAGGGCGACGTCATCCGCATGGCCGGCGCCGGTGCCCGCGAGACCTTCACCGTCCGCAAGATGTCCTTCGGTGTCGGTGTTGAGCGTACCTTCCCGCTTCACAGCCCCAAGATCGCCAAGCTCGAGGTCGTTCGTCATGGTCGCGTCCGTCGCGCCAAGCTGTACTACCTCCGCGACAAGGTGGGCAAGGCTGCTCGCATCCCCGAGAAGCGCTAAGAAGATCGCAGCGTCTGTCCACTCGTTTGGACACAAGGGCCACCTTCGGGTGGCCCTTCTTTTTATCTGATTTGCATGCAAGGAGGGCCTGGTATGGCCAATATGACGAGCTCGGTTTCGGCATCGCAGGTTGCCGGAGAGCTAGCGAGCGCAACGTTTGAGGAGATCCCCGCCCTCGTGGAGCATTATCGCGAGGACCCGCGCCAGCAGGTGATCAAGGCTTGTGAACGCGCCCTCAAACGCCATGCTAAGGAACTTGCCGAGCGCGAGCGCGTCAATGACATGTACGAGCTTATGCATGAGCTTGGCGGCGATGGGGTGGTCGTTGGTGTCGACGAGGTGGGCCGCGGCTCGGTAGCGGGTCCCTTAACCGTGTGTGCCGTGTGCCTTCCCATGGAGCCGCGCGTCTGGGGCATCAACGATTCCAAAAAGCTCACGCCGGCGCGCCGCGAGTTGCTCTCAGTGAAGATTGCCGAGGTGGCGACGGCGATCGGTTTTTGCCATATCGCGCCTAAGGATATCGATGAGATGGGCATGGCCCGTGCTATCCGTACCGCCGTTGCGGGCGCCGTGGCCGATACGGGACTTGAACCCGACTGCGTCCTCATGGATGGCAACCCCTTGGGCGCTGTTCCTAACGAGCGCGATGTGGTGAAAGGCGATGCCAAGATCGCCTGCATCGCCGCAGCGTCCATCATGGCCAAGGTCACGCGTGACGAGATGATGGTCGAGTACGACGCCGAGTACCCCGAGTACCATCTGGCCGAGTCGAAGGGCTATGCGAGCCCCGAGCACATCGAGGCCATTCGCAAACATGGACTTTGTCCGCTGCACCGCGTGAGCTTTTGCGGAAACTTTCTGCAGACTGAGCGCCTTTTCTAGGCCAATTGTGGAGACAGGGACCTCTGTGGTTTTATAAACCTGCTGGTAGCGGGCCGTATGCAGCAGCATTGCTGCGTACGGCCCGTTTTTTGTCGGCATTTGGTCAGCTTTTGGTTTGCTTCCGGTACTTACCCGCATGAAAGGTGCCCTCATCATCGGGGCAATGCAGTGTGCGGGAAAGGAGACCCCATGAGTGCCGCAAGCAAAAAGAGCAAGACGCAGCAGCTCAAGGAGCGTTGGGAAAACGGCGAGCTCGACTGTGGGGCGATGACGCCCGAGTTTATCAAGGGACTCAGTCCCCGCGAGCTGGGCATGCTAGGCGAGCTGATCACCATCGACTACTTTAACGAGCGCGGCTACACCTTGCTGGAGCAGGGTTATCGTTGCACCGAGGGCGAGGCCGATCTGGTGCTGCTCGATGAGCTCGACGATGTCGTGGTGATGGCCGAGGTCAAGACCAGACGCGTTGCACTGAATTGCAGCACGCGGGTCTTTCCCGAGGAGGCCGTGGACGCCCAAAAGCAACGCCGCTACCGCCGCATCGCAAGTTGCTATCTCATGGAGCATTATCCGCTCAAGGCGATTCGCTTCGATGCCGTGGGCGTCACCATCCGCGACGGGCATATCGCCGAGATCGAGCACCAGTACAACGCGTTCGATTGGCAGGTTTCGTGATGGCGTTCGAGACGTTTGCCGTTCACGCGGCCTGCATCCGCGGCGTCGAGGCGATTCCCGTCACGGTCGAGGTCTCGCTTGCCGGCGGCGTTCCGGGCATCCAAATGCTCGGCATTCCGAGTATGGAGGTGATGGAGTCGCGCGGTCGTATTCGCTGCGCGATGCACTCCGCCGGGTTCGAGATCCCACGCTCGGGCATTACGGTCAACCTGGCGCCCGGCGATATTCGCAAGACCGGTAGCGGCTTTGATCTGCCTATCGCCATCGCGGTTCTGGCAGCCGATGGTCAGATTCCCCGTGACAACCTCGATCGCTGCCTTATCGCCGGCGAGCTCGGCTTGGACGGTACGGTGCTTCCCGTCAAGGGCGAGGTGGCGTTTCAACTGCTGGCTCGCGACATGGGGCTGTCTTTTATCGCCGGCAGGTCAGACCAGCATGTGCCACTCGCGGGCGTGGATTGCGGCTTTATCGATCATTTGTCTCAGCTTGCTCATGGTATGGGCGATGCCGCGCGGCACTACCTGGATTCTGAAGGGCCTGAGGCGACCTTTGAGCCCGAGCTCGACTATGCCGACGTGCTGGGGCAGGAGGTTGCCAAACGCGGCATGGCGCTTGCGGCGGCAGGAGAACTCGGCTTGCTCATGATTGGGTCCCCGGGATCGGGCAAGACGATGCTCGCACGTCGTATGACCGGCATCCTGCCCGAGCTTTCTGTTGAGGATCAACAGGAGGCGCTGTGCATCCATTCGGTTTTGGGTGAGAACATTGATGGCTTGTTGGCGGGGCACCGGCCCTTCCGCAGTCCCCATCACAGTATTTCGACCGCAGGCCTTATCGGCGGTGGGCGCCCGGTGCACCCGGGTGAGATCAGCCTTGCTCATGGCGGTGTGCTCTTTTTGGACGAGCTTGCCGAGTTTCCCACGGGTGTGCTGCAGACGCTGCGTCAGCCCATCGAACGTGGCTATGTGAGGATCGTACGCGTCGACGGGGCCTTTACCTTCCCGTCGCGCTTTCAACTGCTGGCTGCGAGCAATCCCTGCCCCTGCGGCTTTTTGGGCGATCGCGAGGTGCCGTGTCGCTGCTCGGCGGCGATGGTGGAGCGCTATCGGGCAAAGCTGCGCGGTCCTTTGGCCGACCGTATCGACATGATGATCGATGTGACCCGTCCCGACCCCCAGGTGATTATCGAGGGCGCGGAGGGTATGTCGGCGGCCGAGTTACGTGACTACGTTGTGCGCGGTCGCGCCTTGCGCGCCTGGCGCGAGTCCCGTCTGGACGATGCGGATGCCGAGGCCGAGGATGACGAGACACGGTCCATTGACGGCGTCGTTTCGACCTTTGAGCTCGATGATGCGGCGGAGAAGTGTGTGCTCGGTCTGTCCAAACGCACACATCTCACAGGGCGCGGCATCG